>JAXDMA010000267.1:0-16307 GCA_034666305.1 Vulcanimicrobiota bacterium
GACGTCGGTGATGCTGAACGGGGTCCTGGGTTATCGCTTGAAAAGGCGAAAAGACCCAGGAGACGTCCGGTCCGACGTTCCTTGGGCCCGCGTTATCGGCCGAAGGGCATAGGCAGGTAGTCTACCACAGAGGCGGCGTTTCCTCAAGAACCTCGCGGCAAGGACCGTCACCCCTAGGTAAGCGAGCTCCCGGATCCCATTCCAAGCCGGTAATGCTATTATTATTGCATTATTCCCAATTAACCGATAGAATAATGGCATGGCTAAGCGTGTGGCTCCTCTGCTCCCCCCCATGCAACGCCGGCTTTTGCACCTCGGCGAGCGAATTCGCACAGCTCGGCTCCGCCGTAGGCTCTCAGCTAAGCTCGTCGCGGAGCGTGCCGGCATGTCGGCGATGACGCTTCGGAATGTCGAGCGCGGGGGAATGGGCGTTACCATCGGCGCGTACGCCGCCGTTCTTCACGTTCTAGGGCTCGATCGCGATCTCGACGCGGTTGCCGCAACCGACACCCTAGGCCGGGATCTTCAGGACGCGGCCCTTCAGCATCGTCCGCGCACACGCAAAACGTAGCGATGGACCGCCTGATCGAAGTCTACGCAGATTGGACCGCAGATGCGCTTCCGCGACATCTTGGAACCCTTCGCGCGCGCCCGGGTCGAACGAGTGAGCTGTTCGATTTTACCTTCGACGACGACGCGCTCACCGATCAAACCCTCTCGAAAAACGCGCTCGATCCGGACTTGGGGCTGTTTGCTGGGCCGCAATTTCCCAAAGACGGGCGCTCGATGTTCGGTGTGTTCAAGGACTCGAGTCCGGATCGCTGGGGAGAAACCCTCATTCGGCGCCGGTTCGACCGTGACAAGCGCGCCGGCTTGGTTCCGCTGAACGCCCGGCTTGTTGAATCCGACTATCTGCTAGGCGTCCACGACGAATTTCGATCCGGTGCGTTACGGTACAAACGAAAGGCGGACGGCGCGTTCCTGGACGACCGCGACGGGAGCGCTGCACCGCCGTTCATTCGTTTGCGCGAACTCGAGGCCGCGAGCCGCGCGCTGGAGGGCGACGTACATGACGATGATCCGGCAACGGACGAGTGGCTGCGTCTCTTGCTCGCTCCCGGTGCCTCACTCGGCGGTGCTCGGCCAAAAGCGACAATCGCCGATGTCGAGGGAAACCTCTGGATCGCAAAATTTCCGAGCGCGAAGGATCGTTACGACGTCGGCGCGTGGGAGTTCGTCGTTGCCAAGCTCGCCGAGCGCTGTGGTTTGCGCGTACCTAGAAGCGATGCACGCATGTTCGCCACCAGCGAACATACATTCTTGGTGAAGCGGTTCGATCGCCACACGTCGGGACCCCGTATTCATTTTGCCTCTGCGATGACGCTGACCGGCCACACGGACGGGGCCGGCGCGTCAACGGGGGCAAGCTATCTCGAGATTGCGGAAATCATCATGTCGCAGGGTGCGGCACCGCGCGAAGATCTCGTCGAACTCTGGTCGCGAATCGTCTTCAACATTATGGTATCCAACACGGACGACCACCTTCGTAACCACGGCTTTGTGCTGGCGCCGAACGCCGGTTGGCGCCTCTCGCCGGGGTTTGACATGAATCCGGTCCCGGGCTCGTCTGGTCTCGCCTTGAACATCGACGAAAGCGATAATGCACTCGACCTCGATCTCGTACGATCTGTCGCGCCATATTTTCGGATCAAGGACGTGCAGGCCACGTCAATCATCGATCGCATCGCAGACGTGGTCCGTGGCTGGAGTGAAATTGCCGGAACTGTTGGGATCACGCGACGCGAGCAGGGCGAGATGGCCGATGCATTCATGATACGGCAGTCGGCGTAGGCCTCGGCCTGAAGTAAGGGGGCGAACGAAGCCAGAAGGCGCGCGAGGATGCTTGGTCGTTTGGTTCGCCGGGGCGCTCTTGCCGTTGGGGCGCTCCTTGGCTTGGTCGTTCTGCTCGCTGGCCTCTATGCCGCGCGCGTGGGGATGGCCGGGCACTTCTCCGTGGCGCGGGTCGACGGGACCGTCGGCCAGGTGCCCGTCGACGGGCCCGTGACGATCGCGCGCGACCTGCGCGGCGTGCCGCACATTCGGGCCGGCTCGGTGCACGACTTGTTCGTTGCCGAAGGCTACGCGATGGCCAGCGACCGGCTCTTTCAGATGGACCTCACGCGGCGCTACGTCGATGGGCGGCTGGCCGAGATGCTGGGGTCGAATCTCGTTCGCGTGGACCGGCGCATGCGGCGCTACGGAATTCGCGAGCTCGCGACACGCGTGTTCGAACATACCAGCGCCGACGAGCGCGCGCTGCTGACCGCATTTGCCGACGGGATCAACGCCGCCGCGACGCAGCAACCGAAGCCGCCCGAGTATGCGGCGCTGTTCGCGACGTTCGAGCGTTGGCAGCCGCAGGACGCGCTCGCGGTCGGCTTCGCGACGGTGCTCGATCTCGATGATCGGCCCGACGACGTCGTCGTGCGCGACGCGGTTCGCGCGGTCGTCGGCGAAACCGCCATGGAAGCGCTGTATCCGCTGACCGATCCGCGCTACGACGTGCCCACCAACGGGCGCCCGGCCGGCGCGATCGCGAAATTGCCGCCGCTGGAAGGCGCTTCGCGCGTCGCGTGGCAGGGCGCTCCGGCGGAAGAACGCGCGCCCGTCGGCAGCAACGGATGGATCGCCGGCGCGGATCGCACGACGGTCGGAAAAGCCGTGCTCGCAAACGATCCGCACCTCGACATCGGCATCCCCGGCATTTGGTGGGTCGTCGAAGCGAGCGCGCCGGGATTGCACATCGGGGGCGCCGCGCTCGCCGGCACGCCGGGCGTGACGCTCGGGCACAACGAGCACGTCGCGTGGGGCGTGACGGCCGGCGAGACCGCCGCGATGCGCGTGATCAAGGAACGCCGGTCGGGTGCGGACATGGTTCAGGAAAACGGACGGTGGGTTCGCCTCGAACATCACCACGAACGCATCGGCGTGCGTTTCGGCGCCGACGCCGACGTGGACGTGATGCAAACGGCGCGCGGCGTCGTGATCCAGGACGGCGGGCCGAACGGTTACGCGTATTTGATGGACTGGCGCATGCACCGCAATCCGGTGTCGCCGCTCGCGCCGTTCGCGAAGATGATGCACGCGCGCAACGCGGCCGAAGGCGTCGCGGCGATGCGCGATCTGCCGGAGCCGGCGCTCAACGTGCTCGTCGCCGACGACACAGGCCGCGTGACGTATCACTTCGCCGGCCAAGTTCCGCTCGAACCGTCGTGGGGCCGCTGGGCACCGCCCGGAGATTCGCCGGAGCCCGCGTATTTGCAATATGCGAACGCGCCGCATGTCGATCCGTCGCGCTCGGCGCTCGTGGTCACCAGCAACAACCGTTCCGACGGAACCGGCTCGCCGCGTCTGGCGCCCTGGTGGCCGCCGCCGTATCGCGCATTCGAGATCGAGCGCGCGTTGGCCGCGGCAGCCGACGCGCACGGGAAAGTGTCGCCCGAAGCGCTCGCGCGCGAACAGCTCGACACAGCATCTCCCGCGGAACGCGAGCTTGCCACGATGCTGCTCGCTGCGGCGTCGCGCAAGCACGCCGAGGGCGACGCGTCGCTCGCGCCCGTACTCGGGGCGCTGCGTTCGTTCGACGGCACGCTGGTGCCGGAATCGCGCGGCGCGACGGCCGTCGTAGCGGTGCGGCGCGACATGCTCGGCGCGATCTCGGCCGCGCATCTTCCGGCGCAGCTCGCACCGGCCTACCCGTCGACGGGCCCGGGATTTGAGATCGTGCTGCGCGCGCTGCGCGAACGCCCGCGCGGCTGGGTGGTCAACGACGACTACGACACGTTCGTCATCGACTCGCTGCACCGCGTGCAAACGGCGCTCGGCCCGGAGATCCCGACGTTCGGCACGTACGCGGCGCAACCGCTCAAGCACGCGCTTGCGCCGTTCGGGTTCACGTTCTGGAACGGTCCGGTGATGCCGGGCCGCGGCGGCAGCTTCTCGCCGTTCGTGCAGTGGAACTCGCACGCGCAATCGTTCCGCGCGGTGTGGATCGCCGGCGACTGGGACCGCGGCACGATCGACATCGCCGCCGGTGAATCGGGCGAACCGGGCTCGCCGCACTACGCCGACCAGAACGCGAAGTGGGTGAAGTTCGAGCGCACGACGCTGCCGTTCTCCGATGCAGCAGTCCGCGCGGCGACGAAGTCCACGCTGACGCTGACGCGCTGAGGCCTTCGGTTACGGCCCCCGCTTGTGCACGATGATCTCCACGCGGCGGTTCTTCTTACGACCCTCGGGATTGTCCGAGCCGTTCGGCTTGACGTTCGGCGCGACGGGATTGCGCGCTCCCAATCCCTGCGTTGCGAAGTCGACGCGCTGCAAACCGTCCTTGTCGATGAACCAGCGCTTGACCGACGTTGCGCGGCGCTGCGAGAGCCCTTGGTTGTAGGCCGCCGAACCCTTGCCGTCGGTGTACCCGAGGATGCGCACTTGGCCCTTGGCATTGCCGCGAATGAACTTCGCGACCCTCGCAAGCTCCGGCTTCGCCTTGGCCTGAATCGCCGCGCTGTCGAAGTCGAACAGCACGTCGGCTGCCAGCTCGATGCGAACCTCGGTTGGCGTTTGCTTGACGGCGATGTTCTTGCTCGCGCCGACCATGGTTTGGATCTTGGCGGCCATGCTCTGCACGTTGCCGGACATGCTCTGGACTTTTCCGGTCATGTCGTCGACGTGAAAAACCAGATCGAGCACCTTCGTCTTGGTGACCGGGTCCGCCGCGGAGCGCTCCGGTAGCGCCGCGGTCGCAAGCACGAGCACCAACGCTATGGCTCGCGAGCGTTTCATTGCGCGATCGGAACGTCGTCCAGAGGAATGAAGTGGGGAACTTCGACGCTGATCTTCTTGACGGTCGCCGGCGGCGCCGGGAACTTCACCCACAGCGCAGCCTGCGAACCCGCCGCGATGTCCGCGACATCGTTGCTGCACACACAATTGCCGTCGGTGTCCGCGACCGGGAAGTACTTTTTCTTCGACACCGTGTCGATCAAATGGATCCCCGACATGCTCCGATAGCCGCGGTAATTGTTCCCGTTGAACTTCGAGGTCTCGAGTAGTTTGTCCGAGCCGTTCACCAGCGTAAACTTCAGCGTGACCGTGTCCGAGCCGCGCGCAAGCGAGTTCAATACGAACTTCGTCCCCGCTTGTGAGCCGTCGGTGGTTGCGAGAGCGTTTGTTCCCGCCGCCGCCGCGGTCGCCGCAGCCTGAGGCTGCGTGGTTGCGTCCGTCGCGGCGGAAGCGACAGGCTGCGCGGCATCTTTCGACGCTGGTGCGGCCGCGGCCGCCGCGGGCGCCGCGACCGGCTGGGTCGTGGCAGCCGTCGAGGTCTGCGTATCGGTCTGCGAGCCCTTCGTGCAGCCGCCGAGCGTGGCGGCGAGCAACAGCCCGGAAGCGATGAGTGACGACAGTTTGCCGTCGACAGGACGAAAAGCCATGAACGACTCCCCGCTACAATGCGCCCGTGCGGCACATAGGGCCGCTCGGTATCGTCTAGCTTCCGACCGAAGGCGAAACGTCCTCGCCGAGACCGTTCAGGCGCAAAGTTCACCCCTTTGCGCTCGAATCCGGACCGCTCGCGCATGAGCCGAGCCGCGCGCGCGTCGCTCCGGCTATACTTTCGTCAACTCTCGCTTCTGAGGAGATCTTTGACGGTGTCGCAGCTGCCCACGTTCTCGACCAACGGACATGCCAAGCCCTATTCGGCTGAGGACGTCGCGCGGCTGCGCGGGAGCGTTCGCATCGAGCACACGCTCGCGCGGCGCGGCGCCGAACGGCTGCGCGCGATGCTCGCGCAGAACGAGCCAGTCGCCGCGCTGGGTTGCATGACGGGCGGTCAGGCCATCCAATCGGTGAAGGCCGGGCTCAAAGCGATCTATCTGTCCGGCTGGCAGGTCGCGGCCGACGCGAACACTGCGGGCCAAATCTATCCCGATCAATCGCTGTATCCGTACGACTCGGTGCCTAAAGTCGTCGAACGCATCAACAACGCGTTCCAGCGCGCCGACCAGATCGACACGGTCGAAGGCCGCGGCGGCGAGATCGACTGGTTCGCGCCGATCGTCGCCGACATGGAAGCCGGTTTCGGCGGGCCGCTCAACGTGTTCGAGCTCACGAAGTCGATGATCGCCGCCGGCGCGGCCGGCGTGCACCTCGAAGATCAGCTCGCGTCCGAGAAGAAATGCGGACACCTCGGCGGCAAGGTGCTGATCCCCACGTCGCAAGCGGTTCGCAACCTCATCGCCGCGCGGCTCGCGACCGACGTGTGCGGCGTGCCGACGGTGCTGATCGCGCGTACCGACGCCGACGCCGCGAACCTGCTGCTCAGTGACATCGACGACCGCGACAAACCGTTCCTCACCGGCGAACGCACGCCCGAAGGCTTCTTCCGCGTGAAGCCGGGCATCGATCAAGCGATCGCGCGCGGGCTGGCGTACGCGCCGTACTGCGACCTGATCTGGTGCGAGACGTCGCATCCGTCGCTCGAAGAGGCCGAGGCGTTCGCGAAGGGCATCCACGCGCAGTTCCCGGGCAAAACGCTCGCGTACAACTGCTCGCCGTCGTTCAACTGGAAGCGCAAGATCGACGACGCGACGATCGCGCAATTCCGCGCGAAGCTATTCGAGTTCGGATACCGGTTCCAATTCATCACGCTGGCCGGCTGGCACGCGCTGAACCACTCGATGTTCGAGCTCGCGTCGGAATATGCCGAGCGCGGGATGTCCGCGTACGCGGAGTTCCAGGAGCGCGAGTTCGCCAGCGAGCCGCGCGGCTACACGGCCACGCGCCACCAGCGCGAAGTCGGCACGGGCTACTTCGATGAGGTCGCCAAAGTCGTCAGCGGCGGCACGTCGTCCACGACGGCACTCACGGGCTCGACCGAAGAAGCACAGTTCTCCCCGGAACTCTCCGTGGTGTAATCACGGCCGGCCGCAATCGTGGCGCACCCTTCGACAAGCTCAGGGTGACATTTAGGGGGACGGCATCTCTCTGCGTGTCACCCTGAGCTTGCCGAAGGGTGCGCCATCGTTGTCACGCGGAGCTTGCGGAAGCGTATCTCTCCATTGTCACCCTGAGCTTGTCGAAGGGTGCGCCACGATGTTCAATCGCTCGCGGGAATCAATCCTCAGCTTCACGGCGTGCGCGTCGCGTCTTAAACAATTCGGCTCCGGTGCGACCTGTAATCGTCGAGCGGCGCAGAAAATGGTCTTCAGCCAAGTGCTTGACGACCAGATAACCCCAACCGTTGAAGTCGACGCATCGCTTCCACGGTTCGACGCCGTCGAGCGCGAGAGGGCGATTCCCCAAAATCGCGCCTCCGGTCTCCCAAATAGCCTTGACGTGCATCTTCCCTTGATCCAGCGTTCCCGCGCCGGCGATCTCGTCAGAAGTCGGAGCCGTCACACCATGCCAATCAAGGAGCGCTCCGAGAAAGACGGTCCGGCTTCCCGGCATTCCCGGCGCAGGCAATTCGAGAACGCGAGCACATGCATACGAACTGTCCCAAAGCGGGACAGCCCAAAAGTCGCCGGGACGAAGCTGTCGATTCGACTTCGGCACGAGCGGAAACGTGCGATCGTGTTCCTTGGAGGCCACCAGCATCGTTTGGCTTTTCGTCGCCGAGCGACCCTTTTCGGGGAACCATCCGCCAGAACGAACTAATCGCGCCCTAGCTGCCGGAACGTGCCATTCTCCCCGGAACTGCCGTCAGTTCTCCCGCGCGCGGTGCTGGCGGAACGTCACGTTCAAACGCTCGCCCGTGAGCCGCGGATCGCGCGGGACGCGATGCTCCCAATAGAGCTGCGTGTCGCCGGCCATCACCACGAGGTCGCCGTGCGCGACGTCGACCGTGACGGGATCGTGCCGCAGCCCGCTGTCCTTTTTCGGGCGCAGCTGGAATTGGCGCGTCGCCCCGAGCGACAGGGATGCCACGACCAGGCGCGCGTCGCGCGTGCCGTCGCGGTCGCCGTGCCACGCCACGGCGTCACGGCCGTCGCGGTATCGGTTGAGAAAGCAGTAGTCGAACGTCGTGCCCGTGTGCCGCTCGGCCATCTCGCGCACGAGCGCGAGCGCCGGCGTCCACGGCTGCGGCATCTTGTCGCCGCGGCCCGCCGTCTCGCGCGGGACGAGCACGCGCTTGCCGTACATCATGCGTGAGTCGGCTCGCCACCGCGTGTCCGCTCGCAGCTCGCGCACGACGGCATCGGCGAGCGCGCGGTCGAGGAACTCCGGGACGTACGTGACGTCGCCGTGGTCGCCGACCAGGCGCGTCGGGCTTGCGGCGGAGGCGAAGAGTGCGGTCTGGCGTGGCATGGCGTCGATAGCGAACGTATGTTCGACGGCGTGGCGGCCCACCCTGCCCCGCGGCCGGCTCGAGCGGTAACGTGGCAGCGCGTGTCCGCGGCGCGCCCATGGGGTTACCGGCCGCTGATAGCCTCCCGGCTGTGACATTCTCGTCGAACCGCGCACGCGCGGCTGCGGGCCGAGGGCTGGGGCCGGCAAGCTTCAACCCCTACTTCGTCGCGCTCATGTTCTTGGTCATCGTCGCCATCGGCGGCTGCGGCGTTTACGCGCTGGTTCTCAGCCAAGCAAGCTACGACTCGGCGGCGAGCGGCGACGACCGGACGACCGACGCGCGCCGGATGTCATCGGCACTCGACCTGGAACAAGCGGCGCTCCTTTCGGACACGCGCGATCACGGCGTCGGCCGTATGAAGCGCTTTCTGGACGCGGGCCGCATGTTCGACACGGCACTCGAGAAGTTCGCGCCGGACGCGAATCCCGACGAAATCCCGTTCGTGCTCGCCATCCGCCCCTTGCATGCGGCGTTCGTCGAGAACGGTCGCGTCATCGTAGCGGCGCTCGCGCGCGGTGACAGCCGCAAGGCGCGTGACGTCGAAGCGCAGCACGCCTGGCCCAAGCTCGCGTCGATTCGGCGCACGCTCGACTCGGTCGCCGCAGAAACGCTCGCCATCAACGAACGTGACGATACGCTTGTGCGCCAAGGCACGCGCCGGCTCATGAGCCTGATCGCGGGCGTCACGATATTCGGTCTCTTTCTGATGACCGGTATGGCCGCGCTCTTGTCGCATTACACGCGTAGCGTCGAGACGGCATCTCAAGAGAAGCGCGTTCTGGAGCAAGCCGCGCTGACCGACAACCTCACGGGGCTCGGCAACCATCGCGCGTTCTCCGAGGACTTCGCGCGGGAAATTTCGCGAGCCAAGCGCAATCGCCGTCCGTTAACGCTCGCGCTGATCGACGTCGACGATTTCAAAGCCGTAAACGATTCACGTGGACATGCGCACGGCGACGAGGTCCTCTCGGGCGTGGGGCGCCTTTTGCGTTCGTTGCGGGAAGAGGATCGCGCGTACCGCGTCGGCGGCGATGAGTTCGCCGTGCTGCTGGTCGAAACGGACGCCCCATCCGCGCAGACCGTGATCCAACGATTGCGCAACGAGGCGCGCTTGAAGCTCTCCGGCGCGACGCTGAGTATCGGCTACGTCAACCTTACGAAAGCCCAGCTCGACCTGGAGCCGTACGAGCTCGCCGACACGGCCTTATACGAAGCGAAGCGTCGCGGACGCGACACCGTCGTCTGCTTCGACGAGATTTCCGACTCCGTCGACGTCTTTTCACCGCGCAAGGCGGAGCTGGTCCGTCGCCTCATCGCCGAAGAGCTCGTCAGCGTCGCGTTCCAACCGATCTGGGACATCGACAGCATGCGCCCGCTCGCGTTCGAGGCACTCGCACGACCCGCGGCGGAGCTCGGCTTGTCGGGCCCGCAGGAAGCCTTCGACATCGCCGAGCGCATCCGCCAAATCTACGAGCTCGATTGCGTGTGCATACGCAAAGCGCTCGAGTCGGTTCCGAACCTGCCAGCCGGCTCCACGCTGTTCCTGAACGTTTCGCCCGCGACGTTTGCGCACGCCCGCTTCGACCCGAACGCGTTCGTCGCGCAGCTGCGAGCCGCCGGCGTCGATCCGAGCAACGTCGTCATCGAGCTCACCGAGCGCCGCGTCGAGGATCAAGCGGTCATCATCCAGCGCGCGCGGACGCTCCGAACATTGGGCGTGCGGATGGCGTTGGACGACACGGGCAGCGGGTACGCGGGACTCGAACTCCTCAGCAAGCTGCGGCTGGACTTCGTGAAGATCGACCGTGCGCTGCTCGTTCAAGCGATCCACGACCCGGGCGCCCGCGGCGTGCTCGCCGGCATCATCGCGATCGCGCGCGAAACCGGAAGCTATCTCATCGCGGAGGGCATCGAAAGCCGCGAACTGCTGGACTTCGCGTGCATCGCACACGCCCCAGGGAATTCCGTAGCGCCCGGGATTCGCGGCGTACAAGGCTTTCTGCTGGGGCGGCCCGAGCTCGGTCAAGTGAACGTGCGCGCGCTCGAGCAGCACCACGTTTACCTCGCGAAGCACAGCCTCGACGGACCCGCCAAGGCCGGCGCCCCAAAGGCCGCGTGACGTGGTGATTCGGGCAACTGCTTTCAACCGGTTCTACGTGGCGCTGATGTTTTTGGTCATCGCATCGATCGGCGGGTGCGGCGTGTTTGCTCTCGTGCAAAGCCAGCAGAGCGCGGACGTAGCCGCCGCCGGTGACGATCGCACGAGCGAGTTGCGCCGAATGACCTCGGCACTCGACAACCAGCAGGTTGAGCTGCGTTCCGAAACCCCGGCCCGCGACAACGGACGAATGGAGCGCTTCCTTGCAGCAGGCCGTAGATTTCGCGCGGCCATGACGGAACTCGAAAGCGACACGAAAACAAGTGAAATCCCGGTTGTACGAACGATACGACCGCTGCACGACACGTACGTGCGTTACGGGATCGCAGAAGTTACCGAAATCAGTCGCGGCCATGAGCGCGCGGCCCGGCTGATGGAGAAGCAGCACGCGTGGCCGAGTCTCGCGGCGATTCGGCATGCACTCGACACCGCTGCGGCCCAATCGTACGTTGCGAACGAGCGGGGCGACGCGCTCGTCCGCGAAGGCAACCACTGGCTCATTGCTCTGATCGCGGCCGTCACGCTCGTCGGGCTCTTGTTGATGAGCTTCATCGCGGCCGTCATGGAACAGTACAAACGGCGCGCAGCGACAGCGGCCGAAGAGAAGGTTGCGGGCTTGGAGCAGGCGGCGCTGTCCGACAACCTCACGGGGCTCGGAAATCATCGCGCGTTTTCCGAGGATTTCGCTCGCGAGATCGCCCGGGCCAAGCGCAATCGGCACCCGCTCGTGCTGGCCTTGTTCGACATCGACGATTTTAAAGCGGTCAACGATTCTCGCGGACACGCCCACGGAGACGATGTCCTCGCGGGTGCCGGCCGCCTTCTGCGCTCGTTGCGTGAAGAAGACCGTGCGTACCGTGTCGGCGGCGACGAGTTCGCCTTGCTGCTGGTCGAAACGGACCCGGCCGCGGCGGCAATCGCGCTGGGACGACTGCGCAAAGACGCGTCTGAGAAGCTTTGCGGGGCGACGCTTAGCGTCGGCTACGTCAACCTGACGGCGGAGCAGCTCGACCTCGAACCGTATGAGCTCGCCGACACGGCGTTGTACGAGGCCAAGCGCCGCGGGCGTGACGCCATCGTCTGTTTCGACGAAATCGCCGACTCCGTCGACGTCTTTTCGCCGCGCAAAGCGGAGATCGTCCGGCGCCTCATCGCCGAAGGTCTCCTCAGCGTCGCGTTCCAACCCATCTGGGACATTGACAGCACGCGCCCGCTCGCGTTCGAAGCGCTTGCGAGGCCGGCACCGGAACTCGATTTATCGGGCCCGCAGGAAGCCTTCGACATCGCCGAGCGCATTCGCCAAGTCTACGAGCTCGACACCGTTTGCATCCGCAAGGCTCTCGAGTCGGTCCCGAACCTCCCCCCGGATTCCACAATCTTCTTGAACGTGTCTCCGGCGACGCTCGCGCACGCGCGATTTGACCCAAACGACTTCGTCGCGCAGGCCCGAGCCGCCGGCGTCGATCCCAAGAACCTCGTCATCGAGCTCACCGAACGCCGAATCGAGGATCAAGTCTCGATCATTCAGCGCGCGCAAACGCTGCGCGCCCTGGGCGTTCGGATGGCGTTAGATGATACGGGCAGCGGGCACGCCGGGCTCGAAATCCTCAGCAAACTGCGGCTGGACTTCGTCAAGATCGACCGGTCGCTGCTCGTCAAGGCGATCCACGACGCGGGCGCACGCGGCGTGCTCGCCGGCATCATCGCCATCGCGCGCGAAACCGGCAGCTATCTCATCGCCGAAGGCATCGAAAGCCGTGAGCTCCTGGATTTCGCCTGCCGGGCCCACGACCCGGGTCGTGCCACAATCGCGGGCATTCGCGGCGTGCAAGGCTATCTGCTCGGGAGGCCTGAGCTGGGCCAAGTGAATGGCCGCGCGCTTGAACAGCACCACGCGTACCTTGTGACGCGGCTCGAAGGCGGCGCACCGAAAGCGGCCTGACGCCGAAAGCGTCAGATCCGCAATGCCAAGAACGCGCGCACGTCCTCGCGGAGGCGCTCGCGGATCGCGCCGTCCGTCTTCGCGCGGGTCACCCCCTTGGTGATGTACTCGCCCGCGCGCGGCGGGAGATTCGCCTTGAGCCAGCCCTCGAGCTGATCCGGCGTTGCAGCATCCCAGAAGACCGCCGGCACCGCGTTGGACAAGATCAGCATCTTCTCGAACAAGGAAAAGCGCTTGGTGAGCGCGGCGCTGTGCGTTTGAAAAAATGCCCACGCGAGCTTCGGATTCCAGTCCGCAGCCGCGAGGACGTAGCGGAACCGTGAGCCGTCCTGCTGCGGCGGGATTTCGGCGGACATTGTGATGTCGAGCGCGCGCGCGGCGAGCTTCGGATCGCGCACGCGCATCAGGACCGCGCGATAACGCGCGGCGAGCGTCGGGTCCTTCGCTGTCTGCGCGAGCTGGTGGAGGCGGTCGAACGCCGCGGCATCCGCATTCGTGGCCACGACGAGCGTCAGCACCTCCTGCATCTCAGGGTTGGTCGACGCGGGATCGGCGATCGAGCGTTCGAAACGGGTGCGCGCCTCAGCGATGACCGCGGGGTCCCCCCACGTTCCCAGCGCGGCGACCGCGCTGCGGCGAAGCTGGCCGGTCTCGACGCTCTCACCCGGGGTCGTTTCCCAGCCAAGCGATGCGACGAGCGGCGCGACGACGTTGCGGGCGTATTCGGTGAGCACGTCGTGCTGCGCGGTGCCGCGCGTGTCGGTCTCGAGCTCTCCGAGCGCATTGACGATGTGTTCCCACGCGCGCGCGTTGCGGTTGGTGCCCATCGCGTTTGCCAGCGCGAGGAACGACGGCAGCGGGGCGGCGCCGATGCGCACCAGGTTCCACTGGTCGCCCAACATGGCGATCTTGTCGGAATCCGGCAGCGACGCGAAGGCGGCGCGGTTCGTCTCGAACGTCGCGGCGTCGTACGCCACGCGGTAGTAGCCCACGCCGCCGGCGTTGGCGCGCAACGGCTCGCTGCAGCGGCCGGCCGCGATCCCGCTCTGCTGCGCGTTCGTCAGCAGGACGTACGCGGGCGGCGCGCTGCCGCTGGCGAGCGCGACCGGAACGTTCCAGCGCGTGTTCGCCGCGTCGGTGGTGCCGTCGAGCAGGAAACGCTTTTGCGCCAACGTCACGCTGCGGTTGCCCGACGCGTCGCACGAAGCCGTCACGGAGACCAGCGGAAAGCCGGGCTGCTCGGTCCACGCCTTCGCGAGCGCCGACACGTCTTTTTTGCTCGCCGCGCCGAGCGCGATCCACAGATCGGCGGTCGTCGCGTTTGAATACTTGTGCGCCTGCATGTAGCTGCGAATCCCGGTGCGGAACGCGTCCTCGCCGAGATACGCCTCGAGCATGCGCAAGAAGGCCTGGCCCTTGTTGTACGTGATCTCCGGGTCGAACGACGCGTCGGCCTGCAGCTCGTCGGTCACGTGCTGCTGGATCGCGTGCGACGTTGCGCGAGCGTCGGCGTTCATCGCGCTCTGCTTGGATCCGTCCTCGCGCTGCTGCCAGTTCCATTCCGGGTTGAACTTCGCGGTCGCCTTCGCGGCCATCCACGATGCGAAGCTCTCGTTGAGCCAGATGTCGTCCCACCAGCCCATCGTCACCAAGTCGCCGTTCCACTGATGCGCCATCTCGTGCGCGATGATGGAGAAGCCGTTCTGTTTCGCGGCCAGCGTGGCGTTGGGGCGGTGGATGATGATGTTCTCGTTGTACGTGATCCCGCCCCAATTTTCCATCGCGCCGCCGAAGCCGCCGGGGATCGCGATGTGATCGAGCTTGGGCAGCGGAAACTTCACGCCGAAGTAGTCGTCGTAGTAGGGCAGGATCTTTTGCGCGCTCTCCAGCGCGTAGCGGCCGTTCTGCTCGTCGCCCTTGATCGCCCAAATGCTCTGCTTCACGCCGTCGGAGCCCACGCCGGAGATCGCCGCGAGGTCCCCGGCCGTCAGCACGACGAGGTATGACGGCATCTTCGGAGTACGACCGAACGCGGTCGTCGCCGTGGCGCCGTGCACCGTGCGCGTTCGCACCGGCATGTTCGACACCGCGGTCCACGCCGCGGGCAGCGTCACCGTCAGCTGGAACGTCGCGCGAAACGCCGGCTCGTCCCAGCCGGGGAACATGCGGCGCGCGTCCGTCGATTCGAACTGCGTCGACAGCATGCGCCCCGAGCGCCCGTCCGGCGTACGGTAATCTTGCGCGAACAAGCCGTCCGACGAGTCCTCGATCTTGCCGCTGTACGCTAGCGTGAGGACGTGGCGACCGATCGCGGCGGGCCGCGCGAGCGTCAGCGTCGTCAGCTGCTTGTCGTTCTGCGTCACCGTGCGCGCCACGGGAACGCCGTCGAGCCGCGCGTTCGCAATCGTCATGTCGTGCGTGTTGAACACGATCTGCGCGGCGGGACGGCGCACGTCGAGCGCGATGCGCTCGGTGCCCCGCAGCGTCTTCGCTGCGGCGTCCGGCGTCAGCGCGATGACGTAGTCGATCGGCACGACGGACTTCGGCAAGCGCCCGGGCGTGGTGTCGAAGTTGAACGGTGCGACGAACGCGCCGGCCGGCGCGGCGGCACCCAAGACAAGCACGGTTGTGAGAGCGAGTCGCGCGAATCGATCGAGCATCCGCCCGGATTCCGGACGAATGCGGAGTTGCCCTACGGCTACGCGGGTACGAGGGCTTGCATGAACGACGATCGCACGAACCAGGATCCCGAAGACGTCGCCCTCGAGGATGCCGACGCGCCCACCGACGGCGGCAAAGGTGACGAGTACGACGAGGGCGTGGTGGCCGCGGACGACACCGGCATGCTCGGCGGCGAGCAGCT
This sequence comes from Vulcanimicrobiota bacterium, assembly GCA_034666305.1. Lineage (GTDB taxonomy): Bacteria > Vulcanimicrobiota > Vulcanimicrobiia > Vulcanimicrobiales > Vulcanimicrobiaceae > Vulcanimicrobium. The sequence continues at coordinate 15,374 of JAXDMA010000267.1, forward strand.
GATCACGCAGATGGAGATCGAACGCGGCCTGCGCGGCGGCGACTAGCGGCGCAGGTGACGTGTAACCCGTGACGTAACCGGGTTGCTCGTGAATGGTACTCGGAGTGCTCGCGCGAGTCTCTGGGAGAAGGCGCAGAGTCTTCCCCTTGCGCGCGACGAAGATTTTTTCGGCGCCAACCGGCGGCCGGTCGCGCTCGACCCGCAGCATTTGCGCGTCATCAACGACACGGCACTGCGCTCGCGGTTGATCATGGCGGGTATCGCCGAGGGGTTGCAGTCACCCAAGGGACCGCAGCGCATCAAGTCGATCATCCGGCTTTATCCGGCGTTTGACGCACCGCGCCCCGGCACGAAACCGCGCGCCGTCCGGGCTGCGGCCATGCCGTCGAGCGAGCCGGCCCGAGCGGCGTTCGGACTGCCGACGGTCGAGGAGCTCAACGCGCTGCTCGGCCGGATCTTGCAGATCGAACGCGACGTGAGCCGCGAGCTGCAAGGGCGCCTCAGCGGCGACATCGACCGGCTCAAGAAGCAGATCGGCACGGTGGAGGGCGACGATTTCGAGCGCGCGTTTCGCGAACTGGAGCAAGCCATGCGCCAGCGCCGAGAGCTTGCCGGTCAGATACGCGAGGAAGCGTTTCGTCGCATCGACGCCGACGCCACGTTCGAACCGCGCCGCTACCTCCGGCTGATCTCGCGCGAACGCGGCTAGTCGCGGCACTCGTCCCGAGGCCGATCCCTGCCGATCACTAGCCGGAACGGCGAGGATCGCGCAGTGCGCGGCTTGAGCCGCCAGGGGTGCCCCCTGCTGGGGGAGTAGGCTGTTCGATAGTGATCAGAAGCGTGAGGGCGGACGGGCGTCCCGATCTGGGCGGAGTTTTCCGTCCTATCGATCGTCCGCGCGTCCTCGACCGCCTCGCGACCGCGGCGCAATACC
>JAXDMA010000268.1:0-3758 GCA_034666305.1 Vulcanimicrobiota bacterium
CCTTGAGCGCGCGCGTCTTGCGCACGAACGCATCCACGTACGCGTCGTACACCGCGTCTTCGACGATGAACCGTTTCGCGGCGATGCAGCTCTGACCGGTGTTCTGGAAACGCGCCTTGACGCCGACTTCCGCCGCCTGTTCGACGTCCGCGTCGGCGAGCACGATGAAGTAGTCGGAGCCGCCGAGCTCCAGCACGGTTTTCTTGATCGCCTTGCCCGCGGCGGCACCGACCGCCGAGCCGGCGGCCTCGCTACCGGTCAGCGTCACTGCGGCGATGCGGTCGTCGAGCACGATCGGTTCCATTTCCTTGCTGCCGACGAGCAGTGTGGTGAAGGTACCGTCTGGGAAGCCGCTCGCGCGAAAGATCTCCTCGATCTTCAGCGCGACGCCGGTGACGTTCGCGGCGTGCTTGAGCACGACGACGTTGCCGGCCATGAGCGCCGGCGCCGCGGCGCGAAACACTTGCCAGTACGGAAAGTTCCACGGCATGATCGCGAGCAGCACGCCCAGCGGCCGGAACGCGACGTAGCTGTGCGTCGCGCCCGATGCAATCTCTTCGTTCGCCAGCAAACGTTCGGCGTTCCCGGCGAACCACTCGCACGACACGGCGCACTTCTCGACCTCAGCCTCCGCCTCGGCGATCGGCTTGCCCATCTCACGCGTGGCAAGCGCGGCAAGCTCCGCTTTGTGCTTGCGTAGATAGCGCGCCGCCGCACGCTGCTTCTCGCCGCGTTCGGCGAACGCCGTCGTGCGCCAACGGCGCTGCGCCGCGACGGCGGCCTCGAGGCGCTCGGCTATCGCGCCGGAGTCGTGCGGCTGGTAGCGTGCGAGCGTCTCGCCGGTGGCGGGATTGCGCGTCTCGATCGAAGCGGCAGCCGCCGCGGTGGTCGTCATGGTGGGAGATTCCCAAAAGGGCGCGCGGCGACCCCCGAAAAAGTGACCCGTTTGCTCGCTCGGGAGGACGTGATGACGATCGACTTCGCGCTATGGAACGCCGTCGTGTCGACCGTGACGCTGCTGGTCGTCGCCGGCGCCGCGTTCGCCGCGTTGCGACAGATCCGCCAGTTGCGAGCGCAGACCACGCTTGCGGGCCTGCTGAAAGTGCTCGACGACTGGCGCGATCCCGAGTTTCAGCGAACCATGTCGTACGTGCGGCACGAACTGCCGAAAAAGGTCCAAGATCCGGCGTTCCTCGAGGATCTCGACGACCACCTCGATCAGGTGAAGCATCCCGAGATCATGATTTGCGCGTGGTACGAACAGATCGGCTCGTACATCAAGTACGGTTTGCTCGACGAGCGCATCATGATGGACGTCGCTTCAGGCTCGACCAACGCGATGTGGCAGGCGCTGGAACCGGTGGTCGAGCGGATGCGCCGGACCCGCGGCCCCGCGCTCTGGGAGAACTTCGAATACATGGCCGCCCGCGGCGTCCTGTGGCAGCGTGCGCACCCCGACGGCTGCTATCCGCGCGACACGCCGCGGATGACGGCACTCGGCGGGGCGGACGCCTACGGCAGAGCCGTCGAAAGCCGCAGTGCCGAGGTGTGAGCTTTGTGGCACGACAGGCAGAGCGTCTCCAAGTTCGCGAGATGGTGCACGCACGAAAGCTGGCCGTGCCTCCCGAGCGCGGGATCGACGTGATTGACCTCGAGCCGCGCCGATTTCTTCTGCTCGCGGTACGCGCGCATCGCTTTGAGGTACGCGGCGCGCGTCCGGTGCGCCGCGAGCGTCGGACGCTTCGGACCGCGCACGCCGCAGCGCCGGCAACGATAGCGGTCGCGCCGCTTCGCGGTCGTGCGCGCGACGGACCACCAATGATTCGCCCAGAACGCGTCGTTGCATTTGTCGCTGCACCAGGTCCGCCGGCGCGGCGGCAGCTCCGCATCGCACCAGGCGCACGCGCCGGGTCGCGGCGGCGGCGCCAGCGAGCACACCGCCAACAGCGCATCACGCTTGAGCGGTGCGTCGAGCTTCACGCGCGCGGCGGTCGCGCGCAGATCTCGAGGCGCGTGCCGAGCGGATCGGTGAAGAACACCGCCGGATACGATGCCGCACGGCTGACCTCGACCTCGCGCGCGCCGATCTCCGGCAGCACGCGCGCCCACTCGTCGAGGCTGTCCTTTTCCACGGCGAACGCGATGCGGCCGCGCGCCGGCTGGGCGCCCTCTTCTTCGATGAGACCGAAGAACGCCACGCGCCGCCCGTGCACATGCTCCTCGTACCACTCGACCGTGTTGTAGTTGTCCGGCGTCCCGTCGTTCCACGACTCGCCGCCGAACGTGACGACCGAGTACTTCTTTTTGGTCAAGCCCAAGCGCGCGAAAAGCTTGTCGTAAAACGTCTCCACGGCACCCAGCGCCGGGACGCGCAGATCGATGTGGTCGATTCCCAAAAACGGCATGCTAGCGCAACACCGGTTGCGTCGCGTCCGTTGCGAGCAGCGCGGGCGACGTCTCGCCGGCCAGAAACACGCCGAGCTGCGCTACCGAGAACTGCATCCCCGTCCAGAACCGCCCGAACTCGCCGAAACGCGACGACGCCTCGTCGAAGCGCATCGTGTAGACCAGCTTCTTGAAGATCAGCGGGTCGTCGGCGTACAGGTCGACGCCCCACTCCCAATCGTCGAACCCGATCGAGCCGGAGATCACCTGCGTGACGTGCCCGTGGAACGAGCGCCCGATCTTGCCGTGCTCGAGCATCATCTTCGCGCGCTCGGCGTACGGCGTGTTGTACCAGTTGTCGGCGCCGTCGCGCTTCTTGTTCATCGGATAGAAGCACACGTAGCGGCGCTGCGGGATGTGCGCCCACAAGCGCGCGGCGCTGCGAGGTTCCTCGGCCGCCTCGCGCATCAGCGCATCGAACGCGGCATTCCACTCATCCGAATGCGGTTTCAAACCGCGGTCGCGCAGCTCAGCGTGGAACTTCGCGGTGTCCCCGTACAGCCCCAGCTCCAGCATGGACACGTACGACTCGTACGGCTCGAGGAAGTCGCGCAACGCGAGCTTGTCGACGTGCGCCTGCACCTCGCCCAGCGCGTCGAACGAACGCGCGTAGTGCGTGAGCATCAGATCGCCCTTGTGGCCGAGCACCTGCGCAAGGCCGAGGTCGGTATCGGGATCGCGCGCGAGCGCTGCGAAAAGTGCGGCCGCTTCGCGCTCGATCGTAACCTTGCTATCGGCGGCGAGCGCGTCCCACCGGCGCCGGTCGAACCGAAACATGCGGTGCAAGATCGCCCAGCCGTCGAGCGACTCGGGAACGTTCGGATGTCTCATTTGGCACTGACCTCGGCGACGAGCGCGGCGGGCCGCTCGCGGTATTTCGCCCAGAGCTGGGGCATGTGCGCCACGTCGCTGAGGATGCGCGCGTACGCGGAGTTCACGGGCGCTGCGACGCCCGCCTCGCGCGCGGCCCTCGCGACGGCGCCGTTAAGCACCTCGACCTCGGTACGATGTTTCGCACCGCGCAAGTCGACCAGGAGCGACGGCGGCTTTTCGCCGCGCGCGCTTGCGATGCGCGAGGCGAGCACCGCGCGCGCGACCGGATTCGGCAGCGTCGCGATGCCCAACAGCGCGCGCACCGGATAACGCGGCAGGTCGATCGCCGCGATGCCGAGCGCTTTCATGGTCGCGCGCACTTCGCGGATCGCGCGGATCTCCAGCGCGAACACGGCGTCCTCACGCACGAGCCGGTCGGGCAGCACGTCGAGAATCGCGCACGCCGCGTTCGCGACGACGTTGAGCGCGAGCTTCGACCA
>JAXDMA010000269.1:0-6731 GCA_034666305.1 Vulcanimicrobiota bacterium
GGCCTGCTCGACGTCGACGAGCCGGTGGCGCACACCCTGCCGGAGTGGTCGAGCGGCGCGAAGGCGCGCGTGCGCTTGCGCGATTTGCTGCAGCTCACCAGCGGGATCGGGTTCGGCGGGCTCGGTGCGGGCGTGCCGCCGTTCGCGAGCGCGGCCGCCGTGGAGTTGAAGGACGAGCCGCGTGCGACGTTCACGTACGGCGGCATCCCGCTGCAAGTGTTCGGCGCCGTCCTCGCGCGCAAGCTCGCGCCGCGCGGCCTGTCCCCGAACGACTATTTGCACGAACGCATCCTCGACCCGATCGGGCTGCATGTCGGATCGTGGCGGACGCTCAAGGACGGCACGCTGCCGCTGCCGACGGGCGCGTTCGTGACGGCGCGCGAGTGTTGCAAGTTCGGCCTGCTCGTGCGCGACGGCGGCAGGTGGGAGAATACGACGATCGTTCCGCGCACGTCGCTGGCGCGCTGCTTCGCCGGCTCCGACGCGAACCCGCGCTACGGTTTGGGCTGGTGGCTGAGCCCGCTGCCGAAGCACCCGGACGTGGTGTACGCCAGCGGCGCCGGCGGACAAGCAATGTACGTCGTGCCGTCCGCCGGCGCGGTGGTCGTGAAGTTCGGCGGTAAGGCGTCGTACAAGCACGACGCGTTTCTCAAGCGCTTGTTGGGCTAGCGCAGCTAGCCAGCTTGCTGGGCTAAAAAAAAAGCGCCGCGAGTGTGATCTCGCGGCGCTCTTGGTCCTCGTGGGGTTTGGTGTTAGGCGGCTTTGCGGCGGGCGGTCTTGCGACGGGTCGTCTTGCGACGAGCCGTGGTCTTGCGAACCGCTTTGCGCGCTCCGGTCTTCTTGCGGCCGGCAGTCTTCTTGCGAGCCGCCTTCTTGCGGCCGGCGGTCTTCTTACGACCGGCAGTCTTCTTGCGACCGGCCTTCTTGCGGCCGGCGGTCTTCTTGCGAGCAGTCTTTTTGCGAGTGACTTTCGCTTTGACTTTGCGCGCCACTTTCTTCACCTTCGAGGCGACCTTGCGCGCGGCTTTTTTCACCTTCGTCGTTACTTTGGTCTTGCGCGCGGTTTTACGCGCTGCTTTCTTGCGCGTGGTCTTTCGACCCGACGCGGCCTTTCTTGCGGCCATGCGGTAGTACTACCGTTCCTTTCGACGTCCGCGGTACCCGACGGACGCGCGGCGATCCGGCGGGGCGACCGCCGGCTAGTTGCCTTCCTTATACCACCAATACATGTTTGCGCGCAAGTTTTTACCGCGCCGCAAGAGGACACGCGCCGCTTACCGTCGGCGAAAGCGCGCGAAAACGGGTGCCGCGAAGGAACCTTCTACCAGCCCGCGCAAGCCGCCGAGCATGAACAGACGTGTGTCGACCGCGTGCGCTTTGGTGTGTGCCGCGCTCGCCTTCGCGCCGGTGTCAGCGCGAGCTGACGTGTCCGAGGCGAACGCGCTCAGCGCCGGTCTCCTCGCGCCCGCCAACGCTTCGCTCCAGCGCGCGCTTCGCGATCTCAAGGAAAACAAGGCAGCCGCGAACGCCCCGGCGGACGTCGCGCAAGCGAATCCGCCCGGCACGCCGCAGGCGCCGCTCCACCGTCCCAGCTTGCCGCAAGGCTTCACGTATAATCTGGATGTCTCGTTCGCGTATCCGCTGAGCAACGTCGGCTTCAACGCGGGCGATCCGGGCGGCATGGACGCGGGCTTCGGCTACGCGTTCGACCGCACGCACCGGCTGCAAGTCGGTTACTACGAGATCCAGCAAGTCCCGATCAACTTCAGCAACCAGAACGTCCCGTTCTATCTGCAAGGCTTCACCGGCCCTGGTTCCAACTTGCCCAACGCCTCGCTGGGCACGGCGAACACGGGCGTCGTCGACGCGACGACCAAGGACAAGATCTTTCAAGTAGGCCTGCAAAATCTGTTCGTGCTGGGCGGCAAGCTCCCGATCGTGATCACGCCGACGTACTTGTCGCACACGGCGACGATCGGCGGCCACTCCGACGAGCAGCTCATCGAGTACAACGGGTTCCCGACCACGGTTCGGCTGCGTACGGAGCAAGAGTGGCTCTTGGGCGTCACGCTGCCGTTCCTCTCCACGCCGCGCATGTTCGGCACGTTCACGGTGGCGCCGCAGTGGCTGCTCCATCGCGCGGGCGTCAACCAGACCAATCACCCGCAGCTCTTCATGCTCGGCTATCTCGAGTATCGCGCGAACAAGGCGACGACGTTCTTCGTGCAGCCGTCACGCCTGGTCCAGTACAACCCCGTCGATCCCTATCCTGAATACACTCCCTCCTTGATCTACGGGCTTTCGCATCACTTTACGAAGTCCACGTTCGTGCAGATGACCGTCCTCGAGGGCGGCGCGACGAACTACAACAATCAATTGGGGATCGTGAGCTTGACATGTCAGAGACTTCCGTGTCGTCCCAACCAAGTCGCGCCGCAGTTCGCCGGCCTCAAAGCCTCCGAGGTGCAAATTCAGTTCGGCATTGGTTCACCGACGGTGATTCCGCTGTGATCGCGCGCGTTCGCGTTGCCGCGGCGCTCGCGCTCACCGTGGTACTCTCCGCGTGCACCGGCGGCGGCGGGAGCGGCGTCAACGTCGTGCCGCCGATCGGCAACCCCGGCGCGACCGCGCCGGTGCAGAAGCTCAGCATCGCCGGCGTGGGCGACAGCCTCACCGCGGGCGTCCAGTCCAGCGGTTTGATGGGCGCCGGTCTGCCGGTGCTCGGCGTCGACCCCCAGCTAGGCCAGATCGGCCCCGTGCAGAGCACGCAGGAGCACGGCTTCTTCGCGCTGCTGTGGGAACAGGCCAACAGCGTCGACATCAACACGATGAGCGATCCGTCGAAGTCGCCGCTTCCGCTGATCAAGCCGCCCGGCATCGGCGGGCTGCTCGCGCCGACGTCCACTAAAATCTTCCCGGCGCCCGTCACGAACACGTGCTCGGCCGCACAGCTCCCGGCGAACCAGTTCTCCACGGCGCTGTCGCTGCGCATGAACCCAAGCCTGAATCCATACGATGTCGGCATCCCGGGGCAGACCGTGCACGAGGCGCTGTTCATGGTTGGCGCGATCGGGGACTGCAGCGTGAGTCCTGTGACCGACCCGTCATCGTTCGTCCAGCTCAACTCGCTGGTGAACGGCGAAAGCCAGAACTTCTGGCCGGTCCTCGCCGGCTTCGGTCAGGGCGTCTCACAAGTCGGTGCGGCGGCTTCGCTGCACGCGCAAGTCGCGACGGTCTGGCTCGGCTCGAACGATTTGCTCAAAGTCGCATTCTCTGGCGGTGTCGCACCGGTGACGTCGCCGCAATCGATGCACGACGACACCGTCGCGATCATCAAGCAGCTGCAAGGCGCCGGCTCCAAGGTTGCGGTCGCGAACCTGGTCGACGTCATGGGCGCCGCGACGTTCATCCCGCAGCCCGCGTACCAGCCGACGTTGCAAGCGTTCATCACCGCGCTGCTCATCGCTCAAGGCGTCCCGCCGGCGCAAGCGCAGGCCGCCGCGATCTTATATTCCACGGCATATGCCGCGCAAGAGACGGCCCAGGCCGGGCTCGGCCCGAACGGCTATTTCACGATCAATGCGTTGCTCAAGACGCTGCAAACAGCGGCCGCTCAAATTCCGGCGCACGCGTTGCCGGTCGCGCCGAAGCTCACCAGTGGCGACTTCATCGCCGACGCGGTGGCGAACAACGTGAAGGCGCTCAACGCGTCGTATAACGTCGCGATCGGTCAGGCGGCGACCGACACCGGGGCGGCGCTGGTCGACATCCACAAGCTGTTTGCGCAGATCGCGGCGGCCGGCGGCGCGCCGGTCAATCCGCCGAAATGCTGTTCCTTGACGTACCTCGGCGGATTGAACAGTCTGGACGGTCTGCACCCGTCGAACACCGGCTATGCGCTGATCGCCAACGCGTTCATCGACACGCTCGACGCGGCGTACGGGCTCACGATCCCCGACGTCAACGTCACGGCGATCTACAATCTCGACCCCTATGCCCCTGGCAGCAGCAACTCCGTGGTTCCAGGCAGCATCCAGCGGCAAGTGCGATAATGAAGCGCACCGCATCCTTCTCGGCCTTGATCCTCGGTGTTGCGCTCCTTGGCGGCGCCGCAGCTTCGGCTGCGACTCCGTCCGGCGCGGGCGTTGCGTTTCTCGAAGCTTGGGCGAAGGTTTCGAGCTACACGTGCAACATCAAGGTGCACGAAACCAAGGGCACCGACATTCGGGACCGCACGTTCCACTACGCCTACCTCAAACCGCACTTCGCCAAGATCGACATCACGGGCGGAGCGGGCCGCGGCGGCGGCGCCGTTTGGAAAGGCGGCGACACCGTGACCGGCCATCGTGGCGGTATGGTCAGCTTCGTCAAGCTGACGAAGTCGATCAACGATCCGGAAGCGACCGGTCTGCGTGGCGGCACGATCGCCGAAGCCTCGTTCGAGAACATGGCGGAAGCCGTCAAGGCCGCCGCCACGGCGGCCAACGGCGAAGAGACGGTGAACGGCACCGCATACGACACCGTGACGATGCCGTTCACGGACTCCAGCGGCGCGACGAAGCGCATCCTGTTCCTTTCGCGTACGACCCATCTGCCGGCGCGGCGCGTGACGTATGCGGGGAACACGGTCGTCTCGACCGAGGACTTCACCGACGTCAACACCGCGGCGAACCTCAAAGAGAGCGACTTCTAAGGTCCTATGACCCTAACCATCGACGGCCGCCGGATCGGCTATGACGACTCCGGCGGCGCCGGTGTGCCCGTCGTGCTGCTGCATGGGTTCCCGCTCGACCGCACGGTGTGGGACGAGCAGCTCGACGCGCTGATCGCGGCGGGCGCGCGCGTGATTCGCATCGACCTGCGCGGCTGCGGCGAGTCCGAGCCCAGCGACGGCCCGGCGTTGATGGAGGCGCTCGCCGGCGACGTGGCCGGCGTCCTCGAGGCGCTGCACGTCGAGCGCGCGGCGCTCGTGGGCCATTCGATCGGCGGCTATGTGGCGCTGGGGTTCTTTCGCATGTACGAAGAGCGCGTCGCGGGGCTTGCGCTCGTCGCGAGCCACGTCGCCGAAGACGCGTCGCGCAACGCGAGCGCAGATCCGGTGCAGCGCGAGCTCGCGGCGAGTCGCGACGACCTCGCCGCGCGGCTCGAACGCGACGGCACCATGGACGCCGCGGTGGAGAGCTACCTTCCGCGCTATTTTGCGCCCGAAGTGTACCGCGAGCGCCCGGAGCTCGTCGAACGCGTACGCGCGATCATGCAGCGGCAGAATGCGCGCGGTTGCGCGCAGCTCGTGCGCGGCATGAAAGAGCGCCTCGACTCACACGACCTCCTAGAAGACGTCCGCGTGCCGGCGCTCGTCATCGCGGGCGCGCAAGACGCCTATCTCAAACCGCAAACGTTGCGCGAGACAGCGGTCGCGATCGGCGGTGCGGCGTTCGTGGAGCTCGACGGCGTCGGCCACTTGCCGATGCTCGAAGCGCCCGCGGAAACCGCGAACGCGCTGGCGACGTTCGCACAGCGCGTTCACGGCTAGTTCGCTGAGGCTTCGGTTAGGTCGAGAACGACCCGACGAAGCCCGGCGTGCAGTTCGTGCTCGGGGCGTTCAAGAACACTTGGTACGTCAGCCCGGGCTGCAGCGCGACCGACAGGTTTCCCTGATAGAAGAAATCGCTGGAATACGGATGCGGACCGCTGGGGTCCGGAACCAGGCTGAGAAACCCGCTGACGATCACGTTGCCGAAATTATCGCGGAGATTGAGGTCGAACAGGCCCGGGTTGTTGTGGAGATCGTCGGTACTCGAGCTGGACACGATCTCGACCGAGTTTCCGTTTGAGGCAAACCCTGCGCTCGGACGCGCGACGGTAATCGATCCGGCGTTCGAATCGCAGATCGCGGTACTCCCGGAATTCGGAAGCGAGGAGTTGCTTCCGCCGGCACAACCGGCGGCGGCGGCGACGATGGATGCTACGACGAGTGCGCGGGCGAGGCGCACGGAATGATGACGGAAGATGCGCACGGACGACCTCCTGAAGGCGCGCGAAAAGGAGTGCTCGTTGATACTACCCCGATGCGCGAGAACGCGCTCAGTGATGTCGCAACGAATGTCGTACGCGAAAATGTGCTGAGATTTTGCTGAGAACGCTCGACCGCTCGCCGTCCTTGGCGAGGATACCGCTGCGTCAGGCGTGCGCGACGACCGCTCGCTCGGGTGCGACCTCGAACCGCTCGTGACGCGCGGAGTACGTGCCCAAACCCGCCGTCGCCGTGCGCAATTCCGTCGCATAGCGTCCGAGCTCGGCTTGAGGAACGAGCGCGGAGATGCGATCCCAGCCTTGCTTGTCGGCGCCTTCGAACCCGAGAATCTGACCGCGTTTCGCGGTGAGCTGCGACACCGCCGCGGAGAGCCACGGCGAAGGCACGGTCGTCTCGAGCCGCATCAGCGGTTCGAGCACCACGGTGCCGAGTTTGTGCAGCGCGTCACGCACGCCCATCCCCGACGCGGTCTTGAACGATGCTTCGCTGGAATCGACGTCGTGGAACGCGCCGTCGAACAGCGTGACGTGGATGTCGGTGACGGGGAAGCCGTGCGGTCCGCCCGTCAAGAGCGCTTCGCGCACGCCTTTCTCGACGGCCGGGAAGAACTGTCTGGGCACGACGCCGCCGACGATCTTCTCGGCGAACGACACGCCGGCACCGCGCTCGCGCGGCTCGAAGCGCAGCTTCACGTCGG
>JAXDMA010000270.1:0-4420 GCA_034666305.1 Vulcanimicrobiota bacterium
ATTCCGAGCGCGTCGTTGACGCAGGTGACGTCGGTGACATTCGTCTCGCGCAGATACGTCAGCGTTCGCTGCCACGTGTCATCCTCGACCCACGAAAACGCGCCGTCCGAGGAGACGCCGAAGCGGAATCGTTCGCCGACATGATTCTCGAGGCCGACATGCGGAAAGAAAAAGTCCGCCAGCCGATACGCGGCATCGAATCCGAGGACGAGTGAGCCGTTGCCGATAAGGAGATCGCGAGCCAAGGGGAGGGGAAGTTTATCCTCCTGGGAGGCCTCATTGATTTTCTCAGCACTCCCGAGCCTCACCAGCACAGACAAGAGTGTCTGTGCCACACCGGCTCTGCCGGTAAGAGCAATTGCGCAAGCAATGCAGGATGGTGTGGCATAGACACTCTTGTCTGTGCTTTGGCAAGGTACAGCGCCCGACGTTGCTATCCGCTGGTTTTCCGTAAAACCTGCGCCGTAAACCCGTCGGTGCCCGCTTCGGGTGTCAGACGCAGCACGCCGTTCTCCACCCACCACGCCACGTTCGCATTCACGAACTTCGCGACATCGCCGCGAACGAAGTCGCTGCGCGTGCGGAGGATTTCGTCGACGACCGCGTCGTTCTCCTCGGGTTCGAGCGAGCAAGTCGAGTAGACGACCGTTTCCGCCGCGAGGTCGAGCGCGGAAACGAGAAGTTCTTTTTGCAACGCCGCGAACGAGGCCAGGTTACCTTCGCGCAATCGCCACTTGATCTCCGGATTCTTCCGAATCGTCCCCGTCGCGCTGCACGGCGCGTCCAGCAGGACGACTTGGAACCTCCGCGCGAACGGCGGCTGGCGTCCGTCGCTCACGACGATTGCAGATTGGCCGATCAGCGGACGAAGACGCGATAGCGAGACGTCGTTGCTGACCACGCTCGCGCCGCGAGCGCGCATCACCAGCGATTTCCCACCCGGCGCCGCGGCGAGATCGACCACGTCATTGCCTGCCGCGGCGGCGATGTCGGCGATGACGGCGCTGCCTTCATCGAGCGCGAAGCCGTCGACGTCGGCACTCGATCCGGTCAGCTTCCACATTCCGGGCACGAACTCGGATCGGGTCGCATCGGCCGGCGGCGAATCGGTCATCGCGTCGGGGTACGACAGCTCCTGATTCGCGTTCGCGATCTTCACCGCGTGTTCAGCGCCGTAGAAACGCGTCCAGCGGTCGATCAGCCATTCCGGATGCGCGGTTCGCGTTGCGACATCCGTCGGCTCCGGCGCGCCTTTCGAGATCTTGCGCAGGATCGCGTTGACGAATCCGCGCGCGCGCAACGGCACGAGCGCGACCGTCTCGTCGACCGCCGCGTGCGGTGCGACGCGCATGAACAACAGTTGCAGCGCGCCGAGGCGGAGGATGTCGCGGATCTCCGGCTCGATCGCGCCTTTGGCGAACGCGTCGATCACGAAGTCGAGCCGCGAACGCCAGCGAAGGACGCCGAGGACGAGCGTGCGCACGAAGCCGGAATCGTTCGTCAGCAGCAGCGACGCATACGCCGACTCGCGCTCGATGCGTCGAAGGAGCTCCAGTGCGCGCCGGCGCTCATTCATAAACGGATCACGCCGCGCAAGACATCGGCTGCCGCCGCTTTCGGCTTGCCTGGACGCTGCACGGTAATCAGGCGCAGTGCGCCGTCGCCGGTGGCGACGATCACGCCCTCACTGTTCGCGCTGAGGATCGTTCCCGTCGCACCGCGGCCGGTTGCGGGTGCGACGTCGATCAGCTTCAACTCGCCCGCGAAGATGCCCGGCCATGGATCGAACGCGCGGAACTTGTTGTAGATCGACGCGGTCGTATGGCTCCATTCGATCGCGCCTTCACTCTTCTCGATTTTCGGAGCGTACGTTGCGGCGGCGTGAGCCTGCGGCGTTCCGTCCGGCAGCGCTGCAAGAACGTTCAGCAACGCCTCGGCGCCAATTTTCGAAAGCCGCGACGCGAGCGACGGCGTCCGTTCATCGGCACCAATCTCCGTCGTCTCGATCGCCAGCATCGCACCGTGATCGAGCTCCTCGTCGACGCGCATGATCGTGACGCCGGTAGTCGTTTCGCCGTGCTCGATGGCGCGCTGAATCGGCGCAGCGCCGCGGTATTTCGGCAGGATCGAGGCGTGGACGTTGATGAATCCATGCGCCGGAATCGCCAGCAGATTCGCCGGCAGGATTTTGCCGTACGCGACGACGATGCCTGCATCCGGCTTCAGCGCGGCGATCGTCGCGAGGAACTCGTCATTGCGAATGCGCGGCGGCTGCGCGAGCGGCAATCCCATCCTGCGCGCTTGCATCGCCACGGCGGGCGCCTGCATCTTCATCCCGCGTCCGGCCGGTTTGTCCGGCTGCGCGACCACGAGCGCGATCTCGTGCTCGCGCGAGAGCGCGTCGAGCGTAGGAACCGCGAATTCAGGAGTGCCGAAGAAGACCAGGCGCAAGCGGCGCGATTCTAAAGGCGTTATCACCACAAAGACACAAAGGACACGAAGAGGTTTTCTTTGTTCCTTTGTGTCTTTGTGGTGAACGCTTTTAGGTGTGTGTCGTCGTCGTAGGGGCCTGGTTACCGAGCTTTTCGTTCGCCGCGGTCCCCGACGCCGGCTTTTGCGTGATGTTCGCGCCCTCGGCGCCCTTGCTCGGCTCCGGTGCGGGGCCGCGCATGCCGTTCGCGGTCGGCGTCTGGGCGGATGACGTCGGCGGATGCCTCATCGCGGGCGGCGCATTCTGGTAGTCGCGCGGAACTTTTTCGCCGCGGCAGGCGCCGAAAAGCAGCAGGACGGAGGCGGCAATGATCGTGTTGCGCATCGCTACGGATGAGGTTCAAGGAAGGTGCCATACAATCGCCGGCATGCGAAAAATCATGCTGGTTGCGACGGTCATCGCCGTGTTTGCGCTTCCCGCCGCGGCCCAGATCGGGGAGGGCGATCAGCATTGGAATGCGCGCGCCGAGGGGCATGTGGGCGGGCGCGCGAAAGCGGCGCCGATCGATGCCGCCATCGCCGCGTATCAGAAAGCCGTCGCGCAGGATCCGAACAATCTCGAGGCGCGCTGGAAACTGCTGCGCGCGATGCGATTCAAAGGCGCGTACGTCGCGTCGTCGGTCGATGAGAAGAAGAACGTTTACGGCGCCGCGAAGACGGCCGGCGAAAATGCACTGACGGTGATCAATCGCTCGTTGGCGGCGAAAGGCGTCAAATCCGACGCCGCTGAGAAGCGCGTCGCCGATGCAGCGCGGGCCATCCCCGGCGCGGGCGAGGTCTTTTTCTGGGATTCGGTGAACTGGGGAGAGTGGGCGCTGGCATACGGCAAGATGGCCGCCGTGCGGCAGGGGGCGGCGGATCGCATCCGTCGTGAAGCGACCATCGCCATGCTGATCAATCCGAAAATGGACGGCGGAGGTCCGCAGCGCGTCCTCGGACGCCTTCACGATATGACGCCGCACGTGCCGTTCCTCACCGGCTGGGCATCGAGCGACGAGGCCGTGCGCTTTCTCAGGGAGTCGTACAAGCTCGATCCGACGAACAAGATCACCCGCGTGTTTCTCGCGGATGCGCTGGTGTCGAACGACAGCAAGAAAAATTCGGCCGAAGCGATTCGCATCCTGCAGGATGTGATTAATTCACCGAACGATCCCGCCTACGAGGTCGAAAGCGCGAAGGCGCAAGAGGATGCGAAGGCGATGCTGCACTAGTGGGGGCGTGCGGGGGGACGGGTTCACGCGGGGCTCGCGGGGAGGCGGAGAAAACCTTACCTGGGAATCGCCGGCAGAAACTGGGAGTCGCCGAGATCGTTGACGATGCTGACGTACGCGACGCCCGTCCCGGCGGTCATCGTCACGTGAACGGCGGTGGTTTCGTCGATTGCGACACCGAGGTTTTTTTCGATGTCGGCGATCATCCTTGATGCGTCCTCGCCGAGGCCTTCTTCGAACGGTTTGCCGATCAGCTGGCCGGTCCGCGTGCGAACGGTGATGCGGAAGGTGGCCGGGATTTTCCCGACGTTGACGATGCCGAGGTTCACGCGGCGCCGCGTGCCGCCGGGGATGCCGACGATGGTGAGGTCGGCGTTGTCGCTGCCGGCGGCGGCGGAATCGCGCATCGACAGCGGCGCGTCGACGGAGCCTTGCGCGCCACGCGTCGCGTCGTAGGTTTTCAGCAGCGCGACGGGCGCCGTTTTTCCGCGATATTCGATCCAGAGAACGCCGCTTCCCTCGGGCGCGCCGAACAGCGACTTGACCACGTCTTCCCATCGAAGGCTCTGGCCGCCCAGGATCGTGACGGCGCGGTCGATACGAGCGTCGGCGGCGACATAGCGCAGGCCGAGCGGCCTGCGCTCTTTCAGCGGAGTGTGCACGGTGAGATCGCTCGGCCAGTGCGCGCCGGTCGCGCCGGGAAGGCTGCCCGCCGAGGG
>JAXDMA010000271.1:0-2629 GCA_034666305.1 Vulcanimicrobiota bacterium
GGTACTCGGGAATCTACGACGACGGGTGGTCGAGCCAAGACAGCGTCGTCGAGCTGACCGCTTCGGCTCCGGGGAAGCGGCTGCGAATCGCCGGCGTGGTGCCGCACATCGGCGATTGGCCGGCCAACCCGGCCGTGACGGTAAAGGTCGACGACCGCACGGTCTGGAGCGGGTTCGTCCCGGAGGGCACGTTCGACATCGCGCCCAAGGCCGCGATCGCGCCGGGACCGCATCGCGTGCACATCCACTTCGACCAGGTGCAGCAACTGCCGGGCGGCGACGACCGGCCCGTCGGCGCGCTGCTCGCGCGGATGGGATTGTACTGACCGCATGGCGTTGTACGACTGTTTTACGTTCTTCAACGAGGTCGATCTCCTCGAAGTTCGGCTCAACGTACTGGCCGGCGTCGTCGACACGTTCGTGATCGTCGAGGCGGATCGCACGTTTCAAGGCGCGCCCAAACCGCTGCACTTCGCGCAGAACGCCGAGCGCTTCGCGAAGTTCGCGCCGAAGATCGTCTACGTGCCGATCTCGCTGGCCGCGCGATCCAACGCGTGGGAGCTGGAGCGCGCGCAGCGCAACGCGCTGCTGCTCGGTTTGCGCGGCTGCCGCCCGGACGACCGGGTCGCGATCTCCGACGTGGACGAGATCCCCAACGCCGCGGCGCTGCAGGCCGCGACCATGCGGATGAAGCCGGCAGTCTGCCGCCAGCGCCTCTACTATTACTACGTGAATTTGCGGCTACGGCAGCGCTGGTACGGCGCGCTGCTGACGGCGTTGCGCTACCGCCGCAGACTGGACGGCGATTGGCTCGGCACGGCGGTCGTGCGCTTCCAAGACCTTCTCGCGCTGGGCGGGCCTCAGGC
Source organism: Vulcanimicrobiota bacterium (assembly GCA_034666305.1). Classification (GTDB taxonomy): domain Bacteria; phylum Vulcanimicrobiota; class Vulcanimicrobiia; order Vulcanimicrobiales; family Vulcanimicrobiaceae; genus Vulcanimicrobium. The sequence goes on from JAXDMA010000271.1 coordinate 867, forward strand.
AGTCCGCGATCGGCGGCAGCGTTTCGACGTCATCAACGACGCCGGCTGGCACTGGAGCTACCTCGGCGGGATCGACGCGTTGATCGAAAAGGTCAAGAGCTTTTCGCACACCGAGGCAAATACGGCGGCGATCCTCGATCGCAGCCGGCTCGAACGGGCGCTCCGCGACGGCCGCGATTTCATGGGGCGCTGGTACCTCGGCAACCGTTTCGAAACGACGCCGATCGACGAGACCTATCCGGCGTTCCTGCGCGACCACATCGAGCGGTATTCAGCCTGGATTCGGCCCGGCTAGCTCGCGAGCGGGGCGAACCCACGGCGCCGCGTTGCGCAGCCAGCGCCGTGCCGGCACTTCCACGATGTGATACGCGGCGGCCGCCGCAATGCCGAGCGAGCCGTAGACGACCACCATCGTGAGGACCTGCGCGACGACCGGCGGGAAGTGTTCGAACGCGACGCGGTGCACCACGCGCGACACCGGTAAGAAGCCGACGTGCATCATGTAGAGCGAATACGACAGGAGGCCGGCGTAGTAGACCGGGCGGCAGCTGAGGAACCGGCTGACGATCCCGCGGTCCGCCGCGACGGCGACGACCATTGCGGGGAAGAGCGGATACAGCACGAGATCGGGAACGCCCGCGATCGAGCCCGCCGCGAAGAGCACGAACGTCATCACCGCGAACGCCGTCGAGCCCGCGATCGCCGCGAAACTGCGCGCCGCGTACAGCTTGAAGCAGATCATTCCGAGCATGAAACCGCCGAGGCAGCGGAAGACCGGCTGAACCGTCCGCCCGTCGAAGCCGTCGCGCAGGCTGGCGAACTCGCGATAGTCGATCTGGTCGAAGATCGCGACGAGGCACAGCAGGGTCACCGCGCCGGCCGCCAAGATCGTCATCCGTCGCGCGTCTCGCAAGAACGGGACGAGGAACGGAAACACGAGATACGCTGCGAATTCCGCGCTCACCGACCAGGCCGGGAAGATGAGGTTCTTGCAGATGTGCCACGCGCAGACGAGCGTGAGGTTCGCGACGACCATGACGACGAACGCGCTTCCGCGGAGGTCGATGCCGGGGTAGGGGAACGCGAGAAAAAACGGCACGGCCAGGACGGTGAGCACGAAGTAGAGGGGATAGATACGGGCGAGGCGCCGGTTGATGAACGCGCGGAAATCAGCGAACGACCACCGCTGCGAGAACACGCGGCCGTACGTCATCGACATGACGAAACCGCTCAGCACGAAGAAGACGTCGACCCACAGATACCCCCGCGAGAACAGCGCGTAGCCCGGACCCGCGGCGATCCACCGAAAGTGATACGTCGCGACCAGCAGTGCGGCGACGCCGCGCAGGCCCGTCAAGGGCTTGATCTCGGCGATGGCCACGCCGGGGAGCCATTGCACGCTAACGCCGCCGCAGGATGAATACTTCTTTGTTGTGATCGAAGAACCGGCCGACGAGTCGCGGGAACGGTTCGGCATACTGCTTTTCGAGCTCGAAGTACGGCGCGATCAGGCGGTCGATCTCCGCGGCGGTCACGAACAAACGGTGGCCCGAACCGTTTCTGACCCCCAGCTCGTAGCCGCGCCGGTTCGGCACCCACACCGCGAGGACGGCATTGGGCCGCAAGACGCGGTGAATCTCACGCATCAAGCCGGCGAGCTCGTCGAACACGAAGTGCTCGAACACGTCGTGCGCCACGACGTAGTCGAAGCTGCCGGCCGCGAACGGCAGCCCCTCGACGACGTTCGCATGTTCGACCGCGAA
>JAXDMA010000272.1:0-7453 GCA_034666305.1 Vulcanimicrobiota bacterium
CGCGGCAGCTCGACGTTCCGCCGGGCTTGCTGCGCGTCGCGCAAGTCATCGTCGATTCGACCACGGACGACCACCGCGCGTTCGCGCCCGGGCACTACACCGTGCGCGTCGCGATGCTCGGCACGAATTTCGGCGTGATCGTCGTCAAGCCGGTGATGTTCGATCCGCCCGCGACGATCGCCACCGCCTTTGCGACGAAGCCCGGAACCGTGATCACGATCGCCGGCGAACCGTACGTCGACGGCGGGACGCCGCGCCTGCGCGACGGCACCGGCACGATCCGGCTCTCGCGCGCACTCGGAATTCGGCCGACGGGAACGTACGTCGTGCGCGGTTTCCTCGATGCCGTCGGCGACGCGCGGGTGTTCGACGTCGGCCGCAGCGCGCCGGCGTTCGAAAACGCCCCCTCACCGTCCCCGTAGGCTAGCTAAAGCAGGTTTCCGTCGTCGGCTGCGCCCAGCAGCAGCTTGCGCACGACCGCGATCGGCGGGTTGCCGTGCGCGAGGAACGCGTCGTGGAATTTCTGCAGCGTGAACGACGCGCCCAGCTTCTTGCGATAATCCTCGCGGAGCTTGAGGATCTCCAGCTTGCCCAGCGTGTAGTATCCGTAGAGCGGATCTTGCGTGCCGCGCAGCGCTTCGCGGCGCGCGGCGATCTCGGGCATGAACGCGTTGTCCTGGAAGAAGCGCGTGCCTTGCTCGACCGTCATGCCCTGCGTGTGCTCGCGCAAGCCGACGAGATAGCGCGCTTCGCGCTGCAGCGCGAGCGCGAGCTGCGCGAACCGCACGCGCGGATCGCCGTCGCCCCAGCCCTCGTCGACCATCATCTGCTCGTCGTAGTGCGCCCAGCCTTCGCTGTACGACGGGTTTCCCGCGAGCGCGCGCACGAGCGAGAGATGGGCGAACTTGTGCAGCACGAAATTGAGATAGTGGCCGGGCATCACTTCGTGCGCGCTGATCACCGGGAACGCGTACGTGTTGTAGAACGACAGGTGCTGCTCTTGTTGCGCGGGCGTCCAAGCCGGGTCGGGCGGCGTCACGTAATAGTACGCCTGCGTCGCGACGCGTTCGAATGCACCGGGCGTGTTCATCGAAGCGAACGACGTCTGCCGGTTGAACGAGGGCGTTTCGCGCACGCGCACGTCGAACTCGGGCGGCAGCGTCACGAGGTTCTTGCGCGCGACGAACGCGCGCAGCGCCGCGAGCGAGTCTTGCGCCGTGCTCAGCAGCGTGCCGGCCGTGGGATGCTGTTTGCCGAGGTCGGCGTACACGTCTGCCGCCGGGCGATTGGGGTCGATCTTCGCCCCCGTCGCGACGAACGCGGCTTTCGTCTCGTCGAGCGCGCGCCGGCCCACGCGCTCGTAGAGGTCGAGCGGCAGCGCGCGTCCCTCTTGCAGTTCCAGCCGCCGCGCGAACGATGCGGCGCCGATCGCGAACGTGCCGCTCGGATGCGCGAGCGGTCCCGCCGTCATCGCGGTCTGGTAGTCGCGCAGCGCGGCGACCGCGGCGGCGTTCGCGTCGGCGAGCTCGCGCGACAGCGCCGCATCGTGCAAGTCCGTGAACGCGGCGGGCACGACGCTGGTGAAGAATGCAATCGCGCCGGCCAGATCGGACTTCGCCAGGTCGGCCGTGATCGCATCGACGGTCGTGACGTTCGCCTTGCCCGCGGCGAGCAAGGCCGGGATGGCACGCTCGCGGGCGATCGTCGAACGCGCGCGCTCGGCCAGCGGCGCGAACTCGCGCGAAAACAGGCCGTAGATCGCGTACGACGCCGCCGACGTGTACGAGCTCGGATTGTGTTTCCAGCGCTGTTCGGTCTCGTCGTCGAGCAGCTGGCGCTCGAGCGCCGCGCGCATGATCTGCACGTCCGCCGCGTCTTCGTCGTTCAGCTTTTCGCCCGAACGCGTCAGCGTGTCGAGGCCGGCGAGCTGCGCGTGCGCGCTCGCGACGCGTGCTGCGATCGCGGCGGCCGACAGATCGGGCAGCCGGTCGTCGTACACGTGGATGCCGGCCTGCGTCGCCGTCGACGGCTGGTCGGCGAACAACCGTTGCACGTACGTCTGCTCCAGCGCCGCGAGCCGCGGCGACGCCGTGCCGGCGGGCGGCAGGACGATCCCGTCTTGGGCTCCCGACGAGGCGGGGCCGAGCACCAACGCGGTGAGGACGGCGGCTGCGAAGGCGGCGAAAGAACGGCGCATCAGTCCTCTGTTACGACCAGCGCAGCAGCAGTCCGTTCTCCACGAGCCCGCCGCCGAAGCCGTACAGCAGCACGACGTCGCCGGGCCGGACGCGCTTGTCGTGCACGGCGGGCGCCAGCGCCAGCGGGATCGAGGCCGCCGACGTGTTGCCGCACCACTCCAGGCTCATCAGCGCGCGTTCGAACGGGATCCCCGTGCGCTTGCAGATGGATTCGATCATGCGCGCGTTCGCGCTGTGCGGCACGAACCAGTCGACGTCCGCCGGTTTGAGGCGCGCTGCTTCGAGCATCTCGGCGACGCCGTTGGTCACCGCCGTGACGGCCCATTCGTACACGGCGCGCCCGTTCTGGCGCAGGTACTTCTCCGGCTCGACGATCCCCGCGATCTCGCTGCGCAGGTTGGTGAGGAACAGTTCCTTGCCCAACGACCCGTCGCTCGCCGCCCGCCGCGCAAGCAGCGTGGGCGGCGCATCCTCGGGCGCGTCGACCAGCACGACGCCGGCGCCGTCCCCGAACAGGATGCACGTCCCGCGGTCTTGGTAGTCCATGACCTTCGACATCGTCTCGCCGGCCGCCACGAGCACTTTGCGCGCCCGTCCGGAGTTCACGAGTGCGTCGGCGACGTCGAGTCCGTAGGTGAATCCGGCGCACGCCGCGGTGACGTCGATCGCGCCGACGTTGCGCAGCCCGAGCCGGTGCTGCAACCGGGTCGCCACGCTGGGAAAGCCGTAGTCGGGCGTCGACGTGCACGCGATCACGTAGTCGACGCCGTCCAGGCTGCCGCCGCGCGCCTGCATGTCGCCGACGGCCGCCATGCAGAGGTCGCTCGTGTACTCGTCCGCCTCGGCGATGCGCCGCTCGCGAATGCCCGTCCGGCGCACGATCCACGCGTCGTCCGTATCCACCAGCCGCGAGAGGTCGGCGTTGGTCAGCCGCTTCTCCGGGAGGTAGGTGCCGATGGACGCGATCCGGATCGACGAGCGCACCGTGCCGACGGCCGGGGAGAGCGGGAGGGTCTGCGCCACCCGGCCGCCTTCGCCGCCGCTCGCGGGGACCTCTTGCGGCCTCAGACCGTGAAGCTCCGGCCCGGCACCGGTCCGGCACCCGGGTCGGGCTGCGCCCGCAGCGAGCGGTATAACCCGACGATCGCGATCACGAAATAGCCGACATACGCCTGCGCGACGACCATAGCGAGGACGAACCAAAGCCCCGCCGCCGCCAGCAAGCCGATGGGCGGCATGTGCGGCACGGTCTCGCCGGCATGGGGCAAGAACGCGAACTCGAGCGGGTACATCGGAAACGTCGCCACCATGCTGATGCCGTAATTGATGGCCACCAGCACGAGTAGCGCGATGGCCGACGTCCCGAAGAAGCGGCGCACGAGGCGAAACGACTCCCCGATCGCGGCGAAGCCGTCGCATCCACCGCTGACGACCGCGGGACCAACGTACATCGTCGCGAGCGCCAATGCGACAAACGACAATCCGAGCGTCGGCAGCACGAGAATCAGCGCGACGAAGGCGAGCCCCACCATGCCGATCCCTGCGACGACGAAGGCGCCGGTACGCGTGCGAAAGGCGCGAAAACCGTCGTCGAACGTCGCAGTACCGCGCGCCCACGCCGCATCGGCCATCCCGAACATCGCGACGTACGCCCACAAGCTGACGACGATCAGCACGGCCGTGAATACGAGCACGCCGAAAAGCAACATCCACACGAACCCGCTGTCGGGCGGCGGTGCATTCGGCCGGAAGGTCCCGTGCGCGATCGCGGCGGCGGTGAGCGCGGCGATGAGCGCCACCGTGCACGCGATGCTGATCAGCATCGCGATGACGGGCGGCAGCGCGACGATCCAGTTGCTCCGGAACAGCTTCCACGACAGCGACAGGAGGACTTCGAACCGGATCGGCTCGGGTGCGGGCGCAGCGGGCGGCGTAACGATCATGAACGGGCCTCCTTCGCGGTGAGATCGTGCAGCAGCGCGGCGTGCACCTGCGCGGCACGCCGGCGCAACGCGTCGAGATCGCCGTCGTTCTCGATGACGTAGTCGGCGCGCGCGCGCGCAACCGCGGGATCGATTTGCGCGGCCATGCGGCGCTCGACCGCCGCCGCGTCCGTCGCATCGCGCGCGACGACGCGAGCGACGCGCGTTTCGGACGGCGCGGTTACGACGACGGTCTTGTCGCACGTCCGCCAGAAATCGCCCTCGAACAGCAGCGGCACGACGTGCACCACCAGCCCATCGGGCGCAGCCAGTTCGAGCGCCGCCGCGCGCGCCCGCACCAGCGGGTGGGTGATCGCGTTGAGCCGCGCGCGCGCCGCGTCGTCCGCGAACACGATCGCGGCGAGTGCCGGCCTGTCGAGCGCGCCGTCGGCCCCGATCGCCGCCGGCCAGAATGCGCGGATTTCACGCAGGCCGTCGGAGCCCGGCGCGACCACTTCCCGCGCCAGCACGTCGGAGTCGATCACGGTCGCGCCGAGCTCCGCGAAGGACGAGGCGACGGCACTTTTCCCGGACCCGATCCCGCCGGTCAGCCCAACGCGCAGCTTCGCCATGGGCCAGCGGTTCGAATCCGAACGCAGATCACATGCGCGCGACGAGCCGCTTGAGCACCTCGAGCGCGGTCGTCCGGCTCACGCCTTTGCTCGAGGTGAAGAAGTTGACGGCGTTCTTGCCCTTCACCGCGCGGCCTCGCCACATGCCGATGAGGTCGTCCAGCGCGGCCTTGTCGCCGATGCCCGGGAGGTTCGCATCGCCGTTCACGTACTCGCCTGCTGAGACGACCTGGACTGTGAGGCTGCCGTAGCTGCCCGGCGGGCCCCACGTGCAATGGCTCTTTTCCGGCGGTGTCGCTTTCCTCGAAATCACGACCCAGCTTTTTCCGAAGAATCCGTGCACGTCGCCAGGCGAGAGCAGCGCGCAGGCATTGGCGCTACTCGCAACGGCGGCGGACGGGGCGAGGCCGACTACGCCGCCCGAACATGCTGCGGCAAAGACACAAAGCTGGGCGAACGTCATCTGGTCTCCTTGGAAGCGAGGGCCGACGCTCTTCCCGAGGTGCACCGCCGGTGCCCGCATGCGGCGAGCGAGTAAACAGGCGAGCGGCGTCGTATACCGCGGCATGAGTGCGACGACCACCGCCCCGCCGCTCGACGTCACCGATCACCCGCTGGTCCACGACGTCAACCAGGAACACAACGACAGCCTGTCGCCCGTCGAGAAGACGTGTAAGAAAATCGCCGATTCGACCGGCGCCCCGATCGCGCTGTTCCTCGCCGTCATCATTCAGATCGTCTGGATCGTCGTCGGCCTGATCACGAAGTTCGACCCGTTCCCGTTCACGTTCTTGCTGACGTGCTCGAACGTGCTGCAGCTGATCCTGATCTTCATCCTCGCGGTGGGCCAGCGTCAGTCGTCATCGCACGCCGAGTTGCGCGCCGAGCACGACCACGACTCCATTTCACGGCTGATCTACCATCAAGAACTGCAAGAGCGCATTTTGCTGGAGATCGCAACGAAGGTCGAGATCGACGTGGAGTCGATCAAGACGATGGTAGCGCAGCTCGCATCGGAAGACAGCACGCCTTGACCGATGGCGATGCCGTCTTCGCCGGCTCGATTCCGGCGGTGTACGACCGCCATCTCGGGGACATGCTGTTCGCACCGTTCGCGGAGATTCTGGCGAAGCGCGCCACGGCGCAGTCTCCGCGCACCGTGCTCGAAATCGCGGCGGGCACGGGGATCGTCACGCGCGCGCTGCATGCCGCGCTTCCCGGCGCGACGATCGTCGCGACCGATTTGAACGCACCGATGCTCGCGCACGGGGCGACGCGCTTGTCGGCGCCGAACCTCACTTGGCAACAGGCGGATGCATTGTCGCTTCCGTTCGACGACGGTGCGTTCGATCTCGTCGTCTGTCAATTCGGCGTGATGTTTTTTCCCGATCGAATGCAGGCGTTTCGCGAATCACGCCGCGTTCTCGCCCCCGGCGGACGCTACGTGTTCACCACGTGGGCTTCGATCGAGCACAGCCCGCTCGCCGACATCGTCGCGCGCGCGGCCGCTGACGCGTTCCCGGACGATCCACCGAGTTTCTTGGCGCGCACGCCTTACGGGCACGGCGATTCTGCGGTCACGGAGACCGAGTTGCGCGCCGCAGGCTTCACGAAAGTCGACATCACGACGATCGACGCGCCGAGTCGCGCCGCGTCACCGTACGATCCGGCGATCGGCTTCTGTCAGGGAACGCCGTTACGGTCGGAGATCGAAGGCCGCGATCCGGCGCGGCTCGCGGCCGTTACCGAGTCCGCGGCGCGCGCGGTCGCGGCGCGGTACGGCGAGGGTCCGATCGAAGCGACGATGCGCGCGTTCGTCTTCGACGCCCGATCGTCGTAAAAGAACGCGGGGGAGGCGTTTCCGCCTCCCCCGTGCATCAGGATCGCTCGCGGCCGTAGCCACGAACCGAACTCAGACGGTGGTTGTCTGCGACAGCTCCGCGCCGAGAGTGCCGAAGCCTTCTTCGGATGCGGTGAGCTGCTCGAACTCTTCGGGTGCCACGTCGGCCACGTGCTGGATGGAGCCCGTGATGCGGCGCGTGCCGTGGTTGATGGTCAGCAGCGTGACCTCGACCTCTTGGCCCGGCGAGTACTGCACGGCGGCGTCGAACTCGCCCTTCGGCACCATCGCGAGCACGCCCGGGACGATCTCGACGAGGAGATAGTTCGGGGTGACCTTGACGACTTGCGCGACGAGCTTGTTGCCCTCGAACAGTTTGTCGGCGTGCTCGACCCACGGATCGGGCAGCGCGTGCTTGAGCGACAGCGAGACCTTCTTGGCCTCGGGGTCGAACTTCATCACTTCAACCGATACGGTGTCGCCGATCTTGACGACTTCGGACGGGTGCTTGATGCGCGCGTACGACAGTTCGCTGTTGTGGATGAGGCCGTCGATGCCGCCGAGGTCGACGAACGCGCCGAACTCCGCGAGCCGCACGACGACGCCTTCGCGAATCTGACCGACTTGCAGGGTGCCGAGCAGCTCTTGCTTCTTGGCGTTGAGCTCTTCTTCGAGCACTTGGCGCTGCGACAGGACGACGCGGTGGCGCTTGTGGTCGAGGTCGATGACCTTGAGCCGCAGCTTCTTGCCGACGAGCTCGTCGAGATTACCGACGGGCTGGCGACGGATCTGCGACGCAGGCACGAAGCCGCGCATGCCGAGGTCGACGAGAACGCCGCCCTTGACGACCTGCGTGACGGT
>JAXDMA010000273.1:0-8352 GCA_034666305.1 Vulcanimicrobiota bacterium
GCGTCGTGCTCGAAGCCCGGCCGCGCCAAGCTGCGCGCGTCGTACGGCGTCGCCATCGGCGCGTGCGCGAGGCCCCACTTGTCGCAAAACGCGCGCCAGTTGCGCTCCATGTGCGCGCGGTGATCGAGCGCGTTCGCCTTGAAGCTGACGCTGCCGAAGTGGTGGATGAACACGTCGTCGCACACGAAGATGCCCCAGCCGGCCGCGCGGACGCGCACCGCGAGGTCGTCGTCCTCGAAGTTGCCCAGGCCGTAGCGCGGGTCGAACCCGCCGATCTCGTCGATCACTGCGCGGTCGATGCACAGGCAGAAGCCGACGACGCGGTGCGCGACGTAGCCGCGCCCGCGCAGCGCGCGGCGGCGGTCGGCCGCAAAGCGGTGCATCGCAACGTCGTCGTTGTACGGAACCGCGAGAACCTGCTCGCTTGCAACGACGTTGCTGCGGGGTGCGACGCAGCCGACGGTGCGTCGCAATTCCAGCGCGCCGATCATGTCTTCGAGCCAGCCTTCGGTCACGATCACGTCGTTGTTCAAGATCACGACGGCGTCGCCGCGCGCGTGCGCCATGCCGACGTTCATGCCGCCGCCGAAGCCGAGGTTGCTCCCGTTGCGAACGACGCGCACACCGTGGTCGGCAGTCAGCGCGTCGAGCACGCGCAGCGTCGACTCGTCCGAGCCGTTGTCGACGACGATGATCTCGTGCGGATAGTGCGTCACCGCGCGAATGGACTCGACCGCCAGTCGCGTGAAGTCGGCGGCGTTCCACGACAGCATCACGATGCTGGCGAGCCCGCGAAAACGCGGCGCGGCGGCAGTCGGCACGACATCCGCCTCGCCGGGCCCGCAGCCGTAGCGCAACCGGAACGCGACGTCCTCGGCGGGCGGGGGCAGCACGTGCGCCAAGCCGTCGACGCGCACGATGCCGCGCGCGCGGTTGCGCGCCACGCGCAGCACGAAGTCGGCCAGCGCGCCGTGCACGTTCTCGAATGCGTCGAGCCGCTCGCAGGCGGGGATGCGAGCCGTCGCGACGACCGTCGCACGCGCGTCGGCGCCCGTGGGCGCGAACGTCGCGAACGCCGCAAGCGGATTGCCTTCGAGCGCGTGCACAAGCGCGTCGAGCCAGCCGGAGTACAGCACGCAGCGTGCGTCGACGAACGCGACGTACCGATCGCCGCGATTGCGTAGCGCACGATCGGCCTGTGCGATCGCGTCGGGTCCGTCGGAGAACGCGATTTCGTCGAGCGCCAGACCGTTCGCACGCAGCATCCGCTCGAAGCCGGCCGCGTCGGCCGGTGTGCCGACGACGACGGCGGTCGCGCGCGGCGCGCTGTCGACGATCGTCATATCCGCACCGTACGGCGTGCGCAACGTGCGCGCGGTGCGCCCCAACGCGGCCTCCGCGCCAAATTCGGACCACGCGGGCGAAGCGTGCGCGGCGAGCCGGCGCTCCGCGGGCGCGCGACGCGGATCGTCGCCGTGCGCAGGCGCGGCGGCTACCGTAACGGGCACAGCCGTGGGCACGACGATCAAACGTACGCGGTCGCCGCGCGCGGCGGCAGTCGCCGCAAGCCACGTATCGGGCTCGGAAACATCGGGCGCAATCGCGCGCAGAACATCGGTGCGCGCCGCGATGCAGCGCCCGTCGAACGCATCGGGGTCGATCATTGCGGGCAGCGACGCGAACGGCGCGCCCGCCCCGAGCGCATGCGCGCGCGCACGGTCGCGCGCGACGTCACCAGCCAGAATCATGCCGGCGCTCACCACAACGCCATCGCCGTCGACGAGCACCGGCGCAACCAGCGTATTCGATTCCACGGCGGCAACGAGCGCCTCAGCAGCGGCACGATCGAGACGCACCGCGGGATCGACGACGATCGTCACTTCGGCATCCACGGCTCGCAGCGCGAGCGCGAGTGACGGGTCGGCCTCCACACCGAACGGTGCGCTCGAAGCCGGCCCGACGTAACGCAGCGGCACGCCCGGGAAACGGTCGCGCAGCCCGGCCGAGGCTCGCGGACCACCGCCTGCGCACACGATGGCGTACGGTGTCATCCTCTCAGTGATCGGTTTGGGACCGTCGGACCTGAAGCCCGGAGAGGCCGCGCGCATCCGCGCCGCCGAAGTCAGCGCACCGGATGACGCCGTACTACAGGCACTTCGGGTTGGAACGCGATCCGTTCCTCGACACGGCGGACCCGCACTTCTACCGGACGACGCCCGGGCTGATGCGCGCTCGGGAACGCCTCGCCGCCGGAATCCTGGAGTCGCGCGGCTTGCAGGCGGTCGTCGGCGACCCCGGGACGGGGAAGACGAGCTTGATGGCCCAGCTCGAACGCGAGCTGCTCGGCCGCGACGAGGTTCGGCTCGGCAAGATCCTCGATCCGTCGTTCGCTTCGGAGACGGAGTTCTTGCTCGGCGTCGCGCGCTCGTTCGGCCTCGCCCTCCCGCCGCGCTCGCCCGCCGCCTTGAAGAACGCGCTCAAGAACTATCTGTACGACGCCGCGGTGCTCGACGGGCTCACGCTCGCGCTGCTGGTGGACGAAGCACAGAACGCCAGCGACGACGTGTTCGAAGTGCTGCGGCTGCTGCTCAACTACGACGTGCCCCAGCGCAAGCTGCTCAACGTCGTGCTCTTCGGTCAGACCGAGCTGCGCGCGCGCATCGAAGGGCGGCGCAACCTCGCCGACCGGGTCGACGAGTGGACCGCGCTCGAGCCGCTCGAAGCCGTCGAAGCGCGTGCGCTGATCGCGCACCGCGTCGCACGCGCGGGCGGCGGCGTGGCCGGCTCCGACGCACTGTTCGACGAGGACGCGCTCGACGTCGTCGTCGGTGCGGCCGGCGGCACGCCGCGCCGGCTGCTGACGCTCGCGCACGCGACGCTGCGCGAAGCGGCCGCCTACGGCCGCCCGCGTGCCACGCGCGTCGATGCCGAAGCGGCGGCTAGGGCTCGCGGTCTCACCGTACCGCCGCGCCCCGCGCCCGTCGCGGCCCCGGCTGCCCCGGCGCGGGAGCCGGCACCGGCACCAGCGGCCGCTGCCGCCACGGCGGAGCCTGCGAAAGCGGCGGACGCCGTCAAGGCCGAGGAGCCCAAGACGCCCGCCTGGCGGCGGCGCTTCCCCTGGCTGGCCGCGTTCCGCGCGCGATGAGCGCCCGCGACGTCGACGTCGACGCACTGTTTGACCGAGACGCCGACACGCAGCTGCTCGACCGGCGGCGCCGCGAGGAGCTCGGGCTCGTGCCGCACGTCCCGCGTTCGTCGTCGACGCCGGCGCGCTTCGGCCCGGAGTCGATCCTGGTCGACGAAGCACCGCAGCTGCCGCGCGCCGCGATGCTGCGCGTCGCGCTCGACGCGCGGCCCGAGCGCGAGCTGATCCCCGGCGCCGTCGTCACCGTCGTCGCCACCGTGCACGACGACGGCGAAGCCCCTGCCGCCGACGTTTTGCTGCGCATCTCGGTGCCGCCCGAGTGCGAACCGCTTCCGAACTCGTTCGCGCGCGGCGAAACGGCGCTCGACGGCGACGTGCTTCTCGGCGAAGGCGTGCGCATCGAGACGATCGCTCCCGGCGACGCCGTGCGCGTGCGCTTCGCGATGCGCGTGCTGTCGGGCACCGGACCGCTCGACGTGATCGCGCACGTCAGCGCACCGGGAGTCGCCACGGTCGCCGCACCCGCGCTACGCCTCACACGCCGCGCCGGTCACGCGGCATTCGACGCACCGCGTCCGTTCTTCGAGCTCGAAACCGACGAGACGGACGACGCGCTGACGCCCGTAGCTGCAGCCGAACCGGAACCGCCGCGCACCGTGGACACGACGGTCGACGAGCCGGCCGCACCGGTCGTCATCCCACCGGCCCCCGTCATCGCACCGGCAGTCGTCGTCGTCGCGGACGTCGTCGCCGTACCGGAAGTCGTCACCGAGCCGGAAGTCGTCGTCAAGCCGTACGCGCCCGCGGTCGTCATCGTCAAGCGCCCGGCACCCGAACCGGTCGTCGAAGAACCCGTCGCCGCCGAGCCCGTCGCGCCGGAACCCATCGTTGTCGCGGAACCCGCCGTCGTCGAACCGGTCGCGCCCAAACCGGTCGTCGTCGACGTGCCGCGGCCGTACGTGCTCGCACGAACGCTCGACGACGAAGACGTGAGCTCGCTGGAACGCATCTTCGGCGGCGACGTTCCGCACGGGCTCGCGGCGCTCGCGCTCCTGTCATCGGTCGCCGCGGTCGATACGCCGCTGGGCGAAGCACTCGGCATCCGCGCGTTCGCGCGAGCCGTTGCGACCGCGGTCCCGCGCGCGCTGATCGCCGCGCGCATGAGCCGCCCGGTACCGCCGGTCGTCACGCGCGAGTCGCTCGATTCAATCCGCCCGTTCGCGGAAACGCCGCACGACCCGTACCCGCAGTATTTCCCGCTGCTCGTCACACGGATGGACGAGCGCGAACTCGAAGCGCTGCGCGCGGTGCTCGAGCGCGACCTCGACGATCTGCTGCTGCGCGGCGTGCAGGTGCTGCTCGCCGTGGCGCCGCGCGCACTCGAAGGCGTCAAATCCCGCGCGACGACGAGCGCGCGCGATGCGATGGCGGAATATCGCGTCGCCGCCGGCGCCTGGCTGATGCGCGTCACGGTGCGGCGCGCGGTCGATCGCCACTACGATCCGTTGCTCGCCTCCGACGCGTCGCTCCACGAAGCGGGACGCAGGCTCGTCACCGCGCTGCGCGGCGGCTTCGCCTAAGAGACTCGGCTCAGTACTGGCCGTCGAGGAGGCGCGCGGCGTTCGCGCCTTTGCCGAGCGCGCGCGCGAACGCGTTGACGCGGCCGATCGAATGCAGCCGCGCCCCGACCTCTTCATGATATCCCTGCAGCCGGCGCAACTGATCGTCGCGATAGGCGATGATCCCGTGGACGCGTTTGGCCACCTTCGCGTCGCTCGCCGGCGCCGCGTGCGGTGCGGCGTCGAACAATGCGGCCAAGTCGTGCGTCAACGCGGCTTGCGTCTGAAGCGCCGTGCCCACGTCGTCCCAGCGGCGCTCGACGATCGCCGCGTCGGCGTCCAGGCACGAGCGTTCCAGCGCTACGATCGTGCGTGCGACGTCGTCGCGCGCGGCGTCAGCCGGCAAGGGCACCGAACTGTGCGCCCAGGGCGCCTTCCGTGCGATACCGTTTGATCGCTTCGACCCACGTCTCGCGCATGCCGCCGATCAGGGGCAGCAGGTCGCGCACCTTCGCGGAGTCACCCTGCATGTTCGCCGCGACGAGCTGGTGGTGCCAGAACTCGTAGATGCGGAACAGATTGCCGGGGATGTCGCTGTCGAGATCGAGCTTGAGCGAACCCATGAGCAACGCGCATGCGCGCTGCGCGCGGCGCAGCAAGTCGTGGCGCGACTGGATGTCCGCCGGCCGCGTCTCCATCACGTCGATGGCTTGGCGCGCGAACAGCAGCAGCGCGTCGTACACCTTGATGATCAGCTCTTCAGGGCTCGCGGAATTGATCGACGCTTCGAGGTAGCGCAGATTGGCGTTGGAAACGGTCACGTTATCCTGTCTTCGACAAGCCGGTGAGCTGGGACAGCGCGGACTGCTGGGACTGGAGAACCGCGATCGCGCCTTCGCTGCTCACGAACTCCGCCCGCAGACGGTCGGCTTGCAAGTTCGCCTGATCGGTGACGAGCTTGATCTGCTGCTGCAGGGAGGTGATCTGGTCGTTCGTTTGATTCGACAGCGACGCGAACAATGACGTCGGCGGAACCTTGCCGACCAGCCCGCTCTTGAGCTGCGTGGAGAGGCCGGACACGGTCGTGAGGTACGAGCCAAGCTGACCGACGAGGCTCGCCGAGCCGGTGAACAATTTCGCGACGGCGTTCGCGTTCGACGCGAGCGCGGTGCTCAGCTTGCTGACGTCGAGATCTTGGAGCCGGCCGCTGGTGCCGGCGAACGTCTGCTGCGACACGCTGGTCTGCGACGTCGTGTTCTGCGTGTTGCTCGCGGACGCGGCGTTCACGGTGAACGACGCGTCGATCATCAGCCCCACCGAAGCGAACGAGTTGTACGACGACGACCCGGTATGCCCCATCGACGTCACGACGTTGACGAGCCGGTCCCGCAGCCCGGTAATGTCGAAGTTGTTGAACAGCACGCCGCCCGTGGTGAGCTGCTGCGACTGCGTCTGACCGCTCTGCGCCGTGGTCGTTCCGACGACCGGCGCCTGCGTCGCCTTGTTGATCTCGTCGATCACCGCGTTGTACGCGGCGACAAAAGCCTTGATGGACGTCTGCAGCGCGCTGCTGTCCTGCGCGACGGAGACCGTCACCGGCGCGACGACGGTGCCGTCGACGGCCTGCTGCAGCTTCAGGTCCACGCCCGGCACGACGGTCGTGACGTCGTTGGAGTTGCTGTAGACGTCGTGCATCGTGCCGGCGTTGTCGACGTACTGCACGTGCGCCGCTTTGCCGACCGCGATCGCGGCGCCGGCGCTGAGCGAGTTTGGCTGCGTCGCATTCGCCAGGAACCCGACGGCCTGCAGGAAGTTCGACGTGTCACCGGACGAGCCGAGGGTGATCCCCTGCGGTCCGCTCGACTTCGCCGTGAGCAGCACCCGGTCGTTCGCCGAGTCGTAGGTCGCGAAGACGCCCGCCGACGACGAGTTGATCTGCTGGAGCAGGTTGTTGAGGTTGTTCGCCGTCGGGTCGACGGTGAACGCGACGCCGTTGATCGAGAACTGGCCGGCGGTGACGGCGGTCGCGAAGCCGGCGTTGTTCGACGTGTTCAGCGTCGCGCCGACGTTGATGCCGCCGATCTTCGACGTGCTCGTTGCGGTATAATTTCCGCCGGCGAACGTGATCTGCGCGGTGTCGAGCTTGAGCACTTGCAGCAGGTTGCCGTGGTCGGTCGCGCTGCCGAGCGTGAGCGGCTGCGTCGAGTTGACGGTCACGGTCTGCGTCGCCGCGTCGTAGGTCAGCGTGACGCCCACGGCGCTGAGCGCGGCCACGTTCGCCGCGTTCGAAACGAAGCTCTGCAGCGTCGTCGAGTTGACGTCGTAGTTGAGCACCGCGCCGTTGATCGTGAGCTGGCCCGGCGTCGTGGTCCCCGGCGGTCCGTTGTTCGGCGAGATCGACGCGCCGGCGTTGGCGAGCGCGGTGTTGAAGCTGAACGTGCCGTTGGCCGCGGGGTCGTTGCTGAACTGCGTCGCGGTCGCGAGCGTCGCCGTCTTGATCACGTACGTGCCGGGCGTCGCCACGGCGCCGGCGACCGTCGATGCGGCGATGGCGGAGCCGTTCGACGACGTCGGCGTGGTCGCGTTGAAGTTCGCCGGATCGCTCACGGCCAAGAACGTGTCCTGGAACTTCGCGACGAGATCGTGGATCTTCAGCAGCTCGGCCTGCTGCGCGTTGAGCGCCGTAACCTTGGTCTCGAGCGGCTTCTCCTGCGCGAGCGTCAGATCGGTGTACTTCTGAATGATCGAGTTGTAATCGATCCCCGAAGCGATGCCCGGAAATGAGACCGCCGGAACGTTCGTTCCGAATTGCGTCGAGCTGCTCGACGTCGAGCTCGTCGAGCCGATTCCGCTCACGTCAGGCGGTCCGGTCCACGACGGCGCCCGCGAGCTTGTTGAAGAACTGCGCGATCAGGACCATCGACTCGGCGGGGAACTGCGAGATCTCCTCGCCCGTGTCTTTGTTGGTAAAGACCGTCACGATTTGATTGGTCCCATGCACGACCTTGAACTGCACAGCGACGTTCGAGCCGCCGCCGACCAAGTGCGAAAGCGCGCGGTGGAGCGTCTCGTCGGCACTGTGCGGCGGCTTCTGCTGCGGTGCCTCGGGCGCGGGAGCGCCCGGCTGCGCCGCGGGCGCGCCGGCTGCTACGGCGGCGGGTGCCGCGGCTTGAATCTGATCGATCGTCTGAACGTCCATGTTCGTGCGAGTCCTCCTCGTGATGGTATCGGACGGGCAAGAAGCCCGGTTTAGGTGAAAGCGGTCGCGGAAGCCGCATAACCGCGCACGATTTTGCGAATGGCGGCACCCGGAGCGAGGGCGGCCACGGTCTCGGGCGCCGTACGGGCGGGCGCGCGCAGCGCCTCATCCCATGCCTCGCCCAGCGCGCGCGTCAGGGCCGTCGCGTCGGCGGGATCGAAGCGGCGCGGCACCACCCCCGGCACGTCGAAACGGCGCTGATCCGCGAGCGCGAGGCGGGCTCCGGCGAGCGCCGCCGCGGCGAGCCGCGAGCCGCCGTCCCCGACCCAGTTTGCATCCACCACGACGCCGGCCGCGGCGCGCAATCCCGCCGCGATTCCGGGCGCCGGTTCGCCCGGCAGCAGCACGAGGCCCGGGCCGCCGAACTCGCGGACCAGCGCGAGGTACGA
>JAXDMA010000274.1:0-3571 GCA_034666305.1 Vulcanimicrobiota bacterium
GTGAGATTGATAATGCCGGTGTCCGAGCCGCCTTTGAACGCGACGCTGCGAAACGACGCCGGATCCGCGACGCCGGGGTTGATGGACATGAGCGGAAGGTCCGCGACGCGGCCCATCAAGTCGCAAAGCTCGCGAACGCTGTACTGCCACTCGATCGCGAGAATCGGCGTCGAGACGAGCTGCGCGACGCCGGGGAGCGGGAGCGCATCGACGGCGCGCAGGACGGCCGCCCGCGCGGCCGGCGTCCGCGCGGCGAGGTACGCCTCACGTTGCGCGGCGCCGGGCGTCGACTTGAGGACGAACATTTCGCGCGTCGTCAGAAACGGCGCGTTGCGGAATGCATACGGGGCAAGCGCCGCCGGGCCCGCAAGCCGCACCAGCGCATCAGCAGCGGTATTGTCGCTGATGGAGATCATCTCAGCAGCGTAGGTCGCGAGCGTGATCGGCGTGTTGTCCGGCCACGTACGGATCACGCCGCTCGGAAGGGTCTTCCAGCGCGCGTCGAGCGGTACGACATCGGTCCAATGCCGGCGCCCGCGCGCGATCTCATCGCGCACCGCGGCGAGCACCGCAAGCTTGAACGCGGAGCCCACTGCGAGCGGCGCGGACGCCTCGAGCGCCGCGCGTTCGGTGCGGCCCTCGAGGATGACGTAGGACAGTGTCCCGGTCGCGGGCCGCAGCTCGCGGAGCACGCGCAACCCGTCATCGAGCGAGACGGCTTGCATCTTCGGCGGCTTGAAGAGCATGCCGTCGATCTTGTCTGCGGAATCGAGGTGCACGAGCACCTCGTCGGAGCCTTTCTCGAATTGGGCAGTGTAATCGCCTTGGGTTCCGGCGATGCTCTTGTACGCGCCGAGATTCGTCTTGAGGCCCGCTAAGATTGAATCGATCTGTGCCACGGGCACTTGCGCGAGAAACGTCGCGCTGAACACTGCCGCATCGGCATGGCCGGCGCGGAACATCGCATCGAGGCGCGCGCGCGCGAAGTCGTCGATGGACGTCGCCGCAGGGCGCGGCACGGCCGCGGCGGGGCTCGGCGATGGCGAGGGCGTCTGCGAAAGCGCCGGCGCGACCAAAGCGGCGAAAAGCGCCGCCGAAAGCAGGAAACGCATACCGCCGCCGTTAGCCTCGGCGCCGGGACGGTTCCTGCGACTCCACGTGGCCGAGGTCTTCGACGAGCTCGAACTTCGGATCGTCACCGCACTGCATGCCCTTGCGCACCTAGCACGAATGCGACATCATGCCCTTCTTGCAGATTCACATGTCGCGGTCCATTCCGCCCGAGTCGAAGCACGCACTGGGCGCCGCGTTGGCCGGCGCGTATGGCGAGATCATGCAAACGAGCGCGCGCATCGTGAACGTCGGCTTCGTCGCGTATGCCGAAGGCGATCTCGGGCGCTATGACGCGTCGGGCGGCGAGCCGCGCGAGATGGCGATCGTCACGTGCGACGTGCGCGACGGCCGCACGCCGGCGCAGCACGAATCACTCGGACGCACGATCGTCGCGCTGTGCGCCGCGGCGCTCGGGCTGGACGAGGATCGCATCGCGGTCTATCTCACCGAGCACCCGAGCCCGCACATCTACCGCGACGGCGGCCGCGCCCCGGCGTGGAGCCCGGCCGAGGCCGGAGGCCCAGCCAAGCCCTAAAGGAGCCTACCGGTCGATGCCGACCCGACTCAGGATGTAGGCATCGTTGAACGCCGCTTCGTGCAGCGCATCGTAGCGGCCGGACGCCCCGCCGTGACCCGCATCGAGGTTGGCCTTCAGCAACACCGGTTTCCCGCTCGTCGTCACCGCACGCAGCCGGGCGGCGAACTTCGCCCCCTCCCAGTACGGTACTTGCGAATCGTTTAGCGACACCTCGACCAGCACGTCCGGATACGCGCGCGGCGCAACGTTGTCGTACGGCGAATACGTGCGCATGTAGGCGTACGCCGCGGCGTCGTTCGGGTTTCCCCACTCGCGATACTCCGACGTCGTGAGCGGCAGGCTCGCGTCGAGCATGGTGTTGAGCACGTCGACGAACGGCACTTGCGCGACCGCCGCGCGCCAGAGGTCCGGCCGCATGTTCAGCACGGCGCCCACCAGGAGGCCGCCGGCGCTGCCGCCTTGGATGACGATCTTGTCCTTCGCCGCGATCTTCGCGCTCCCGAGATACTCGCCGGCGGCGATGAAGTCGGTGAAGGTCGTACGTTTATTCATCATGCGGCCCGCGTCGCGCCAAGGTTCGCCCAGCTCGCCGCCGCCGCGAATGTGCGCCGTGACGTACACGACGCCGCGGTCGAGCAGCACCAGGCGCGGCGCGGAGAACGTATCGGGGATCGTGACCCCATACGACCCGTACCCATACAGGAGCGCAGGGGCGGTACCGTCCAGCGGCGTGTCGCGCCGGCGCGTCACCGCGAGCGGGATCTTGGTACCGTCCGAAGCCGTCGCGAACACGCGGTCCACGACGTAGCGCGTGCGGTCGTAACCGGGGACTTCGGTTTGCTTGAGCACTTGCCGCGTCCGCGCGAACGGATCGTACTCGATTACGGTCGCCGGCGTCACCGGCGATTGGTACGAGAACCGCCACGTGCGCTGCGCGTATTCGGCGTTGGCCGAGCCGGACGCCGCGTAAGCGGGCTCGTCGAAGCCGATGCGATGGCGCGCGCCGGTCGCGAAGTCGAGCACCTCGAGCTGGTCGAGCCCGTTCTCACGCTCGCTGATCACCATGAAGTCGCGGTGCACATCGAAGCCGGCCACGTTGACCGCAGGGCGGTACGCGACGGCGTCCGTCCAGCGGCCGGTGTCGCCCGGCGCGTCGTCCGGCGCGGACACGATGCGAAAATTCGGCGCATCGAGATTGGTCCGGATGTAAAAGCGCCCCTCGCGGTGGTCGGCGAAATACCGCAAATTCCCACGGCGCGGCACGATCGTGCGCAGCGCGTCGGCCGGGCGCGCGGCGTCGACATAGCGAACGTCGTCGTCGGTCTTGCTCTCCGCCGTGAGGAAGATGTACCGCCGGTCGGCGCTGCGGCTCACGCTCACGTCGTAGAGCTCGTCGGGCTCGCGATACACTTGCACCGGGGCCGCGCCGAGCGTACGTCGCCACAGTGTGTCGTTGCGTTTGGAGACCGCGTCCTCGGTCACGTAGAACAGCGTCGCGTTATCGCTGCCCCACCGCACGCCGTCGACGCGCTCCGCGCGGTCGGGCAGCGTCGAACCGGTGCGGAGGTCCTTGACGGCCAGGGTGTACTGGCGGTAACCGGTCTCGTCGAAGGTGTACGCGAGCTTCGAGTCGTCGTCGCTGACCACGAGCGAACCGATCGCGAAAAACTTCTTGCCGGCCCCAAGCACGTTTGCGTCGAGCATCACTTCTTCGGCGGCCGCGAGCGTGCCGCGCTTGCGCGCGTAGATCGGATACTGCTTGCCGGCTTCCGTGCGCGTGTAATACCAGTAGTCACCGCGCCGGTACGGTACGCTCAAGTCCGTCTGCTTGATGTGGCCGAGCATCTCGTCGTAGAGCCGCTGCTGCAAGGCCTCCGTCGGCTTCATCATCGCCGTGGTGTATGCGTTCTCCGCCTTGAG
>JAXDMA010000275.1:0-2935 GCA_034666305.1 Vulcanimicrobiota bacterium
GGGTTCTCCGCGATCGGGCAGATGGAGAACAGCCGCGGGCGATACTCCGCGAACACGCGCTCGACGTCGTCGATGCGCACGCCGTCGGCATCGCTGCGCACTTCCACGTAGCTGGCGCCGCGCGCGTCGAACACGCCGAGCGTGCCCGGATACGTCGGCGACTCCGACGCGACGACCGCGCGGTCGAACAACAGCACCGACGCGATCAGGTCGGCGGCTTGCTGCGCACCCGACGTGACGATGATCTCGTCCGCGGTCGCGTCGCAGCCGCGCGCGTTCAGCCCTTCGGCCAGCGTCGCGCACAAATCGCGGTCCCCGGTGTTCGCGCGGTACTGCATCGCTTCGGGCGGATCATCGGCGAACGTGCGTTGCATCGCGCGGCCGAACTCCGCCATCGGAAACGTCTCGGGTGCGGGGTGCGCGCTCGCGAGCGAGATGACGCCCGGGGCGTGCGCCTGCGCGAGGCGGTCGAGCACGCCCTCCATCCGCTCGCCGCGCGACAAAAGCGACGGCTCCCACGTGTGCGCGAACGCCGTTTCCGGCGGCGCGGTTTGCGCGGCGACGAACGTCCCGCGCCCGACGCGCGACACGACCCGGCCGCGCGCGGCGAGCGTCTCGTACGCTTGCGACACCGTCACCAGCGCGACGTCGAGGTCGCCGGCGAGCGCGCGGATCGGCGGAAGCCGCTCTTCGGGCGCCAGCTCACCGCGCTCGATCGCGGTCGCCAGCGCGTCCGCGATCTGCACGTACAACGGCCGCGGATCGCGCGTGTCCAGCGCGATCGCGGGCGTCATCTCTCGTCGAGCCGGTAACCGATGCCGCGCACGGACGAGATCGCCATCACGGCGCCGACCTCGTTGAGCTTCTTGCGCAGCGCCGCCACGTGGACGTCGACGACGCGCGTCGGCACGCCGCTCACGTCGTTCCAGACACGCTCGAGAATCTGCGCGCGCGTCAGCAGCTTGCCGACGTTTTCCGCCAGATACCACAGCAGCCGAAACTCGAGCGCCGTCAGCGTGACGCTCTTGCCTTCGTTCTCCAGCGTATGGAAATCGCGCACCAGCGTCGCGGTGCCGGTCTGCAGCCGGCCTTCCTGATCGGTTTTACGCGAGCGCTCGCGGCGGCGCAGAAACGACTGCACGCGCGCGACGAGCTCGTTGCCCGAGAAGGGTTTGCGGATGTAGTCATCCGCGCCCAGTCCCAGGCCGCGCAGCACGTCGTTCTCGCTCGAATGCGCGCTCACCATCAGGATAAACGCGTCGGAGGAGTTCGCCAGCGACGTGCACACGTCGAGACCGGAGATGTCGGGCA
The DNA here is from genome assembly GCA_034666305.1 of Vulcanimicrobiota bacterium. GTDB lineage: Bacteria > Vulcanimicrobiota > Vulcanimicrobiia > Vulcanimicrobiales > Vulcanimicrobiaceae > Vulcanimicrobium. The sequence continues at coordinate 1,312 of JAXDMA010000275.1, forward strand.
GTTCGACGTCGAGCAGCACGATGGCCGGCTTGAACGCCGGCTCCGCCTCGAGCCCGGCCGAGCCGGTGCTCGCGACGCGCACCTCGTAGCCGCTGCGTTCGAGGATCATCTTCTCGAACGTCGCGACGTCCGCGTCGTCCTCGATGATCAGGATACGATCGGCCACGTTAGCGAACTCCCGCCGGCTCTTGCGCCGCCTCGTCGTCGGGCATCAGCAGCTCGCGCCGCGCGACGCCTTCGTCGATCGCCGCCTGCTGCACCGCGCGCGCCACCGCTTCGACCACCTTGGTGTCGAACACGCTCGGCACGATGTACTCCGCGCTGCGCTCGTCGCCGACGATGTCCGCGATCGCGCGCGCCGCCGCGAGCTTCATGCCCTCGGTGATCTTGCGCGCGCGGCAGTCCAGCGCGCCGCGGAAAATGCCCGGGAACGACAGCAGGTTGTTGATCTGGTTCGGAAAGTCGCTGCGGCCCGTGCCCATCACGGCGACGTACGGCGCCGCCGCGTCGGGCATCACCTCGGGCTCCGGGTTCGCCATCGCGAACACGATCGGATCGCGCGCCATCGTGCCGATCCATTCCGCCTGCAAGATCCCGGGCGCGCTCACGCCGATGAACACGTCGGCGCCCTTGACGACTTCTTGCAGCGAGCCGCGGCGGTTCTCGCGGTTGGTGTGTTCGGCGAGCCAGGTCCAGTGAGAATTCTGATACTGCACGTCACGGCTAAGCGCACCCTCGCGATCGACGGCGATCACGTCGCGCACGCCGGCGGCGAGCATCATCTTGATGGTCGCGGTCCCGGCGGCGCCGCTGCCGGTCAGCACGATGGTGAGATCTTCCAGCTTCTTGCCGACGACCGCGGCCGCGTTCATCAACGCGGCGAGGATGACGACGGCGGTGCCGTGCTGATCGTCGTGCATGACGGGGATGTCGAGCTCTTCGACCAGCCGGCGCTCCACTTCGAAGCAGCGCGGGGCGCTAATGTCTTCGAGGTTGATCCCGCCGAAGATCGGCGCGATGAGCTTTGCGGTGCGCACGATCTCGTCGACGTCTTTGGTGTCCAGGCAGATCGGAAACGCGTCGATGTCGGCGAACTGCTTGAAGAGCATGCACTTGCCCTCCATCACCGGTGCCGCGCCGTACGGCCCGATGTCGCCCAGACCGAGCACCGCGGTACCGTCGGTGAGCACGCACACGGTGTTGCGCTTGATCGTCAGCGCGTACGCCTTCGCCGGATCCTTGGCGATCGCGCTCGATACGCGCGCGACGCCGGGCGTATAGACCGTGGAGAGATCCTGACGCGTCTTCACCGGCCGCGTGATGCCGGTGCGAATCTTGCCGCCGAGGTGCGCGAGAAACGTCGAGTCCGACACGTTGAGCACGCGCACGCCTTCGACGTGTTCGATCGCGGCCCGGACGTTGTCGCCGACCAGCTCGCTGGGGACGTTCACCGTCACGTCGCGCGTGATGGTGGTCTTGCCGACAGTCCGCGTATCTACCGCGCCGACCATCCCTCCGGCGTCCCCGATCGCCGAGGCGAGGACGCCGAACGAGCCGGGCGTGTTCGGCGTCTCCAGCCGCATCACGAGCTGGGTGCCGATCGAAGGAGCGGAGGCCATCGGAA
>JAXDMA010000276.1:0-6549 GCA_034666305.1 Vulcanimicrobiota bacterium
CCGGCGGGCGCGAGCTCGACGCGCAGCGCGTCGGCGAGCGCCCGCAGTGCGAACTTGGACGCGCTGTAAGGCGCGACGAACGGCACGGCGAGCCGCCCCGAGATCGAACCCACGAACACCAGGCGCCCGCGCGAGGACCGGAGCTGCGGGAGAAACGCCTGCGCGAGCTCGAGCGCGCCGAAGACGTTGATCTCGAAGATGCGGCGCAGCTCGTCGACGGGCAGAAACTCCAGCGGCCCGCCCACCGCGATCCCGGCGTTGCTCACTACGCCGCGCAGCGCGTGTCCGCTCGCGGCGACCGTTTCGGCGGCCGCGTGAATCGCGTCGCGGTCGGTCACGTCGAGCCGGAGCGGGCGCACGTTCTCGTGCAGCGTCGCGACGCGGGCGGCGTCGGCGTCGGTGCGCACGCCGGCATACACGGCGTAGCCTTCGTGCGCCAGCAGTGCCGCCGCGCGGGCGCCGATCCCGCTCGACGCGCCGGTCACGACGACGGCCTCGCGCCGCGCGGTCACGAGCTCGTCTCCGTGCGAGCCGCGCGCTCCGCGCGCGCGTCGCGATTGAGCCGGTCTTGGATGCGCGCGCTGCCGAACACGATGTCGGCGAGCGCCGGAAACGTCTTCATCAAGAATACCGGCACGCGATAGCGGGCCGGCACGACGTGCACGCGGCGCGGTCGCGACGCCGCGGCGACGATCGCGTCCGCCACGATCTCCGGTCCGGGCAGATCGCGCATCGACGGGTTCATCGGCGTGCGCACGAAGCCGGGTTCGATCAGCGTGACGCCGACGTTGAAGCTGCGCACTTCCCGGCGCACCGAGTCGCTCAAACCGCGCAGCCCGAATTTCGACGCCGAGTAGATGCCCATGACCCCCGCCTCTCCGGCGACGGAACCGACGTTGACGATCGCACCGCGCCGCTGCGCTTTCATCACCGGCAGCACCGCGTGCATCGTGCGCGCCGCGCCGAGCAAGTTCACCGCGAGCACGCGTTCGAGCTCGTCGTCGCTGCAGTCGCACAGCGACGGGCTCGAGCCGATCCCGGCGACGTTCGCCAGCACGTCGATCCGCCCGAATGCGACGAGCGCCCGCGCGACGAGCGCGTCGACTTCCGCACGGACGGTGATGTCCGTCGGCACGATAAGCGTGCGGTCACGCGACGGCAGCAGCTCGCGCGCGATCGCGTCGAGCAGCGCGTCCTGCGGCGCGGCGAGCACGACGCAATACCGTTCCGCCAGGAACGCGCGCACCGTTGCGGCGCCGATCCCGCCGGACGCACCGGCAACGATCGCGACGCGCGAATCGCTAGGCGAGGTGCGCGTACTCGCGGGTGCGCGTGAGGATCGCGCCGGTGAGGTTCGGCACGTTGTCGCGCAGCCACAGAATCGTCGCTTCCGCGCGCGGTAACGCCGCCCATGAAGGCCGGCACGCCGCATCCATCAGGGGTCGGAGCGCCGAAGCGGACGTACCGAGCACGTCCTGCAGCGCGCGCTCGAGCGCCGGTTCGAGCTCGGCACCGGTCGGAACGACGTGCGTGTGCGTCGACATGACGGCGTCGATGTCGCTCGGGGTGAACCCGTCGCCGCACACGTCGATCGGATACGCGCAGAACAGCCGGAATGCGCCGCCGGACAACAGGGCGTTCCAGAACGCTTCGAGCCGGGTCGCGGCGGCGTACTGCGCCGCCTCCCACATGACGCCGACCATCTCGCCGTACGCTCGCACGCCCGCGGGGCAGCGCTCGCGCACCGCGGTAAGCACCGGGCGCACCGTTGCTTCGAAAAGCTCGCGATCGGGTTGTCCGTCGACGACGAACCGCGCCATGGTCTCATGCGCATCGAGCACGACCAGGCGGCCGGCAGCCGCTGCGGCAGCGGGGTCCGCGCCTAGCGCGCGGAGCTCGGCGAGGAATGCGTCGCAATGCGGGCCCGTCGTGATGACGACGGCGCCTTCGCCGGCAGCCAGCCCGTCGGCGAGATACCGGCCGACGCTGCGCACGAGAGGCGCCGGGTCCGCGCCATACAGTTGAACGAGGTGTGCCGCGTGCGGATCGTCGAGGACGCGTTCCGTTGCGGAGGAGCCGGTCGTAGCCACGCGGGACGCATTGTATCACGAAGGTCCACAGACGCACCAATCGGCGCCGCCCGGCCTAAAGGACGGCGTCGCGGGTCGAGGTCAGCTCGGGCCGGTGACGGGTCCGTCCCACGAGGACGGCGCGTGCATGGCTGCCGCCGCCACGGCGGCGTTCGACGGACAGCTCTTCGGCGAAGGCCGTCACCAGGAACAAGCCCCGGCCGCGCTCCGAGAGCAGATCCACGGGCAGGCGCGGGCGGAACTCGAAGCCGCGCCCGTCGTCGAGCACGTGGAGGACGGGCGCCGGGCACGTCACGTCGAGCATCGCCGTGATGGATCCGGGCGCATACCGTACGACGTTGCCGACGAGCTCGCCGAACACCAATTCCGCGCTCGCCGTCTCGTCGTCGGTAAGCCCGAATGCGCGGAGACGGTCGGTATACTCCCGGCGCGTCCGGCCGGCCGCATGCGCGTCGGTCGAGTCGAAACTCCACACCGATGCGCGGCGCGGATCGTCGAGCTCGACCAGCGGTTCGTGGAACGCGACGGCGAGGATCGCCACGTCGTCCTGCGCGGGGCGGCCCTTTGCGATGCTGTCATAGATCTCGTGCGCGACGTCCCCGGTCGCCCGCGCGAATGCATCACGCACGTCGCGCTCGCCGGCGATGGGAGCGCGATCGAACTCCGTCAAGCCGTCCGTGTAGCACAACAGCACGGATCCTGGTGCGATTTCGATCGTGCGCGCGCCGCTTTCCGACGTGCCGCGCAGCCCGAGCGGCAAATCGCCTTCGGCCAGCGTCGTGATCGTTCCGGCAGCATCGCGCAGCAACGCCGGCGGATGTCCCGCCGATGCGAACGTGAACTCGAACGACACCGGATCGAGCACGCCGACGAAGGCGGTGACGAACGGTGCTTGCCCGATCGCGCGCACGATGCGATCGACAGCGTTGAGCACGGCGACGGGCTCGGGGTTGATCAGCGCGGCGGTGCGGATGCTCTGGCGGACGCTCGCCATCGCGACCGCCGCTTGCAGCCCTTTGCCGGCGACGTCGCCGATCGAGAACACGACGCGCCCGTCGGGCAACCGAAATGCGTCGTACCAGTCGCCGCCGACGGTCGCTTCGAGCATCGCGGCTTGATACATCGCCTCGAACGTCAAGCCCGGGATCTCCGGCAGCGACGGAACGAGCGCCGCTTCTTGAAACGTCCGCGCGACGCGGCGCTCGCGCTCGTACGCCGTCGCGTTGCCGATCGCCGGCGCGATACGCCGGCCGAGCTCTTCGAAAAACGGCACGTCGGATGCGGAGAACGAGCGGCCGCTGCCGCACATCGAAGCGTTGAGCGTACCGACCACCTTGCCCGCGGAGAACAACGGTACGACCAGCGCGGATTCGAGGCCGATCGCTGCAAAGATCGACCGGAACGGCGTGTCGACCGATTCGTTCAACACGCCGGGCGTGTACGTTTCGTACACGACCGGCTTTGCGCTGCGCACCGCTTCGGTCACGCCGGTACGGGCCGCAGGATTCGCGTACGCCTCGCCGCGCAGCTCCTCGAGCATCTCGCGTTTCGCGCGGTCGCGATGGTACGCCGCCGCGAGGCGCACGACGCCGCGCTCGTCGATCAAGTTCACCAGCGCCCAGTCGGCGAACTCCGGGACGACGCTGCGCGTCACGACGCGCAGCGTCTGCTCCAGCGAGAGCGCGCCGCTCAGCTCGGAGCCGAGCCGCGAGAAAAACCGTTCGCGCACGCGCGCACCGCGCTCGGCGTCAATGTCGGTGTTCGACCCGTACCAGCGCACGATCGCGCCGTCCTCGTCGCGCACCGGAACCGCGCGCGTCAAGAACCACCGGAACGCGCCGTCCGCGCGCCGCAGCCGGAACTCCATCTCGAACGGTTCGCCGCTCGCGATCGACCCCGGCCATTTCGCCATCACGCCGGGAAGATCGTCGGGGTGGTGCACGGCCTGCCAGCCCCAGCCCGCCGCGTCAGCCGGCGTCTGTCCCGTGTACGCGTACCACCGCGCGTTGTACCAGTCGATCCAGCCGTCGGGGAGCGCCGACCACATCATTTGCGGCACGGTGTCGGCGATCACGCGAAACGACGCCGTGTCCTTGGCCGCCAGCATTTTGGAATCGTGGATGTCGACGCCGGTGCCGACCCAGCTGACGATCGCACCCGATGCATCGAAGCGCGGGACCGAGCGCGCGAGGAACCAGCGATACGCCGAGTCGTCGCCGTCGGCGGGCTTGACCCGGTGCTCGATCTCGTACGGCGTCCGCGTGCCGGCCGCGTGCTCGAACGCGGCGATCACGCGGGCGATGTCGTCGGGGTGCACGACGCGCGCCCAGCCCTCGGGCGTCGTCGCGATCTCGCGCGGCAGCCGGACATAGTCGTACCAGGTCCGGTTCGCCCAGTCGATCGTGCCGTCGGGCCCCTGCGTCCAGACGAACAGCGGCACCTCGTCGGCTAGGCGGCGGAAATCTTGCGGGGAGTCGGGCGTCATGCGCTTTGCACCTCGTTCCCGGGGCGACCGGACGTAACCCGGGTCAAGCCTGAGCCACCGCCTCCGCGTAGCGCTCGCGCAGCGTTCGTTTCGACACCTTGCCGGTGGCGGTGTGCGGAAGCTCCGCGACCACCACGATCTCGTCGGGCAGCCACCACTTCGCCACCTTGCCGTCCAAGAACGCCAGCACGCTCGCGCCGTCGAGCGCGTGACCTTGCTTGGCGACGACGAACAGCACGGGCCGTTCCGACCACGTGGGATGCGGCACGCCGATCGCCGCCGCTTCGGCCACGGAGGGGTGCGCGACCGCGACGTTCTCCAGGTCGATCGAGCTGATCCACTCGCCGCCCGATTTTATCACGTCCTTCGTGCGGTCGCGAATCATGACGTAACCGTCGGCGTCCACGGTCGCGATGTCGCCGGTCCGCAGCCAGCCGTCGGCCGTGATGCCCAGCGCCGTCGCAGCGTCGTCCTCGAAGTAGCTCGACGCGATCCACGGACCGCGCACGTGAATCTCGCCTTGCGCGACGCCGTCGAGCGGAAGCGGCGTGCCGTCGTCGTCGACGATGCGCATCTCGACGCCGAACAGGCAGCGCCCCGCGCGCATCTTGTAGTCGATGCGTTGCGGCAGCAGGTCGTGCTGCGGCTTCGGCTGGCCCACCGTGCACGCCGGGCTCGTCTCCGTCATGCCCCACGCGTTCATCACGCACACGCCGTACTTCAATTCAAACGCTTCGATCATCGCGCGCGGCGGTGCGGCGCCGCCGACGGCGAGCAGCTTGAGGCTCGAGAAGCGCAGGTCGTTGCGTTCTAGATATTCGAGCAGCCGCAGCCAAATCGTCGGCACGCCGCACGTGAGCGTGATCTGCTCGCGCTCGAACGCCTCGTAGAGCGCGGCCGCGTCCAGATGCGGGTCGGCGAACACGAGCTTCGAGCCCTGCATCGGCGCCACGTACGGCAAGCCCCACGCGTTCGCGTGGAACAGCGGCACGACCGGGAGAACCGCCGCCTGTGAGCCGGGGCCGGCCTGCCAGGACGCCGCCTGCGCGAACGAGTGCAGCAGCGTGGAGCGGTGCGAGTACAGCACGCCTTTCGGATTGCCGGTCGTGCCCGACGTGTAGCACAGAGACGACGCGGTGCGCTCGTCCAGCTCGGGCCACTCGATGTCTTCCGGAAGCCCCGCGAGCAGCGATTCGTACGCGACCGCGTTCGGAAGCGACGTCGCCGGCAGCGCGGCCTCGTCGCACAGCACGACGTAACCTTCCACGTGCGGCAATCGTGCCGCCAGCGGCTCGAGCACGGGCACGAGATCCGCGTCGACGAACACGAACCGGTCGCGCGCGTGGTTCACGACGTATTCGATCTGCGCTGCGAAGAGACGCGGGTTGACCGTGTGCAGCACCGCGCCGCTGCCCGACACGCCGTAGTACAGCTCGAGATGCCGCTGCGAGTTCCACGCGAACGTGGCGACGCGGTCGCCGGGCACGACGTGCAGCTTCTGCGACAAGGCGTGCGCGAGCTGTGCGCTGCGCGCGCGCAGTTCGCGATACGTGCCGCGCAGGTCCGGCAGACCGGTGCGAAGCGTGACGATCTCCACGTCGCCGTGCCACTGCGCGGCATGATCGATCAGGCGCGAGATCTGCAACGACCGGTCCATCATCAGCCCGGCGAGCGCGGGTGCCGTCATGCCCGATCCTAGCACGGTTCGACACCCCGCCGCGCGAGCGGCGTCCGCGAGAAGCGCGGGGCCGGCGCGGGCTGGACGACGCCGTCGACCGCGCGATATACGCCGCGCGCACGCATGTGCGGATGCGCCGGAGCCTCGTCGAGCGACAGCACCGGCGCGACGCACGCATCGGTTCCTTCGAGCAACGTGGCCCATTGGTCGCGCGTCTTCTGCTTGAAGACTGCCGCGATCGCGGCCGACTCGGCGCTCCAGTCCGCGTCGCCCGGCGCTTCGATCCCGAGCCGCTC
>JAXDMA010000277.1:0-9490 GCA_034666305.1 Vulcanimicrobiota bacterium
CGATGCGCGGCGAGTTCCTCACCTCGTACACGCCGTACCAGGCGGAGGTCTCGCAGGGCTATCTTCAGGCCATCTACGAGTGGCAGACGTACATCGCGCTTTTGACCGGGCTCGACGTCGCGAACGCATCGGTCTACGACGGCGCGACCGCGCTTGCCGAAGGCGTCATCATGGCGGTCAATGCGACCGGTCGCAAAGGCGTGCTCGTTTCCAGCGCCGTTCATCCGAACTACCGCGCGGTGCTGCGCACGTATGCCGAAGGGCTCGCGCTCGACGTCGACGAGTTGCCCTACGGCCCCGACGGGCGCACCGACCTCTCGTCGCTCGACGGCGCGCTCGCCGATCAGCGCTACGCCGCCGTGGTCGTGCAGTCACCGAACTTTTTCGGCGCGATCGACGCGCTGCCGGCGGGCGCCGCGGACGCCATCAAGGCGACGAAGACCGTCGTGGTCGGCGTCGTCGCCGAGGCGATGTCGCTCGCCGCGTTGGCGGCCCCCGCCTCCTGGGGCGCCGAGATCTGCGCCGGTGAGGCGCAGTCGTTCGGCAACGCCGTCGCATACGGCGGACCGCATGTCGGTTTCATCGCCGCGACGACGGCGCATCTGCGGCGCATCCCGGGCCGGCTCGTCGGCAAGTCGGTGGATTCCGAAGGCAAACCGGCGTACGTGCTGACGCTGCAGGCGCGCGAGCAGCACATCCGCCGTGAGAAAGCGACGTCGAACATCTGCACGAACCAGGCGCATTGCGCGCTGTGCGCGACGGTCTATCTCGCCGCGATGGGCAAGACCGGGCTGCGTGACTGTGCGTCGCTCAACGTCGTGCGCAGCAACGAATTGCGCGACAAGGTCGCGGCACTGCCGGGTTTTGCCGCGCGCTTCGCCGGTACGCCCACGTTCAACGAGGTCGTGATCCGCGTTCCGGGACGCGCCGCCGCGGTGCTCGCGACGCTGGAAGAACGACAGATCCTGGGCGGCGTCGACCTCGGCCGGTTCTATCCGGAATTGGAAGACTGTATTCTCATGACGGCGACCGAGCTCACCTCGAGCGCCGATGTCGACCGCCTCGTCACCGCGCTCTCGGAGATCCCCGTCCGTGCCACTGCAAGCGTTTGATACGCCGCTGATCTTTGAAACCGGCCAGGACGGGCGTGCGAATTGCTATCTGCCCGGCGGGCCCGCGCTCGACACGCTGCTGCCGAAGGACGCGCTGCGCGACGATCTGCCGCTGCCGGACAACAGCGAGCTCGACGTCGTGCGCCACTTCACGCGCCTGTCGCAAAAGACGTTCGGGATCGACACGGTGTTCTATCCGCTCGGCTCGTGCACGATGAAGTACAACCCGCGCATCAACGATGCGATGGCGAACGTCCCCGCCCTGCGCGACCTGCACCCGTTCGCACCCGACCATGCAGCGCAAGGCGCGCTCGCGGTGATGTGGGAGCTTGAACGCGCCCTGGCGTCGCTGTTCGGCATGGCGGCGTTTTCGCTGAACCCCGCGGCCGGCGCGCACGCCGAGCTCGCCGCGCTTCTGATCGCGAAGGCCTATTTCAAGAAGAAGGGCGAGCCGCAGCGCAACGTCGTGATCGTGCCCGACACCGCGCACGGCACGAATCCCGCGTCGGCCGCAATGGTCGGCTTCAAGGTACTCTCGCTCAAATCGGACGCGCATGGCCGCGTCGATCCCGCCGAGATGCGCAAGGTCGTGGGAGCGGACACCGCGGTCTGCATGATGACCAACCCGAACACGCTGGGCTTGTTCGAACCGCGCATCCACGAGGTGTCCGACGTCGTGCACGAGGCCGGCGGCCTGATGTACTACGACGGTGCGAACGCGAACGCGCTGATGGGCAACACGCGTCCCGGCGACATGGGATTCGACCTCATGCACCTCAACTTGCACAAGACGTTCACGATTCCGCACGGCGGCGGCGGTGCCGGCGCGGGGCCCGTCGGGGTTGCGGAGCACCTGATCGACTTCTTGCCGACGCCGGTCGTGCGCGCGTACGACGCCGGCGGCAAGGGCGTCGACGCGAGCGGTTGGCGCGAGACCGCCGAGCTCACGTTCGCGCTCGACTTCGAGCGCCCCGATTCGATCGGGCCGATGCGCTCGTTCTGGTCGAACTTCGCGCACATGGTGCGTGCGCTCGCGTACACGTACGCCAACGGCGCCGACGGTCTTACGACCGTTTCGAAGCTCGCGGTGCTCAACGCGAACTACATTCGCGCGTCGATCCGCGACGTCGTCGACATTCCGTACGACGAGATCAACCGGCACGAGTTCGTGGCGTCGGCGCAATCGCTCAAGCGCGACACGGGCGTGCGCGCGCTCGACATCGGCAAGGCGCTGCTCGATCGCGGTTACCACGCGCCGACGGTCTACTTCCCGCTGATCGTCCCCGAGTGCTTGATGATCGAGCCGACCGAGACCGAGTCGAAGGAGACGCTCGACGCGTTCATCGCCGACTTCCGCGACATCATCGCGACGGCCAAGTCGGATCCGGAAAAGGTGCTCGAGACGCCGGTCAACACGGCCGTCGGGCGCATCGACGAGACGCGCGCCGCGCGCCAGCCCGATCTGCGCTGGCGCCCGCCCGCCGCGGAGTAGCCGGCCTCAGCTACAGCTCTTCGCGATCGGCAAGAACGCCTTGGCGGCCTGGTTCTCGCCGATGCGCACGGCGGCGGCCATGTTCAGGCTCCACTCGTTGAGCGAGGCCTTGTCCACGAGCGCGTTGTTGCCGGTGAGCCGTGGCATGCCGCGCGGCGCGTTCAGAACCGGCGGCGGCGCGGGCGGCGGGTCCTCGACGACCGACGCCGGCGGCATATGGCCCCCGAAAGCGCCGTTGTCGGGTATGCCGTTGCGCACCGTGGCGATGCGCTCGCGCATGACGAACTCTTGGAGCTGGCTCGCGCGCGTCTTTTGCACGGCGTAGAGCTGCTGAAGGCCTTCACGCTCCGCGACGACCTGCGGATCGCTGGTGTCTTTGAGCCGCGGATCGCGGAGCGCTTTGTCGAGCCAAAGCGATTCGTTGAGCATGGCCGTCGCGTCGGCGTCGAGCTTCGCGAGCGCGGAGTCGCGAAACACGCCGTTGCGATGCTCCGGGTCGGACGCGATCTCCGCATAGCGCGGCAGGCGCGCGCGCGTTTCCAAAAAGCGCGCGTCCGCGCGCTGCGCGGCAGAGAACGAAGGGAGCACCAAATCGCGAAGTGCGGCGCACGCCGGTGCCGTCGAACGAACCCGTCCGATCTCCGGCAGCGGAGATGCGTCGGGCGCTGCGGCTTGCGCGACCGTTACGGCGGCGAGAACGGCGGCGAAGATCTGCAGCACCCGTTACGCCCCGTTCAGCGGCAGCTTTGCGCGATCGGCAAGAACGTCTGCGCGGCGAGGTTTTCGCTCCTGCGCACGGCCGCGGCCATGTTGCTGCTCCAGTCGTTGATCGACGCCTTGTCGGCGAGCGCGATCCTTCCGTTGATGAGCGGCATGTTCGGCGGCGCCTTGAGCGAGGGCGGCGGCTTGAGCGGCTCGGTGTCGGCCGTCCGCTGCGCCGACGTGTGGGGCAGGAACGCGCTGTTGTCGCCCATTCCGTTTTTTGCGATCTCGTTGCGTTGGCGCATGACGAATTCTTGCAGCTGGTTGGCGCGCGTCTGCTGCGTGGCATAGAGCTGCTCGAGCTGGTTCTTCGCGGCGATCACCTGCGGATCGGTGGGATCCTTGAAACGCGGGTCGCCGAGCGCCTTGTTGAGCACGAGCGTCTCGTTGAGGATCTTCGTCGCGTCGGCGTCGATCTTCGAGAGCGCCGACTCGCGGTACACGTCGGTTTGGTGTTCGGGATCGTCCGCGATCTCGACGTATTTCGGAAGCCGCACGCGCGTTTCGCTAAAGCGCGCGTCCGCGCGGCGCGCCGCGGCGAACGACGGGATGATGAGGTCGCGCATCGCCGCGCACACCGGCCTATTCGCGCGCACGCGGCCGATCTCGGGGAGGTTCGACGCGGGCGCGGGCGTCTCGGTTCCGAACGGCTGCAGCGTGCCGAGCGGGAACGGCGTGGGTTTGGGCGTCGGTACGGTCGCGAACGCAATGGCGAGCGCGGCCGTCGTGGCGAGAGCGTGGGGCATCACCGCTATTTTCGCGGAGGCGGGGAGGTACGCCTCGGGAAGCAAGCCGCATGCACGGTGCCCCCACGGCCGACGCCGAACTCGAAGCGCTGCTGGCCGAGGATTGGCGCGATGACCGGCGGCGGCATCCGCTCGCGGCATCCCTCGACGGCGACCGCTCGGCGGACGGCCGCTGGGAAGACCAGTCCGAGACGGCGCTTGCCGGTGAGGCGGCGCATCGCCGGCGCGTGTTGGCGCGTCTCGAAACCATCCCGCGCGCAGCGCTGAGCGACTCCGCGCAGCTCGACCGCGAGCTCTACGCCGGTCAGCTTCGCGACGCATTGCGCGGCTACGAGCTGGGCGCGCACTTCTTCGCGCTCGATCCGCGCGAGGGCGTTCACACCTACGCGTACTACGCGGAGCAGCTCCCGTTCGCGGGCGCCGCGGAGTACGAGAGCTGGCTGCAGCGGCTCGACGCGTACCCGCGCGCCGTCGACGACGCGATCGCACTGCTGCGCGCGGCGATCGCGCGCGAGCTGTTGTGGCCGCGCGCATCGATCGAACGATTGCCCGCGCAGCTCGACCGGCTCGTGACGGAGCCGGAACGCTCGGCATTCTATTCGCCGTTCGCACGCATCCCCGCGTCGCTCGGCGCCGCGGGCGCCGGCGGTTTGCGCGAGCGCGGACGGCGCGCGATCGCCGAGCGCGTCAACCCGGCGCTGCGTGCCCTGCGCGCCTTCGTCGTCGACGAGTATCTGCCGGCGGCGCCCGTGCACGCCGGCATGACGCATCTGCCGGGCGGCGACGCGCTCTACGCGTACTTCTCGCACACGTACACGACCACCGACCTCACGCCCGACGCGATTCACGAGCTGGGCGTGCGCGAGGTCGCGCGCATTCGCGCCGAGATGGAGGCGCTCGCGCCGCAGACCGGCTACCAAGGTTCGCTGCACGACGTGTTCGCGCAGTTCCGCGCCGATCCGGCGAATTATTATCCGACGGGCGAAGCGCTGCTGGCCGCGTATCGCAACATCGCCAAGCGCATCGATCCCGAGCTCGTCAAGGTGTTTCGCACGCTGCCGCGGATGCCGTACGGCGTGGTGCCGATCCCCGCCGCGCTCGCGCCCGATACCACGACGGCGTATTACTATCCGGGCGCGCTCGACGGTTCACGCGCGGGTTCGTACTACGTCAACCTCTATCGCCCCGAGCAGCGCCCCATCTACGAGATGATGGCGCTCTCGCTGCACGAGTGCGTTCCGGGACACCATTTGCAAATCGCGCTCGCGCAGGAGTTGCAGGGGTTGCCGGATTTCCGGCGCGCGTCGAACGCGTACACCGCGTACGTCGAGGGCTGGGGGCTGTACGCCGAGTCGCTCGGCGACGAGATGGGCCTGTACGATGATCCCAAGTCGAAGTTCGGCGCGCTCACGTATCAGATGTGGCGCGCCGTGCGCCTCGTCGTCGATACGGGCATTCACGCGCGCGGCTGGTCGCGCGCGCGCGCCGTCGACTACTTTCTCGACAACGCCGCCAAAACGCGCCTCGACGTCGAGAACGAGATCGACCGTTACATCACGCGCCCCGGCCAGGCGCTCGCGTACAAGATCGGCGAGCTGAAGATTCGCGAGCTGCGCGAGCGTGCGCGAACGCGGCTCGGCGCGCGGTTCGACCTGCGCGATTTCCACGACGTGGTGCTGGGCGCGGGCGCGCTGCCGCTGGACGTGCTGGAGACCCGGGTGGGCAATTGGCTAGACCGAACCAATTGTTGACGAAACCTCGCGGAGAATGCGGAGGCGGCGTCGTATCAGCCCGACATGGCCAGGCGCCCTACGCCGACCCTTACCGAGGCGGAGTATCGCCTCATGAACATCCTCTGGGACCTCGGCAGTGCGACCGTGGCCGACATTCACGTGCGCCTCGAAGACCGTCCGATCGCCTACACCACGGTCCTGTCGACGCTGACGATCCTCGAGCGCAAGGCGTACGTCCGCCACACGACGCGCGGCAAGGCGAACGTCTACAAACCGCGCGTCGAGCGTGACGCGGCTCGCCGGACCGTGGTCGACAACGTCCTCGCGACGTTCTTCGACGGCTCGCCGCGCGCGCTGATGCTCAACCTGCTCGCGTCGGAACGGCTGAGCCCGGACGAGGAGCGGCGCCTGCGCACGCTGCTCGAGGCAGAAGGCTGAACGCCGCGGTCGCGGCGCTCGCGGCACTCGCCGCGTTCGTCGCCAGCGTGCCGCTCGCCGCGGGCGCGCTGATCGCGGCCCGCCCGTTTGCGCGTGCCGCCGACCGCTACCGTGTCGTCGCCGCGGGTTTTCTCGTCGCCGCGTCCGTCTGGCCGCTCGCGCTCGCCGCGGCAGCGCTGCGGGCCGCGCCGGACGCCGCGCCCGCCATCGCGGCCGGCGCCGCCGCCGCCGGGATTCTCAAGCTGCTGGCGCTGCCTGCGCTGGCGTGTGCCGCCATCGTCGCGGGCGCGCTGCTGCTCGACCTCGCGGGCGATGTCATTCGGCTGCGCCGCGTGAAGCGCAACGCCGTTCCGTTCGGCTCCGTCCCCGTCCGCGGCGCGCGGATCGGGCTGTCGCGGACCGTCACCACCCCCACCGCCATCGGTTACCTGCACCCGGCGGTCGTGCTTCCCGACGGCTTTCGCGCCCGGGTGGACGAGCGCGAATGGGACGCCGTCGTCGCGCATGAGTGCGCGCATCTGGCCCGCGGCGACGACTGGGCCAAGGCAGTCCAGAGCGTGATCCTGCGGGCCGGGTGGTGGCTGCCGGGCTTGTGGGTGCTCTCGCGTGCGCTCGACCTCGAGCGCGAGCTCGCCAGCGACGAGCGGGCCGCCACCGAGACGGGTCCGCGCCGCTACGCCGCGTGCCTCCTCAGGCTCGCCACCGACCGCGCCGAGGCCGTCGCACCCGGGCTGTGGGGCCGCCGCTCGCACGTCGCGATCCGCGTGGAACGCCTCGTTCGGCCGGTCGCCCAAGGCGCGGCCGTCCTGCGTGCCGCTTCGCTGGGCGCGTTCACGGCGACCGCCCTCGGCGTGGTCGCAGTCGCGATGCTCGTCGTGCCCGGCACCGGACCTCGCGCGGCCGGCAGCGGACCGCAACCCCCGCGTGCCCCGGCCGCGCACGCCGCGGCGCGCGCCGCAACGCCGCGCGTCGCGCAGCGCCTCCGGCCCACGCACGCCCCGGCGCACGCGCAAAAGGCCGCCTCGACGCCGGTCGCCGTCGCCGCGGCGCGCCCGATCCAGCACATCATTGCGACCGTGGCGCGGCGCTCGGTGCCGCACGCGCTTTCGAACGCGCCGTCAGGTGAGCCGCGCCGCCGGCCGTCCTCGATCCGGCCGGAAGCCGGTCCCACGGAGACGCTCGCGTTCGTTGCGCCGCACCGCAAATGCCGGACGTGCTTCGGCCCGCTGCGCTCACCCGAGGACGTGCCCGAAGCGGCCGTCGCCGCCAGCAAGACGGTCGCGAGCTCCGGCGCGAGCGTTGCCGCGGCCGCCGCCGACGACTCCACGTCGGGGCCCGTCGACCTCGGGTCCGGCCTAATTTGGTACCGCCTCCCGGCCCGGGTCCTAGGGCCATAAAAGGTCCGACCGGCTGTTCGTCCTCTTGGGACCGCGCGCTATACTAGAGAAAACCAGCCCGACGTCGGGCTGTCACTGTCTCCGGGGACAACCATGCGGATCAAGTACGAAGTCTCCGCCGGCGGGCTCACCTTGCGGCGGAACGGAAACTCGTTGGAGGCGCTGCTCATCGGGCGGGGCGAGCCGCGTGTTTGGTCGCTGCCCAAGGGCCACGTCGAGGCCAAGGAGACACACGAGCAAGCCGCCCTGCGCGAAGTCCGCGAGGAAACCGGCTGCTGGGCCGAGATCCTCTCGAAGCTCTCGGACATCTCGTACTGGTTCTACCTGAACCGCACCAAGCACAAGAAGTCCGTCCATTTCTACCTGATGCGCTATCTCTCGGGCGACACGGCCAACCACGACCACGAAGTGGACGAGGCGCGCTGGTTCGAGATCAAAGCGGCCAAAAAAGCGCTCAAGTACGTCAACGAGAAGCGCTTGGTGGACCTCGGGCTGGAGTGGCTCGAGCAGGACGGCAGCGGAATTTTCGAACCCGAGACCGTCACCGCGGCGAAGTCGGTCGGGGACACGAGCGCTTAAGTCTTTTGATTGACCCCGCCGCGCAGTCCGGGCTTCGTGTCTCCCTCGACGTCTTCGACGGTCCGCTGGACCTGCTGCTGAACCTGGTCATGGAACGCCAGCTCGACATCTCGACGGTTCCGCTCGCGCTGGTCGCCGACCAATACCTGGCCTACATCCAGGCGATGGAAGCGCTCGACGTCGAGCTTGCGGCCGACTATCTCGTCGTCGCCTCGACGCTGGTGTTCCTGAAGTCCAAAGCGCTGCTGCCGCCGATTCCGATCGAGCTGGCGGGCGATCCCGAAGAGTCGGCCGAGGCGATCGAGGCGCGCCTGCGCGACCGGCTGATCGCGTACTCGAAGTACCGCGACGCCGGGCAAGAGCTCAAGGGCCGCGCGGCCGAGGCCGCAGCATACTTTCTGCGCCCCGACGGCGGCGACGCGACGGCCGATTTCGTGCAGCGCTACCGGATCGACGCGGCCAAGCTCGCTGGAGCGCTCGCGGCCGCGCTCCGTGCCGCGAAGCCCGAGAAACGGACGATCGTGCGCGAACGCGTGTCGCTCAACGAGCAGATGGACCTCGTCACCCGGGCCGTGCGGCGCGCCGGGCGCGCATCGTTCTTCGGCCTGTGCGCCGGACTCGACCGCGTCGCCATCATCGTGACCTTCCTCGCCGTCCTCGAGCTCGTCCGGCGCGAGCGCATCCGCGTCGCGCAAGATACGGCTTTCGAGGACATCGAGCTCCTCCTCGTCCCCGAAGAAGACCGTGCAGCCTGAACTCGTCGACACCGGCAAGCTCCAGCGCGACCTCGAAGCGCTGCTTTTCGTCGCTTCCGAAGCGCTCTCGATACCCAAGCTCGCGAAGCTGACGGGGGCCGACGAACCCGAGGTGACCGTTGCGCTGCAGCGGATCGACGAGGAGTTCTCGCACCGCGGCGTCGTCCTGCGCGAGATCGCCGGCGGCTACCGCTTCGCCAGCTCGCCGGGCGCCCGGGAGGCGGTCGAAGCGTACTTGATGCCGGCCAAGACGAACCTGTCGCCGGCCGCGCTCGAGACCTTGGCGATCGTCGCCTACACGCAGCCGACCACCAAAGGCGACATCGAAGGCATCCGCGGCGTCTCGGCGGACTCGGTGATCGCGACGCTGGTCGACCGGCGGTTCCTGGTCGAGTCGGGCCGCAAGGACGTGCCGGGGCGCCCGATCCTGTACAAGACGACGCCGGACTTTCTGGAGGCCTTCGGCTTGCGCTCGC
>JAXDMA010000278.1:0-3077 GCA_034666305.1 Vulcanimicrobiota bacterium
GCCCGATAAGATCCCGATGACCAGCGTCGTCCACTTGTCGGCGATGCCGTCGAGCAGCTCGCGGGTGGGGCATGTCTTGAGATAGACGCTCGTTTTCGTTGTGGTATCCATTGGGTTCCTACACCACTTCTGGGTGCCTAATTGAGGATCGTGCTTCGGTATGCGATAGTGACTAGCACACCAACGGTATCACACAAGGCCCGCAAGGGCAAGCGAGCAGGAGACCAACCAACCGTGACCACCACCCAAACCACCAAGACGTACGCGATCGACCCGAGCCACACGACCGCCGAGTTCATCGTGCGCCACCTGATGATCTCGAAGGTCCGCGGGCGTTTCACGGCCATCACGGGCACCATCGACGTCCCCGAGGGCAGCAGCGTGCCGGTCTCCGTCGACGTGACCATCGAGACCGCATCGATCGACACCCGCGAAGAGCAGCGCGACGGCCACTTGAAATCGGCGGACTTCTTCGAAGCCGAGAAGTATCCGACGATCACGTTCAAGAGCACGGGCGTCGATGGAACGGGCGACGCGTTCAAAGTGCGCGGCGACCTCAGCATCCACGGGGTGACGCTCCCGGTCGTGCTCGACACGACTTTCGAAGGGCGCACCACCGACCCATACGGTAACGACCGCATCGGCTACGAAGCGCACACCAAGATCAACCGCAAAGACTTCGGGCTCGGATGGAACATGGCGCTCGAAACGGGCGGCGTGGTCGTCGGCGAAGAGGTCAAGATCGAGCTCAACGTCGAGGCGATCGCCCAGAAGTAAGCCGCGGCAGGTGCCGGGAACGCCCGGCATCATGCCACAGTTCATCGCGGCGGTCCGCCGCAATCTCGACCGGTTCTCCGCCTCCGATTTCACGCCGGAGCTGCTCGAAGAGGAGGCGGAGGGCGTGCGCCGGCTTTACGCCGACGGAATCTTCCGGCAGGTGTGGGGCCGCGGCGATCATCCGGGCGCGGTCATCCTGATCGAAGCGAGCACGCCTGACGAAGCGCAAGCGGTGCTCGCGTCGCTGCCGCTCGCGGTGCGCGAGATGCTGTCGTTGGATTTGCTCATGCCGGTCACGCCGTACCGCGGCTTCGGGCCGCGCGCCTGATCCGCCGCCACAGGACTTCGAGGCGGCAACCCGGGAAATGGGTAGCCTGGGTGGCCCCCTCCCCGTCACGTCCCGGAGACATCCTTGCGCCTGCGATTCATTCCGACGCTCGTACTCGCTGCGTTCGTTCTCGCGCCCAACGTTGCGCGCGCGCAGTTCGACAACTCGATCCCGGTAAGAAATCTCACGGCCGTCGCGCCGATGGTCGTCACGCAGACGTCGGTGTTCTTTACGAACAACGGCAAGGTCCGCGTCTGCCTGAGTTTCCGCAACGTTGCCGCAAAAGCAGCGTCCGAAGTGGACTTCACGTTCCAGTTCAACGACATGCTCGGCAACCCGATGCGCGAAGCGATCCTGCACCGCACGGGTTCGTTCGGTCCCGGCATCCTGATCGAGGGGAAAATGACCGACCTGGGCGGCAGCCCGGACTCGTTTAACAATTGCGTGATCGTCGAAGGCACGCAAATGAAGCCGAGCCTCGAGATCGTCGATGAGACCGCGGTCGTGTTCGAAGACGGCACGACGTGGAAGAAAGGCGGCCCGTTCGTCGCCGCGTTCTCGCGCGCCGGAACGAAACTCGCCGGCGGCGGGCAGCCCGTCGGCGGCGGGACGACGCCCGGCGCGGTTCCCGCCGCCCCTGCTTCGGTGACGGTCGGCGGCGCAACGGGACAAGGCGGCATCGTCGCCGGCGCCGGCGCGGCGTTCGGAACGATCGCATGGATCCCGGGGTCGCGCACGGCGATCGGAACGTCGATCGACCAACCGTCGCAAGACGTCGCGGACTACGCCGCAATGTCGAAGTGCAACGGCCTCGCGCCCGGGGGAAGCGGATGCACCGTGCGCGTGCGCATGTACGGTCCCGACAAGAAGTGCGGCGCCGTCGCGACCGACGACACGCGCTTCAGCACCGCGCGCGGTTCGAACATGAACGATACGATCAAGGCGGTGCTCGACGCGCTGCAGCAGCAAGGCGGCACGCTCGCGCCCAACAACATCATCGTGTCCGTCTGCAACACGCGATAGGCGCGGTTACTTTGCCGGGGGGGGCGCCGAGGACCAGCCGAACTCGAGGTTGACCTTCGTCTCGGCCGACGTTTTCGGTTTGCCCGTTGCCGCGTCGAACGTACATGCGGCTTTGAGCGTGAGCTTCGCGGCGACCTCGAGCGCCGCGATCGCGCCGAGCTCGAACGCGAACGCGTGCTGCACGGACACGTCGTCGACCGGCGACACCGCTTGGCCGGACGCGAACGCGACGAGATGCGTTTTTGCTTTCACGTCGCCGACCGCGAGACCGTTCGCGTCGACGTCTTGGGCGATGCGGCCCCGCAAGTCCTCGGCGAACGCCGTCACGAGCGATTGCGCGAGCGCGTTGCCGCCCGTCGTCGCGTGACCGCTGACGAACCCCGACTTCGCCATCTCGCCGACCGCGAGCGCCGTCGCGGCGCCGAACGCAGCCAATCCGGCCGTCGCGGCGTCGGTCACCGCGGTGCGCACGTTGCTCGCGAGATCGTCGACGAACTGCGGGTTCACGATGCTTTCCCCGGGGCCGACGCGCTGGCGCCGTAGCGCGTGAACGTGTCCGCGCTTCGCGCGACCGGCGGCCGTTCGGCGTGCAGCAGGTCCGCGAGCGTCGAACCGCCGGACGGCGTCTTGAACACGTAGACGATCGCGTCGCACGCGAGCGCGTCGTCGGCAAGGCGCGCGACGACTTGTTCGACGCCCGTCGCGGCGAACGTGTGCACGAACGTCGGACCGATGCCGTGCACGCTCGGCTGCGTGGTCACCGACCACGTGATCTTGCTCGCGAGATTCGGCGGATCGGTTTGCGCGGTGAACGTCACCGGCGTCCCGGCAACGGCGATGCTGCCGTCACCGGGCGCCGCGATCGTGAGTCGATGCATCTGCGGCCTGTCTTTCTGCTTCGTGCGGCGCGTTCTCATGACGATCACGGTCCCGATCGCCCCGAGCGCGG
>JAXDMA010000279.1:0-2926 GCA_034666305.1 Vulcanimicrobiota bacterium
CTCGCACTTCGTGTGCGAGGGCCGCTGCGTCTTCGCGTCGCTCTCGCGCATCCTGCGCTTCGCTCGCTCACAGACCCCGACACGATGATATAGCCGCTCCCGCGACATGGGCACGATTCGGGGGTCAGGGCTGCTTTAATAGCGCTTGGATTTCTTTTTGCAGGGGGGCGTACGAGGTTTCGATCGGGCCTTGGGTTTGGGCTACCACGTGGGCTGTTTCGTCGAAGAGGATGACGTAGGCGTCGTCTGCGTTGGTGATTCCGGCGATGTCGCGCCATGGTTTTGCGTCATGGGTCATGATGACGAACGTGTCTTGCTGTTCTTTGGGGACGCCTTTGCGGATGCCCGCGATCACCATGCCGCGGATGAAGGCGGGGGCGTCGTCGAGTACGGCGATCGCGTAGCGCTGCAGCCGTGGCTCCGTGGCGTAGTCTTTTGCCAGCTGGGTGCCCCAGGCCGTTGTTTGGGATTGCGAGCGTTTGGTGAACCCGATGACGACAACCGTGGGGTGCCCCATCACGGCGTCCGGCAGCACGATCTTCTTTCCACTCAGCGTCTCGGCTTCGTGATGCGGCATCGCCGCGCCGAGGACGATGGTCAGGGCGAATGCGATCGCCGGCACGCACTGAGAAATCATGGGTCGGCCCCCTTCGCGGCCCGGGCCGCGCTTCACCACCTCATCTACGCGGTGGGTGGCTCCCGCGTTTCCGGCATGGACCTCTTCGGGGCCGGCCGATCCTCGAGCGGGTCGGCCTCGTTCCGCTGATCGGGTCACCGGGTGGGTGCTGGAGGCCCTGATGAAAAGTACGGCGATTCCCACGGCGTGGCCGGTGAGTGCCTCGGACGCATGTGGACTCTGTGACGTTGCGAACGTCACAACCGTCCGTGCCGGCGACGTCGCGGGCTTGTTCAACTCCCTCAACACTGCATCGCTGCCGACTCGAGGTCTACGGTGACGTTGGAGCTTCTCAACCAGCTTGCGCCTATCGCGACGTTTGTCGTCGTCGCCGCCACGGCGGGTGCCGCTATGGTTCAGCTGCGTCACATCGCTCACAACAACCAGCTCGAGTCGATCATCGCGCTGCGAGCTCTGCGCGATTCGGCCGCGCTCGACGAGTCCTTCGAGTTCGTCGCTGAGGACTTGGCGCGGTGCATGCAAGACCCGGGGTTCCGGGCGGGATTGGAGAACGATCGGCCGCCCGATCGCACGATTCACAAGGAGCTTCGGCTGTGTGATTACTTTGAAATGGTCGGCGGCTATATCAAATTGGGCCTCATCTCCGGCGATGTCTTCTTGGAGTACGGCAATCCCGAGCGATATTGGAAACTCTGCGAGCCGGCCCTCGAGCTCTATCGCCGCAAACGCGGGCCCTCGACGTACGAGAATTTCGAGTACTTGGTGGTTTGCTCGCAAGATTGGGATCGGCGTCATCCCGGCGGAAATTACCCGAAGGGTCTGCGGCGGTTGCCATTGCGCACCCAAGCAGAGTCCGAAGGGTAACCGCCGCCGGCAAGGTCATCGGGTCAGGACGAATGCCACGTGGAACCGTCGCTGAACGTTACCGACTGCACGCTGCGCGCGGCGGATCCGTTGTAGTGCAGGTTCGCTAGCGGCATGAAGTCTTGCGTTATTTGCGTTCCTTGCGAGAACGTTCCCGCGTCTTCGACGATCTGCGTTCGGCCGTCGTAGCCGACGGCGAAGACGACGTCGGTCGCCGCGATCGGCGCTTGATTCTTGAAGCTGATGCGCAAATTACTCGTCTGAAACGGGGCGGTTGCGGGGACCAGCATGCCGCCGGTACCCTGCAAGCTGCTGTAGTCGCATGAGACGACGCTCACCGGCGGAACGGCCGCCGCAGCCGGTGAGGCGGCCGCCAGCGTAAGGGCTCCGGTGACGCCGGCGATCGTGGACAAAAGAGGCATGGTCATTGAAGTTCTCACTTTCGTGAATCGTGTCGTGTTATGATGTATACTGCGCGTCCCAGAGACGTGCTGGAGAATTCGCTACGGCCGCGCATAGCGTGTACAGCGCCCAAGCGACGAGGCGGCGTGCCGCCCTTCGTCACGTGGCCGCTGCGCCCGTAGGTGAGGTAGCGGCGGCCGCTCCGATCGGTGAGCACGCCGTCAGGGAGCATCACGAATTTGAAATCCGTGATCGAGGTATCTCGCGCGCGTTCGGCGTGCGCGTGCACGTCGTCCGTCACGTCAGGCGCTCCCGATCAAGGCCGCTGCCGCCAACACGAGCACGCCGCCGCCGACGACCTGAAGGATGCTCAGCGCGAAGCGCGCCTGCATGAAACGGTGGCGGATCCACGCGATTGCGAGCAACTCGACTGCGACGACGAGCGCGGCGACGGCGAGGGCCGTATTCACCTGCGTGATGAGAAACGGCAGCGTGTGGAAGATGCCGCCGATGAACGTCCCGCCGCCGACGATCGCCGCGCGCGCAAGGGGATGCCCGCGGCCCGTCAGCTGTCCGTCGTCGGAGAGTCCCTCCGCCACGCCCATCGAGATCCCCGCGCCGACCGCCGATGCCGCGCCGACCAGAAACGCCGCGTGGCTCGAATGGCTCGCGAAGACGGTCGCGAAGATCGGCGCGAGCGTTGATACCGAACCGTCGGTGAGGCCGGCGAGGCCCGGCTGCACGATCTTGAGCACGAGCGCGCTTTGCCGCGCGCCACCGCCTGCGCTAAGCATGGGCCGGAACTCCGCGTGCGCGGCCGCGACCGCCGGGTTCCGCACCGGGAGCGGCTCTTTCGGTGGCCGGCATGCGTGCGGCTGACAGCCACATGTACATGATCGGAACGAGGACGAGCGTCAGGAAGAGCGAGCTCAGGATGCCGCCGATGACGACGGTCCCAAGGCTCGACCGGACGCTCGCGCCGGGTTCGAGCGCAAGTGCGAGCGGGATGTTTCCGGCGACGAC
>JAXDMA010000280.1:0-6150 GCA_034666305.1 Vulcanimicrobiota bacterium
CGAAATCGTCGACGTTCATCCCGCGCGCCATCGCCGCCTCGACGTACGCGAAGCCGTCGGCGAGCGTGAAGGCGAGCTCTTGCGCCGCGGTCGAGCCGGCTTCGCGGATGTGGTACCCCGACACCGAGATCGTATTCCATTTTGGCATCTGCGCGGTGCAGAACTCCATCATGTCGACGATGATGCGCACGTGCGGCCGCGGCGGGAAGATCCATTCCTTCTGCGCGATGTACTCTTTGAGGATGTCGGCCTGCAGCGTGCCGCCCAGCTTCGCGCGCGGGATGCCTTTGTTCTCCGCGGTGACGATGTATTGCGCGAGCGCGATCGCGGCCGGCCCGTTGATCGTCATCGACGTGGTGATCGCGCCGAGGTCGATCCCGTCGAACAGCGTCTCCATGTCGCGCACGCTGTCGATCGCGACGCCGCACTTGCCCACTTCGCCGAGCGATTTCGGACTGTCGGAGTCGTAGCCCATCAGCGTCGGCATGTCGAACGCGACCGAGAGTCCCATCTGTCCCTGCGAGAGCAGGAAATGATAGCGCTCGTTGGTCTGCTTGGCGTTGCCGAACCCGGCGAACTGGCGCATCGTCCACAGCCGCGAGCGGTACATCGTCGGGTGGATGCCGCGCGTGTACGGGTACTCGCCCGGGACGCCGAGATCGTTGGTCAGGTCGAGGTGCGCGACGTCGCCGGGACCGTACACCGTTTTGAGCGGGACGTCCGAGATCGTGCGGTCGACCGCCCCGGAGCCCTTGCCGGCGCGCGGCGGCGTCCGCTCGGCCTTGCGCTCCCAACGGTCGGCAAGCTCGCGGTACTCCGGCGTGACGTCGGGTCCGAGTCCCGACGCGCGATCGATCATCTTGGCCAAAACAATCCCTTTCGAGGTCGACCCGTCTGATTCGACCTCTTCCCACGACTTTCCCGAACGTCTCGCCGTTGCGCGCGATCGTTACTGCGGCGCGGGCGGCGGATCGTCGTCCGCGCGCCGCAGCCGGGCCTTCGCGGCGGCCGCAAAGATCGCCGAGCGCAGCTCGCCGGGAGCCGGCGGCGTCGCGACCGCCGCGTCCCAGCCGTCGCCCGCGGTCTGCCCGGCCGACGCGACCGCAACGAGGCCCACTCTCCGGCGCAGGTTGTCCGGCAGGCGTTCGACGCCGGTCCAGACCGCAAGCGGGATCGGGACCACCACCACGTCGGCCGCCGAAGCGCCGAGCGCGAGCCTCAGACCTGACGCGCTGCTGACGGTGTCGACGGCGAATCCCAGCGCGCGCAGGTGGTCGCCCATGTCATCGTCCTCGCCCCCGACAAGCAGCACGCGCAGGCCGCGCTGGATCCGGCGCGGGTCCGACGGCAGGATCAGCCGGATCCACCATGCGCCCGCGTCGCTGCCCGTGCGGAACGTGCCGGCGTGCCGCTCGACGATGCGAGCCGCCAGCCGGGCGCCGATCGTCGGTGCGGCGCTTTCCCCGGCCGGCGACGCGCCGGTCCCGGCAAGCTCGAGCGCGACGGCTTCCTCGAGGTCCTCGATTCGCGCCCGCACCGGCGAGGCCGGCCGGCGCCCGTCCTCGACCAGGCGGCCCAACGCCGTGCCGAGCAGATCGGGATCGGCGACGACGCGCGCCGCCGTCCCGCGCTCGACGACCGCACCGGCCGCGGCGGCGAGCGCGACGACGTCGACCGTCTGCCACTGCGGTTCGACCGCCGCCAGTTCGATGCGCGAAAGCAGATCGATGTCCGAGGCGATCTCGCCGACCCGCTCGCCGCTGGCCCGCACCACGGCGAGCGCCTCGCGCGCATCCGGCGGAAAGCGGCCGTCCTCTTCGAGCAGGCGCGCGAACCCGACGATCGACGTCACGGGCCCGCGGACGTCGCGCGCCAGCCGTGCGACCAGCTCGGCCTGGGTCGCGCGCGCGTCGAGCAGCTCGACGCGGCGGCGCTCGGTCTCGGCGTGAAGCGCGACGTTGCGGACCGCGATCGCGAACGCGGACGCCACCAGGTCCAGCGCGGCGAGCTCGGCATCGTCGGGCTGCCGGCTGCCGTAGCGCACCGTCAGAACGAAGTCGGGCCGTACACCGCCCGGGATCGGGAACGCGAGCTCGTCGGCCGGCGCGTTGGCGAGACGAAAGGGGGCGCCGTCGAGGGCGGCGCGGCCGCCCGGCAGCGGGCGAACGTCGAGCGCGTTTACGCCGCCGTAGGTATCGTCCGGCGCGCGGCGGAGCAGTGCCGCGGTGCCGCCGGTCGCGGACGCGACCGCATCGACGAGCGCGCGCGCCGTGCTCGCCGCCCGCGGCGACGAAAACATCGCGTTCATGACCTCGCCGATTTGGACGAGGCCGCCTGCGAGTCGAGTGAGCCGCTGGGCGCGTTCGACCTCGTCCTGACTCGAGTGCACGATCGGAAGACGTACGCGAGACTCAAGCGGATGACCGCCCGCCCGCGCAGCTTCTTAACGCGGCAGCCTAATCAGGCAAGAACGCCTCGATGACAGGCATGACGCGGTCGAAGGCGTCGCGTTGCAGTGAGTGGCCGGCGCCCGCGAACACCTCGAGCCGCACGTGCTCGCCGCCGCGCGCGCGGAACGCGTCGCGCTCGCCCGCTGACACCACGCTGCGCTTGGCGTCGGCGAGCGCGAGCAGCAGCGGTTTCGGATAGCCGCCGATGAGCTCGCGCAAATCCCACCGGCCGGCGTTGATGTCGTTGTCGGTGCCAAGCGCTTCGATCGGCTCGATCGTAAGCCGGCGCGTCGCGTGCAGTTTCGACGCGATCTCGATCTCGGGAAGCGCAGCGAACGAACGCCGGATCGACGCCTCGCGCTCCTCGAGCGACCCGGCGAGCTGGCGGCGGTATTCCGGCATCGTCTGCGCATTCCATACGCCCGCCTCGACGTGCAGCATCGGGTCGATGGCGACGACGCGCGCGGCGTCGAGCTGCCGTCCCGCGGCGACGACGACCGCGCCGCCCCACGAATGCCCGATGAGGGCGTGCAACGGTTCGCCGAGCGACGCGACGACGTCCGCGAGATCGGCGACGGACTGCGCAAGCGTCATCGGCGCCCGTGCAGAGTTGTCGCCGTGTCCGCGCTGGTCGTAGGCGACGACGCGATACCGGTCGGCGAGCCGCTCCCCAATGCGCGCCCAGCCGCGCCGCGACGAACCGAGCCCGTGCACGCCGACGACGATCGGTCCGCGCTCGCCCCAGTGCTGCACGGTCGTGTCCGCACCGTCGGCGAAACGGACGCGGTGTTCGCGGGCATTCGGCGGCGGGTCATTCGACATCGACGAACCTGTCGAAGTCTAGTTTATCAAATGAGGATTCAGGTTCTGCCGGGAGTCCCTTGAGCGCCGACCACGCTCTGCTGATATTCGGTGCCAACAGCGCCGAGGCAGGATTCGTTGGAAACTCCAGGTACTCAGCGAGATGTTCGTTGAACGCCGCGCGCGTGACGAGCCTCTTCAAGAACGGCCCCACGTCGACGCCGAGTACGCTCTTGCGACTAGCGAGGACGACCACGTCGCACGGCGGGATCAGCAGCGCGATGTTCGGACCGATCACGATCCCCGTACGAACGCGGCGGGGCTCTGCGGACCGAATGATCGGCAGCAGGAGCGGAATGAAGAGTCCGGCCTTGTTTCTTACGGGATCGTTCATGAGCGCGTCGCGTGTCAGGTTGTGCTGGAACATCGCGGCACTGGATGTCGGATCGAGGAACGGCAACGCTTCGCTAGATTCGCGCGCCCACTTCGCCGTCACCGCGAGCCATTGCGTGCGAATCGCCGTTTGATCAACCACATCCGGAGTTAACGGCACGTCCTCGCGCTGCGGGTCTCGGACGGTCAGCCCCGTTTCTCGTGCGTACCGCAGGATAGCGGGCAACGCTTCGTCCATGAAAAACGACGGTCGCAGGAAGTTGATCTCGCAGGAAATGTATGGTGCCGTGGATGCTCCCGCCGCGATCAACTCGTCGTCGATGACCGCATCAACCCGCATCGTGAAGTAAACGCCTGTCGATTCGTCTTGAAACAGCCAAGACTTCCCGTCGTCGCCGGACTCGACGTTCGCTTCGGTCTTCATCAGCAGCCGAAACGGATCGAGATCCGAACCTTCCAGCAGTAGGTCGTAGCTCAACTACAACCCCTTTACCGTTGCGCGCACGCCGCTGCGCGGGCGCGTGTTGCCCGCCGCATTCACGCCGCCGTGCACGCCGAAGCGCTCCAGCACCGCGTCCGCCGCGGCATAGGGATCGATGTCGTCCGGGGTTTCGGCGATCGTGTCTTCGATGCGGCGCTCGAGCGTGCCCAGCGCGAGCTGGCGCACGCGGTGCGCGAACGCCGAACGGCGCTTGTCGCGAATCGCGCCGCTTTCGCGCAGCCACGCATCGTGGCGCGCGATGGCGGTCCACAGCGTGTCGATGCCCTTGCCTTCGAGCGCCTGCGTGCTCACCAATTCCGGCACCCAGCCGCTGAAGTTCAGCATCTCCATCATCGAGCGAATCTCGCGCTGCAGTTGCAGCGCCATCGGGTGATCGCTCTTGTTCACCACGAACACGTCGGCGATCTCGAGCACACCGGCTTTGAGCACTTGCACCGAATCGCCGCTGCCGGGCTGCAGTGCAACGAGCGTCGTGTCGGCGACTTCTGCGATCTCGATTTCCGACTGGCCGACGCCGACCGTCTCGACGAACACGACGTCCTTGCCGAACGCGTCCATCAGCGACACCGCGTCGGCGGTCGCACCGGCGAGTCCGCCGAGGTGTCCCCGCGACGCCATCGACCGGATGAACACGTCTTTGTCGACGAAGTGCTCGGTGAGCCGAATGCGATCGCCCAGCAGCGCGCCGTGCGAGAACGGCGAGCTCGGATCCACGGAGATGACGCCGACCGACTGGCCGAGCTTACGGACGTGCGCGACCACCGCGGACGTCAGCGTCGACTTGCCCACGCCCGGCGGACCGGTGAGCCCGACCGTAATCGCGCGACCGGTCAGCGGGTAGAGCGCGCGAATCAGGCCGGCGCCGCGACCCGACTCGCAGCGCGTGATCGCGCGTGCGAGCGCACGCGGGTCGCTGGCGCGAAACGCTTCGAGGAGCTCGGTTTCCGCGCGCGGATCGTTCATCGCGCCTTCGCGTTCACGGCTCGCGGCGCGGTTCCCGTTCCCGGGCGGCGGCCTTAGGCCGTCTTCTCGTCGGCGACGCGCTCCACGGCCTCGGCCAGCTCGTCGACGGCGTGCTCGAGGTTGTTGAACTTCGCCGCGACCTTGCTCTGGTCGATCCGCCCGGTGAGCGGCTCGGTGACGTCCTGGACGAAGGTCCGCCGCTCGACCCGCTGGCGGACGTCGTCGAGGAGCTCTTTGATGGTTCGCTCGTCGTTCATGCCGCCACGCTCGTCCCCCAGCAAGGTAGCGCCCAAACGACTCGTAGGACCCACCTCCCGCATGCTGCCTGGGACCTTCCGACCCGGCCCGCGTACCTGGAAAGGGTGAACGGAGCTGGATATGTGCGCACCCCCACGATCGCCGGCGAGCGCGTGGTCTTCGTGTGCGAGGACGACCTCTGGGCGGTGGGCGCCGAGGGCGGGATCGCCCGCCGCCTGACCACCGCGGCCGGGGAGTGCTCGCTGCCGCGGCTCTCGCCCGACGGGACCCGGCTGGCCTACGTCGGGCGCGACGAGGGCCACGCCGAACTGTACGTGATGGACGCCGAGGGCGGCCCGCCGACCCGGCTGACGTTCCTGGGCAGCGAGGTGCTGCACTGCACGGGCTGGTCGCCCGACGGCCGCAGCGTGTACTTCACCTCCGACGCGGGCTCGCCGTTCGTCAAGGAAACGCTGGCCTTTCGGATCGACGCGAGCGGCGGGGAGCCGGTGGCGCTGGGCCTCGGGCACGCCATGACGATCGACGTCGCGGCCGGCGGCGCGACGGCGAGCGGGCGCAACGCGCTCGACCCCGCGCGCTGGAAGCGCTACCGCGGCGGCACGGCCGGGCAGCTCTGGGTCGACGCGCGCGGCGACGGCGCGTACGCGCGCATCCTCGCCGAGCTCGACGGCAACCTGGTCTGGCCGATGTGGCTGGGCGGGCGGGTCTTCTTCCTCTCCGACCACGAGGGCATCGGCAACATCTACTCCGTCACGCCCGGCGGGAGCGACTTGCGCCGCCACA
>JAXDMA010000281.1:0-9128 GCA_034666305.1 Vulcanimicrobiota bacterium
GCACACCGGCGCGAACTCGCGCGTGCTGGAAACGGACGGCGCCGACATGGTCGCGCGCGAGCACGACGTATACTTCTCCGCCGCCCACGCCGCGAAAGACTCCGGCATCGCGCTCGCGCTCGGCGAGGGCGCGGGATTGCAGTTGCCGCTGGCGACGGCCACCAAGGCGCAGTACGACCGGCTCGTCGCCGCAGGTCAGGGCGAGCTCGACAAATCCGCGGTCGCGGAGCTGACGTTTCCGGGGCGGAGCGCGCGATGATCGCCGAGGTGCGGCGCGTCGTGCTCGAAAGCGGCGCGACGACGACCGTCGAGTGCTGGGGCGACGCCGGCCCGGCGGTGCTGTGCGTGCACGGGATCAGCTCGTCGCGGCGTGATTTCGCGCGGCTGGGCGAGGCGCTGGCGAGCACGCACCGCGTGTTTGCCTACGACCAGCGCGGCCACGGCGACGCGGAAACGAGCGCACCGATGACGCTCGACGCGCTCGCTGCCGATCTGCGTTCGGTCGCCGACAGCATCGGCACCGTCACCGCGGTCGTCGGGCATTCGTGGGGCGGCGCCGTCGCACTGGTCGGCGGGCCGAAGATCGCGCGGGCGCTCGTGCTCGTGGATCCGATGATCCGCGTCGCGCCGCATTCGTTCGAGCGCGACTTCGTGAGCGAACTCGCGGCGCTGCTGGCGCATGCGCCGGGCGCGGGGCGTGATGCGGCGGTACGCGATGCGTTCGCTGGCGCCGACCCGCGCGACCGGGAAGCAAAAGTGCATGCCATGGCGTCGCTCGAGCTGGAAACGCTGCGGCGTCTGGGCCGCGACAACAACGCCGACGACGGCGGTTGGGATCTGCGCGAGCGCCTGGCGGCCCTGAAGATCGCGACGACGATCCTAGTCGCCGGGGACAACTCGGTCGTGGCGCCGGACGATCTCGCGCAGCGCAACGAGCGCGTGCGCGTGGAAACGTTCCCCGGCCACGGGCACACGCTGCACCGCAGCGCGTTCGCGCGGTTCGCGGACGCCGTGCGCGAAGCGGTACCGGCCTAGCGGCGAGACGCTTCAGCGTTCGGCGGCGAGCCGCGCGGCTGCGCCCAGCATCGCGACGCCGGTAACGCGCGACGTCAACCGGGCGGCGCGCGGCGTGGTCAGCAAGACGCGCGCACGGTGCGCGAGCGCGCCGTACCCGGCGAACACGAGCGCGTCGCTGATGATGAACGTGAGGCCGAGCAGTACGAACTGCGGCGCAGCGGGACGCGCAGGATCGACGAAGAGCGGGAGCAGCGCGCCGAAGAACAGGATGATCTTCGGGTTGGCGAGCTGCGTCGTGAGCCCGAACCGGAACGCGCGCCGGTCGCCGCCGGGAGCATCGACGGCGAACGCCGTCCCGCGATTGAGCAGCGCGCGAACGCCGAGGTACGCGAGGTACGCGATCCCCATCCAGCGCACCGCGACGAAAACGCCGTGCGACGCGACGAGAACGGCTCCGAGCCCCAGCGCCGCCGCCGCGACGAACACGGCGTCGCCCACCAGCACGCCGGCGTTGGCCGCAAGCGATGCGCGAAATCCGCGGCGCAGCGCGGTCGACACGATCGCGATCACGGCGGGGCCGGGGACCAGCGACACGACGACGGCGAGCGAGGCGAAGCCGAGCCAGGCGTGCGAGCTCATGCCCGCATCGACCGCTCGGCTTCGCGGCTCGGTTGCGCCCTAGCGGTGGTCGCCGTTGCGGACGCGGTTCCGCGCGTCGTCGCCGTCTTGGGTGGCCGTGCGCCGTGTCGCGTTCGCGTACTGCGCGTTGTAGCGGCCGTTGGCATATTGACCGCGATTAGCGTACTGCGCGTTGGCGTACTGACCGTTGTTGTACTGGCCGTTGTTGTAGCGACCGTTGTTGTACTGCCCGTTGTACTGGCCGCCGTTGTACTGGCCGTTGTTATACTGACCGTTGTACTGGCCGTTGTTGACGGGGTAGTTGTACGTGTACTGCCCGTTCGTGTTTGAGTTCGGATAGTACGTCTGGCCGTCCGGCATCACCACGCGGCCGTCGGCGTAGACGGTGCCGCCGTTGCGGGTGTAGCCGACGATCGTGTTGGCAGCGGCCTGCTTGTGCTGATAGTTGCTGTACAGCACGACGGCGCCGATCGCGGCGGCCGCGGTGAGAATCGTCGAAGTCGTGTCGGCCGACGCCGGGCGAGGCATGAACGCGCCGACGCTAATGGAGGCCGCCGCGCCGGTCGCGACGATGAGCTTGGAGAGGCGATTGAGCATGTGAATGATTCCTCGGGTCGGCCGGCTAGTGTGGCGCCGGTTCGTGTGATGATCGTAGCGCCCAAAGGTGGGAGCAGAATGGGTGTCTACAGTTCGCCGGCAACTCTCATGCGAGAACAATCTTCGGCTCCCGTGCGCACGGTCGGGCCGGAGGTCGACCTGGCCGTGGCGAACGCCGCGGCATGAAGCTCATGCAACGCTCCCTCGTCGCGGCGTTAGCCGTCGCGATCGTCGCCGGCGGCTTCGGGACGCGCTCAGCGTCGGCACAGTTCAGCCTGCCCGGCGCACTCGATCCCAAGCGCGCTGCGCTCGGTGCTGCGGCGAAGCAGCTCGCACCGTACATCCTCGAGCAGAGCCCGATCCGTCTCGATCCCGTCGAGTTGTATCCGACGCTCGACGCGCTACCCGGCGCGCCGTTCACAGCGTTGTCGGGTACGGCGGCGAACACCGCAATCGGCTCGATCATCACGCAGCTCAAAGCCTCGAACACCGGCACGGTGTCGCTCGCACCGGGCGACTACGCCGTCGCAGTGCGCCAGTTCTGCATGAGCCACTCGCGCCCGGCTCGCTCGCCGCTCGCGTTCGTCCTCGGCGCGATGCGCGGCAAACGCGCGCCGGCGATCATCGCGATGAACTCTCGCGCGTCGTCGACGCCCTTCCAATTCAGCCCGATTCAAGGAACGTCGTGGACGATTCAAGGCGGCCTCGGATACGCCGACTTCTCGCCGCAATTCAAATCGGTCGTCGACACCCTGATCCCTGATTACCGCGGCCAGCTCGGTTCGAGCACGCTCGACGACATCCAAGGCAAATGGAGCTCGCTCTCGAGCTCGTTGGGCGGGCCGTCGCTCGACAGCATCTTGGGCCAGCTCGGCGGCGCCGGCCGGCTCGTCACCGAACTGCGCGACGAGCGGTCGCAGATCATCAGCCAGGCGAACGACTTCAACGCGCTCAGCCGTACGTTCGCGCCGCTCCAAGCCGCCGACGTGTCCACGCTGGAATCGCCGTGGAGCGTCGTCAGCCCGACGGTCTGGATGCGTTTGGTAACGCGCGGCCACTACGGGGACGTCGGCACCATGCAAATTCGCGTCGGCGGCGCGGGGCAAACCGTCGTGCCGCTCATATCCTCGATCGGCTACGGCCGCTGCACGCCGCAGCTCACGCCGAACGGGCAGGCGTATGCGTGCACGCAGCCGCTGAGCTTCGAGGTCGTGCGGCTCGCGCCGACCAGTTAGCTCAGGCCGTCACAGCTCGCCGCGCGCGTAGAGCAGCGCGGCGAGCACGACCAGCGCCGCGGTCTCGGTGCGCAAGATACGGCGGCCGAGCGAGATCGCCGTCGCGCCTGCCGTGCGCGCGCGCTCGACTTCGTCCGCGGAAAAGCCGCCCTCGGGACCGACGATGACGAGCGCGCTCCGTGCTGCGGTGAGATCGTTTTCGAAGACGTCGCGCAGCGGCGCGGGCTCGGCGAGCTCCCAGGGCACGTAGACGCGGTCGTACTGCGCGAACGACGCGAGCAGCGCGTCCCAATCGTGCACGTCCGCGACGTCGGGGACGCGGACCCGGCCCGACTGCTGCGCGGCGGACTTCGCGATGCGGCGCCAGCGTTCGACCTTGCCGGCGCTCGTGTCATGACCGATTACGCGCGCGCTCCGTACCGGAACGATCGCATACGCGCCGAGCTCCGTCGCCTTTTCGACGACGACGTCCATCTTCTGTCCCTTCGGCACTGCTTGCGCGATCGTCACACGCAACGTCGTCTCCACGTCGCCGCGCTCGAGCGTCTCATCGAGCGTCGCCTGCACCCGGACGTCGCGTCCGTCACGTCCGACGACGTCGAGCGTCGCGCCGAACGCAACGCCGCCCGAGTCGACGACCTGCACGCGGTCGCCGCTGTGCTTGCGCAGCACCGTCGTGAGCTTGCGCGCGTCGTCCGCGGCGAAGGCGATGAGGTCGCCCACCGCGTGCACGCCCTCGACGAAGAACCGGTCCCGCATGGCGGCAGGCCGTTCGCCCCGCTTGCGCGGAAGGCCCGCGCATGGACGATGCCTTCTGGCTACGCTACCTGCGCGCCCACGCCGACCCGCAAACGCGCACGCTCCACGCCGCAGGTACCATCCTGGCGACACTGGTGGCAACCATCGGCATTGCGCGGCGCAGCCCCAAGCTCATCGGGGCGGCGCTGGTGTGCGGTTACGGCCCGGCCTGGTACACGCATGCGTTTATCGAACGCAACAAGCCCGAAACGTTCAGCGCGCCGTTTCGCTCGCTCGCGAGCGACTACCGGATGTGCTGGGGAATCCTGACCGGCACCCTCAACGAAGACCTGCAACGCGCGGACATTTCAGCCAACACCGCCGGACGATGAGCTTGCACTCGCTTATCCGACCGTGGTAGGATCGGTAGGATCACGGTAGGATACGCGACACGATGAGAGCAGCGAAGGTCTCGGTTACGGTCGATGGCGCCACGCTCGATGAGGTAAAGCGCCTCGCCG
Source organism: Vulcanimicrobiota bacterium (assembly GCA_034666305.1). GTDB lineage: Bacteria > Vulcanimicrobiota > Vulcanimicrobiia > Vulcanimicrobiales > Vulcanimicrobiaceae > Vulcanimicrobium. The sequence goes on from JAXDMA010000281.1 coordinate 4,748, forward strand.
GCAAAGGCGTCAATCTTTCGGCCATCTTCAGCGAAGCATTGCGAAAGCATATGTATCGCCTGCGCCTGCTGGCGCTCCTCGACGAGATGGATCGCGCAGATCCGATGACGCCGGAAGGGCTAGCGGCGGGAGAGAAGTTGTGGCAAGCAATGCAATCATCCTCGACTCCGGCGCCCTCTCGGCGCTTGCCGAATCGAAAGAGCCGGTCCGCTTCGCAATCCGTCAAGCGGTAAGGAGCGGCGCCGACGTTCTCGTTCCAACCGTCGTGGTCGCAGAATCGACGACCGGGAGTGCGCGCGTCGACGCCAATGTGAATCGTACCCTGAAGTCCTTGGCGCTCATTGACCTGGACGAGCGCATCGCCCGCGCTGCTGCTGCCTTGCGATTCGCGAATCGAATGAGCGGATCAGGGACGGTCGACGCTATCGTCGTTGCGACGGCCGACCGCATACCAGGGAGTTGCGTCCTCACCAGCGACCCCGATGATTTGAGGCGCTTGGCCGCAGTCGCGAACCGTACGAGGGTGGTGCCGCTGTGAAGTCGGCGCTCAGTCGGCGCTGAACGCGTCTTTGAGGCGGTCGAAAAACGACTTCTCTTCGATCTGGTCGCCGCCGGCACGGGCATAGTCTTCGAGCAGCTCGCGTTCGCGTTTGCTGAGCTTCGTCGGGACGACGACGTGCACGGTGACGAGCTGGTCGCCTTTCGCGCCGCCGCGCACGCTGGGCATACCGCGTCCGCGCAACCGGTATTGCGAGCCGCTCTGCGTGCCGGGATTCAACGTGAGCGGGACGGCACCGTCGAGCGAACGCACCGTGATCTCGCCGCCGAGCGCCGCTTGCGGGAACGAGACGCCGACCTCGAGCAACACGTCGAGACCGTCACGCCGGAACTGCTCGTGCGGCGCGACGCTCAAGTAGACGTAGAGATCGCCGTCGGGCCCGCCGCGCAGGCCGGCTTCGCCGCTGCCGCTGATGCGAATGCGCGAGCCGTCGTCGACCCCCGGCGGGATGCGAACCTGCAGCGATTTCTCTTGCTCCACGCGCCCGCGTCCGCGGCACGTCGAGCACGGCGTCTGCACGATTTGTCCGTCACCGCTGCACTTCGAGCACGTCGTCTGCGTCACGAACTGGCCCAGCGGCGTCTGGCGGACTTGGCGCTGAATCCCGGTTCCGCTGCAGCGGTCGCACGGAACGATCAGCGTGCCGGGTTCGGCGCCGCTGCCGCGGCACGTCGCGCAGCCCGCGAGATGGCGGAACGACACGTCGCGCGTGGTTCCGGCGTACGCTTCCTCCAGCGTGATCTCGACGTCGTACCGCAGATCGCTGCCGCGCGCCGGACCGTTGCGGCGCTGCTGTGTGTTGCCGCCGCCGCGCGCCGCGCCGAAGAACATGTCGAAGATGTCGCCGAAGCCCTCGGAGCCGAACGGCCCGAAACCGCCCTCCGCGCCGCCGCCTTGCACGCCGGCATGGCCGAAGCGGTCGTAGTTCGATCGCTTCTGCGCGTCCGAGAGCACTTCGTATGCTTCGTTGATCTCTTTGAAGTGCGACTCCGCTGCCTTCTTATCCGCCGCGACGTCGGGATGGTATTGCCGCGCGAGCTGGCGATAGGCGCGCTTGATCGCGCTCTCGTCAGCGTCGCGCGCGACGCCGAGCACTTGGTAATAATCGGTCGGCAAGTTACCTGATCTCGACGTCGTTGAGGTGGTCGCCCAGCGACCGGGCGGTGCCCGACGCGAGCGCGATGAGCCGGCCGTACGGCATGCGGCGCGGGCCTAGAATCGCGAGCATGCCGACGCCGCGGTCGCCGAAGCGGTACGGCACCGTGACGACGCTGCACTCGGACAGCTCGTCCGCGCGCAGCTCGTGACCGATGCGCACGTGCGGCGCGGGATCCGTCGCGGAACCTTCCGCGGCGAGTTCGTCGGCGATCAGGTCGTACAGCGTGCGCTGCTCTTCGACGATGCGCAGGATCGCACGCAGCTTGCGCAGGTCGTGGAACTCGGGCTGGTCGAGCAGGTTCTGCGCACCGGCCGCGGCGATCTCTGGTTCGCCGGGCTCGCGGGACGCACCGAATGCTGCGCGCACGGCGTCGCGAATCTGCGCGTTCACGTGCAGCTCCGCGCACACCGCGTCGACGTCGGCGACGCCGACGTCTTCCATCACGCGGCCGCCGAATCGCGAGTTGAGCGCGTTCGAAAGACGGGTCAGATCGTCGGCGGCGACATCGGCCGACCATTCGACCACGCGTTGCGCGGCGACGCCGCCCGACGTGACGATGACGATCAGGCTCGTGCGCGCCGACAGCCAGATCAGCTGGACGTGCTTGAACGCGTGCGAGTCGCGCGAGGGCGCGATCGCGATCGCGAGATTTCCCGACAGGCCGGAGAGCAGGCGCGTGGTCTGCTCGATCACGTCGCCGAGCTCGCGCGACGCTTCGCGGAACTCGTCGCGGATGCGCCGCGAGTCGTCTTTGGTGAGCGACTCGGGCTGCATGAGCCGGTCGACGTACGTGCGGTAGCCGGCGTCGGAGGGGATGCGGCCTGCGGACGTATGCGGCTGCACCAGGTAGCCGCCCGCTTCCAGTTCGGCCATTTCGTTGCGGATCGTCGCCGACGACACGCCGAGGTTGTACTTCTGGGTGAGCGTGACGGAGCCGACCGGTTCCGCCGTGTTGATGTACTCGTACACGACGGTCGCGAGGATGAAGGCCTTTCGTTTGTCGAGTTCGAGCTTGTCGTTCACCGGAGGAGTGCCCTTAGCAGTCGGCACACTGGAGTGCCAAGCTTCAACGTAGCGTACCATTCCGGGTCACGGGGGTCAAGGCGCGACGCCCGCCTCGCGCCGGTGCGCAAGCGTGGTCAGCTCCGACAACACGACCCCGTAGAACACGACGGTGCCGACGAGCCCCACCCAAAGCGGCTGGACGTTGGCCACGCCGGTCACGGGCACGACAACGTCGTTGATGATCCACCAGACCAGCAAGCCGTAGGCCAGCCCCCACATCACGGAGCCCGGTGCGCGCCACATCGAGGGCAGCCGCCGCGCGAGCGTGGCGTAGGCGATGCCGAAGGCGGCCGCGACGAGCAGGTACAGGACGAAGCCCAGCCCGGCGAGCGCCACGGAATCCGGCCCAGCGGAAAACGGCGGCAACGTCCGCGCGACTTGTGCGAAGAACGCCCCGATCGTGATGTCGTGGAGCCACGCGACCGCGACGACCGCGTAAAACAACGCGCTCGTCCCGCCCGCGATCAGCCCGCCGTAAAAGCCGTCGATCCACCGGACCATATCGCCCGACGCCGTTCGCCGCCGGGGGGGCACCGCCCCGCGCGCGAGAATCCGGGCGCCATGTCGACGCCGACGCACAGCGATGCCATCGAAGCGCTCTTCAGCGAAGCACGCCGGTTCCCGCCGCCGCCGGAGTTCGCCGCGCAAGCCAACGCCAAGCCGGGGATCTACGAACACGCCGACCGCGATTACGAGGCGTGGTGGAAATCGTGGGCCGACAAGCTCGAGTGGATGACGCCGCCGACCAAAGTGCTCGAGTGGAACGAACCCTTCGCGAAATGGTTCGCCGACGGCGAGCTCAACGCGTCGGTGAACGCGCTCGATCGCCACGTGAACGCCGGCAAGGCCGCCAAGATCGCGTTCTACTACGAAGGCGAGCCGGGCGACCGCTGGACCGTGACCTACGGCCAGCTGCTCGACGAAGTGTGCCGCTTCGCCAACGGTCTGCGCAAGCTCGGAATCAAGAAGGGCGATCGCGTCGCCGTCTACATGCCGATGATCGTCGAGCTCCCGATCGCGATGCTCGCGTGCGCGCGCATCGGCGCGGCGCATTCGGTGATCTTCGGCGGCTTCTCGCCCGACTCGATCGTCGACCGCGTCAATGACTCGGAATGCGTCGCGGTCATCACCGCGGACTTCGGCTGGCGCCGCGGCAAGAAAGTGCCGCTCAAAGCGAACGTCGACGAGGCGATCGCAAAAGGCATGCCGTCGCTGCGCCACGTGGTCGTCGCCAAGCGCGTCGGCGATCCGGTGGAGATGGCGGACGGCCGCGACGTGTGGTGGGACGACGTCGTGCGCGATCAGCCCGCGACGTGCGAGCCCGAGCGGATGAACGCCGAAGACCTGCTGTATTTGCTGTACACGTCGGGAACGACGGCCAAACCGAAGGGTATCAAGCATAGCACCGGCGGTTACCTCACCGGCGTGACCGCGACGCACAAACTGGTCTTCGATTTGAAGGAAGACACCGACGTGTACTGGTGCGCGGCCGACATCGGCTGGGTCACCGGTCACTCCTACATCGTGTACGGACCGCTGTGCAACGGTGCGACGAGCGTGATCTACGAAGGCACGCCGGATTTCCCCGACAAGGACCG
>JAXDMA010000282.1:0-3952 GCA_034666305.1 Vulcanimicrobiota bacterium
ACACGCTCGACGCGCGCTGGACGGTGCTCGCGCACGACCCGGCTTCGCCGCTGCTCGACCGGTCGACCGGCGGTCTGTACCCGCCCGGCTCGACGTTCAAGATCGTCACCGCCGCCGACGCGCTCGACGCCGCCGTCGTCACGCCGCAGTCCACGTTCAGCGACTACGGCGGCTTCACGGTCGGCAACTTCACCGTGCACAACGACGAAGAAGAGGTCACGGGGACGCAAAATCTCGCCGGCGCGTTCGCGCTTAGCTCCAACGTCGACTTCGCGCAGATCGCGCTCAAGATCGGCGTCGACACGTGGTTCGAGTACGCCGGCAAATGGGGGCTCGGTCAGCCCGAGGATTTCGACATCCCGGTGACGCGCGACCGTCTCCCCGCGAAAAAGGACGTGTACTCCGGCATCCTCGCGCAGCTCGGCTTTGGCCAGGCTTCGCTGCTCGTGACGCCGATGCGGATGGCGCTGATCGATGCGACGATCGCGCACGACGGCACCACCCCGCGGCCGTATCTCGTGCGCCGCATCGCGGGCGGCGCGACCGGGATCGCCACGCGCCCGGAGACGCTTGCGCAGCCCATCTCCGCCGACACGGCGCACGAAGTCCGCGACCTCATGGTCGGCGTCGTCAAGCGGGGCACGGGCACCGCGGCCCGGCTCCCCAACGTAACCGTCGCGGGCAAGACGGGGACCGCGACGAACCCGCACGGCCGATCGCACGCGTGGTTCGTGGCCTTCGCGCCGGCAGAAGCCCCGCGCGTCGCCGTCGCGGTCGTCGTCGAGAACGTCGGGTACGGCGGAACCTACGCGGCCCCGATCGCCCGGGAGGTCCTGCGGGTCGCGCTCGCCCGGTCGCGAAGCTAACCGGCGACCGTGAACCCGCCGACCGAGAAAATTTTCAACAACCGGTACCGCATTGACGGCACCCTTGGCCACGGCGGGATGGCCAACGTTTACGTCGGTACCGATACCTTGCTGCGGCGGCGCGTCGCCATCAAGGTGCTGCGCGAGCAGTACGCGAGCGACGACGACTTCGTCAAACGGTTCTCGTACGAGGCGCAGTCCGCGGCGAAGCTGTCGCACCCGAACATCGTCAACGTATACGACTTCGGGCGCGAGGACCACTCGTACTACATCGTGATGGAGCTGGTCGACGGCGCGACGCTGGGCGATCTCATGCGCCAGGAGACCGTGCTGCCCGAGCCGGTCGCGCTCGACTACGCGATCCAGATCGCGAGCGGTCTGGCGTACGCGCACCGTCAAGGACTGCTGCACCGCGACGTCAAGCCGGCGAACATCCTGGTCACCAAGGACGACGTCGTCAAGCTGAGCGACTTCGGCATCGCGCGCGCCGTCTCGGAGCACACGCTCGGCGTGACGCAGCCCGGCATGGTGATGGGCAGCGTCGCGTACATCTCGCCCGAGCAGGCGCAAGGCCACGACATTGACGAGCGCAGCGACCTGTACTCCGTCGGCGTCGTGCTGTACCAGATGCTCACCGGCGCGCTGCCGTTCACCGGCGACAACGCGGTCGCGGTCGCGCTCAAACACGTCTCCGCCGACGCGCCGGCAATCGACCCGAAGACCGCGGGCGTGAGCCCGGCGGTCGCGTCGATCGTCGCGCGGCTGCTACGGAAGGATCCGCGCGAGCGCTTCGCGTCGGCAACCGAGCTCGCGAGCGCGCTGCGCGAAGCGCGCGAACGCCCCAACGTGACGCATCCGGTCGACGGCGCGTTCGGCGATGCGCCGACGACGCGCATCCCCGTCGTCACGCCGCCGCCGCGCCGCTCCGTCGCGCCGGACCGCCAGGGGCCGCGCACGGCCGTCGAGACCGTCGACAGCGAGTACGTGGAACCGCGTCCCGACCGCCGCTGGCTGCTCTTTCCGGTGCTGCTCGTCGCGGCGATCCTGATCGGATATTTCGCGCTTCGCAATTCCACCGGCGGCGCCGAACAGGTCGTGCTTCCGAAGCTGCAAGGTCAGTTGGCGAGCACCGCGCAGAAGCAGCTGCTCGACCTCGGACTCCTAGCGAAAGTCACCAACGAAGACAACGCGGACGTTCCGACGGACCGCGTGATTCGCCAGGATCCGCCGGCCGGCACGAAAGTGAGCAAGAACGACGTCATCACGCTCGTCGTCTCCGGCGGGATGCCGCGCGTTTCCGTCCCCGACATCAAGAACTACAGCCTGGACGACGCGCTGCGCCAGCTCGCGGGCGCGAAGCTGAAGCCCAAACTGGTCGAAGCGTTCTCGGCAACCGTGCCCGCGAAACAAGTGATCGACGTGAACCCGGAGCCGGGCACGTCGGTGCGCCAGAACTCCACCGTGGCGCTGACGGTGTCCAAGGGCGTCAAGCCGATCGCCGTGCCCGACCTCGTGGGGATGACGACCGCCGCGGCGCGCAAGAGGCTGCAACCGTTGGGCTTGACGCTCAACGTGGCGCAGCAGACCGAGAGCGACACGATCCCCGCGAACGTCATCGCGTCCCAGGATCCGCAGCCGTCGGCGAGCGCGGCGCCGAATTCGGCGGTGAACGTCATCATCAGCACCGGTGCATCCACGATCTCCGTGCCGAACGTCGTCGGAGGTGACGTCGAAGCGGCGCAAGCCGCGTTGCGCAACGCCGGGCTCAGCGCGGCGGTGTCGTACGCGGTGGATGCGGCAAACCCCACGGGCAAGATCTCGCGGCAGAATCCCGACGCGGGTACGGGAGTGAAGAAGGGTTCGCGGGTGACGATCTACCTGAGCGTTTCCGGGAGCATCCCCGACGTCACCGGCATGACGCTCGACGAGGCGAAACGCGCGCTCGTTGCGAGCGGCTATCAGATCGGCAACATTGCGGAGACGCAGGAAAGCTCGCTGCAAGACGGCCGGGTCGTGCGCACGGAGCCGGAGGCGAACAGCACGCTCAAGCCGGGCGAGTCGGTCAACCTCACCATCATGCGCACCGGCGGCTAGCATGGGCGCGCGGCGAATCCTCGGCGTCGACCCCGGTTTGCGAATCACGGGCTACGGCGTCGTCGAGGTGCGCGACGGCGCGTTCTCGCTGATCGAAGGCGGCGTGCTGCAGCCCAACGCGAAGCATCCGCTCGAGCAGCGCCTCGTCCAGCTGCACGACGCGATGGTGGAGGTGGTGCGCGCGACGCGCCCCGACTGCATGGTGGTCGAAGAGCTGTGGACGGCGTACGAGCACCCGCAAACAGCCGTGCTGATGGGGCACGCGCGCGGCGTGCTCGCGCTCGCCGCCGGCGCGCACGGCGTTCCGATGCACGACCTCGCGCATACGTCGGTCAAGCGCGCGATCGCGGGCAGCGGCTCGGCGACCAAAGCGCAGGTGAAGGGCATGGTCGTCCAGCTGCTCGGCCTGGCCGCGCCGCCGCAGCCCGACGACGTGTCGGACGCGCTCGCGCTGGCGATCGCTTTCGCGAACGTGGAAGCACAACGGGACCGCTTCGCCGAACTCGGCGTGGTGATGCCCCAGCGCCGCTCCCGCGCCACCCGGCTCGCGTAGGTGGATTCACGTTCCGTGAATCCGTCGCGTTCGGCCTTCGGCCGATCCGCCCGTCGTCAGCAGCCGGCGAAGCCGGCTGCTTCCTAGGTGTTCAGCCGGATCGAAGGCACCGTGCTCGGACGCGCGGGCGAGGTCGTGCGCGTCGATGCCGGCGGGCTCGCGTACGACGTGGTGCTGCCGCCCAGCGTTTCCGCGAAGGTTGGCGACAGCGGGCCGGTCACGCTCGAGATCTTCGCGCACTTCGCGCTTGACGGCAACGCGGGCCGCTTCACGTTCTTCGGCTTCACCAACGGGATCGAGCGCGAGTTTTTTGAGGCGCTGCTCTCGGTCGCGTCGATCGGGCCGAAGTCGGCGGCGCGCGCGTTCTCCGCGCCGATGGCGCGCATCGCGCGCGCGATCGACGAAGGCGATCACGCGTTTCTCAAAACGCTGCCGGGGA
>JAXDMA010000283.1:0-14278 GCA_034666305.1 Vulcanimicrobiota bacterium
CCAACGCGTCCGGCCAGCTCGTCAAGTCCACGTTCAACCCGAATGCCCCGACGCCCGCCACGGCGTACTCGGCGGGAGCGGTGGTCGGCACGATCGCCGGGCTGCCGGCCGCCCCGAACGCGCGCCTGTCGTTCGACCCGACGACGAAGTATTGCGCGAGCGGCTGCCTCGTGACGATGACCGACGCGTCGACCGTGATCTGGGTGGATCCTGCGACGGCGGCAGTCATGAAGACGCTCGCGCTCGGGACGGCGATCGGTACGAACGGTGACATCGTCGTGGTGCCGACCGCCGCGAACAACGAGACGCTGTACGTCGTCGCCACGCAGAGCCTGTACACGATCAACGCAACGACGGGCGCCGTGACCGGGCCCGTCACACTGAGCGGTCCGACGGGCGCACTTACCGGCACCGCTGTGCTGCCCAACGGGCACCTCGTCTCGTGCGAGCAGATCGCGAGCGGTTCGCCGTGGACGCTGTGGGAATGGACGACCGCCGGCGCGATGGTGTCCAGCCACACGGGGATCACCACCGGAAGCGATGTCGTCAACGATCTTGCGTCGGTGCCGGCCACGTTCACGGTCGTAAAAGCGGGCACGACGCTCGCCGGTCCCGGCGACTCGCTGCCGTATACGGTGGCGATGAAGAACACGGGCTTCTTCACCTATCCGACCGGCTCGATCACCGACCCCGTGCCCGCCAACGTCGTGATCTCGGCGACGACGCCGCCGTCGTGCGCCGTGACGGGCGGCGCCGGCTCGTGCACGATCACGTCGGCGGGCGGCGCGCAGACCGTCGTCGCGACCGTCACCAATTTGAGCGCAGGCGCGACGGCGACGCTGACCGTCATCGGCACGCCGAACGCAAGCTCCGGCACCGCGGTGAATACGGCGCGCGCGAGCGTCCCCTTCGATCCCACGCAATACGGCGGCGAGACGCTCCCATCGAACTCGATCACGACTACCTTTACGGTGGCCGCGCTCGCGAAGCAGGTCACGAACATCACGCAATCGCTCGGCCCCGGCACCAGCGTCAACGCGAAGCCCGGCGACGTGCTCGAGTACACGCTCACGTTCACCAATCGGCGTGCGTTCGCCATCCAGGCCTTCGCGCTGAGCGATACGATCGCCGCCAACGGCACCTACGTCGCCGCGAGCGCGACGTGCGTGACGACGCCCGGACCGCTCACATGCGCGCCGTCGCAGGCCGCAGGCGTCGTGACGTTCACCTACGGCGGCGGAGCGCTCGCCGCAAACGGCACGATCGTCGCGAAATTCCGCGTGACGGTGAACTAACGCGTTCTATCTCTCACGATACTAGTTGACAACGTCCGGTTCCCGAGGTAGGCTACTCTCACGAATCTAGGAGGTGGCGATGCCCCGGAAGAAAGCGCTCGTGCTCACCGATCACGAGCTGCGGCTGATGAACGTGCTCTGGGCGAAGGGGCGCGCGACCGTCTCCGAGGTTACCGCGGCGTTGCCGCCGCCGATCTTGGCGTATAACACCGTTCTGTCGACGATGCGAACGCTCGAGCAAAAGGGTTACGTCGCGCATCGTGAAGCCGGCCGCGCGTTCACCTACCGCCCGCTCGTCGAGCGCGACGACGCCGCCAAGTCCGCCGTGAAGCACGTGCTCGCACGGTTCTTCCAAGACTCACCGAACGCGCTCGCGGTGGCTTTGCTCGACGACGTCCCCCTGCGCGACGCCGATCGCAAACAGATTCGCGAACTGCTCGAGCGCAAATCGAAAGCGCGCAAGTGAGTACGCCGGCCGGCGACGCGCTGCTCGCGGTCGCCGCGGCCGTTTTCGACAGCGTTTGGGAAGGCGCCCTGATCGTCGGGGCGACCTGGCTCGCGCTGCGGTGTCTGCCGGCGTTGGGCGCCGCGACGCGCTACGCGATTTGGCTGTGCGCGCTGGCGGCGCTGGTCGTGATTCCGATGCTTACGGTCGGCCTTGCGGCGCAGTCCTCGCCCGCTGCGACCGAAACGGCTCCCGGCACGCAACAGATCACCGTTTCCGCGGCGCCGAGCGTGCAACCGCCGGTCGCCGCTGCGCCGGAAGCAGCCGAATCGGCAACCGCGGTCGTCGAGTCCGCCGCGTCGGGTCCGCGAAAAGCACGCATCAGCCTGCCTCAGGGCTTCGTGGTCGCGATCGCCGTCGTCTGGATCCTCGTCGCGTGCGCGCGCGCCGTGCTGCTCCTGCTCGACGTGCGCGCGCTTCGCTCCGTTCGGCGGGATGCTCGCCCATGGTCGAATGCGGACGGCTACCCGATCTTGCTGTCGGATCGCCTGCACGTCCCGCTCGCCGCGGGCTTCGTGCGCGCAGCGGTGATCCTTCCGGCGGCGCTCGTCGAGCGGCTGCCCGCCGATGCCGTGCGCACCATCGTCATCCACGAAGTGGCGCACTTGCGCCGTTACGACGTGTGGACGAACGGACTCGCGCGCATCGCGCAGGTGTTCGTCGCGCTCAATCCCGTCGCGTGGTTCGTGATGCGGCGGCTGGCACTGGAGCGCGAGATCGCGTGCGACGATTGGGTCGTCGCGCGGACCGGCGCGGGCGACGCCTTCGCGCAAGCGTTGGCGGCGCTGGCAACGAGCGCGGGCGGTCGCATGCCGCTTGCGGCGCCGAGCGCGCTCGGTTCGCGTCACTCGATCGTCGTGCGCATCGAACGGCTCCTCGACGCGCGGCCGCGCCGTCTCCGTCTTTCGCCGCCTGCGCTCGGAGGTGCTCTCATGCTGCTGGCGCTCATCGCGTTCACGCTGCAATCCGTCTCCCCGGTCCTGGCATACGCGGCGCCACCGAACGTACTCGCGCAAAGTTCGACGGCGGCGCCGAACGGTTCGGCCTGCCCGGTGCCCAATCGCGGCATCGTGATGTCGTATCTCTTAGGCCCAACGCGGCGTTCGAAGCTCAGTGGAGCGGACGATAAGCCGGTTCCGGAAGCGAGCACGGTCGTTGCTCGCGTGGGCGCGGAGCACGCCGTGATCTTCGATCTCACGGTCGATGCCTCCGGGAAACCACGCAACGTCGTACTCCGTTCGCACCGATATCCCGACATGGAACGCACTGTTCGGCACATCGTGATGGCGAGCACGTATGCACCGGCCCTTCATGACTGCATCCCGGTGACCACGACCATGCGCACGGCGTTTCCCGTCGATACGCCCGAGGCGAGCACCGCCTCCCTCATCGTTCCGATGTACCCCGCGGGATGGAGCCGGCAGCACGCGTCGTCATGCAAGGTGCCGCAAATTACGCGCGTTCGCTTCCGCCCGGGATACGTTCGGCCGAATTCATACACCGACATGCTCCCGGCATTTCCCGAGTCGATGAAGAACATCGCCGTCGGGTCGAAGTTCAGGACGTTGACGCGCGTGCACGTGAACGGCGCCGGTGCGGCGACGAGCGTCACCCTCGCGAGCTCGAGCGGACAACCGGCGTTCGATGACGCCGCCCTAGCCGCTGCACGACGAGCGACGTACCCGCTCGTGGAGACGAACTGCAAGCCCTTGCCGCCCGACTACAAGTGGCAAACGACGTTCGAGCGGAATTCGCTGTTGTTCCGGTTAGGTGCAGCCGCGGGGAAGCCGGCGCCGTCACGATAAGCTGAGCCGGCCGAGGCGAAGGTGCGGTCCGGCGGGAACCACGCGCGATGCTTACCAGACGTTCCCTGCTCGCGTCGGCGACCGCACTCGCGGCGATGACGTCGCTGCCTCGCCTCGCCGGAGCCGCGGCGGCCGTTCGCGTCGGCATGATCCCCGACGCGGGCGCGACCCAGCTCTCCATCGATCAGAAGAAACCGCTGCGCGATTATCTTGCCGCCAAGCTCGGGCGTGACGTCGAGCTCGTCATACCGACGAACTACAACGCCACCGTGGAAGGGCTCGGGAACAGCTCGCTCGACTTCGCATACCTAGGCGGGTTGACGTATGTCAAAGCGCACGGGCTCTACGGCGTCCTGCCGCTGGTGCAGCGCTCGAGCGATCGGCAGTTCCATTCGCTGTTCATCACGCAGACAGCGAGCGCGATCAACGCGCTCAAGGACCTGCGCGGCAAGAAGTTCGCGTTCGGCGACATCAACTCCACGAGCGGTCACCTGATGCCGTTCTACGCGATGTCGCAAGCCGGACTCGATCCGGAGAAAGATCTTAGCTATCGCTATACCGGCAACCACCCGGCGACGGCGAAGGCCGTCGAAGCCGGGGTCGTGGATGCGGGCGCGATGGACGAGAGCGTGTACCATACGATGATCGAGAACGGCCAGCTCGACAAGAGCAAGGTTCGCGTGTTCTTCACCACGCCGCCGTTTCTCGATTACGTCTGGGTGGCGCGCAAGGATTCCGCGGCCGCCGACCGCGCCGCGTTTTCGAACGCGTTCCTCTCGCTGCACGCCCCCGGCGACGCCGCCGTCCTCGACATCCTTCGCGGTACCGGGTTCGTGCGCGCGAACGATGCGGAATACGACCTCCTGCGGACGATCGCGACGAAACTGAAGCTGCTCTGATTCCCATGCTCCAGATCCGGGGCGTGCGCGTCGTCTACGCGACCGGCGCGCCGCCAGCGCTCGACGGCGTCACGCTCGACGTGGCGGCCGGCGAGTGCGTCGCCCTCGTCGGGCCAAGCGGCAGCGGGAAGACGTCGCTGTTGCGCTCGCTCAACGGCACCGTGCCGATCGCCGGCGGGAGCATCCTCGTCGAAGGCGTCGACGTCGCGGCGGTGCGCGGTCGCGCGCTGCGGCGGCTCCGAACGCGCTTGGCGTTCATCGCGCAACAGCACGACCTCGTCGACCGTCTCACGGTGGCGCAGAACGTCATGGCCGGCGCGCTCGGGCGCTGGAGCACGCTGCATGCGCTGCGGTTCTTGATCGCACCGGCCGCCGCGGAGTACGCGGAAGCGCATGAGGCGCTCGCGTCCGTCGGCATCGCCGAAAAGCTGCGCAGCCGCACGAGCGAGCTCTCCGGCGGGCAGCAGCAGCGCGTCGCGATCGCGCGGGCGCTCGTGCAGCACCCGGCGGCGATTCTCGCCGACGAGCCGATCGCGTCGCTCGATCCCGCACTCGGCGAGCAGATCGTGGCCCTGTTGTGCGATCTCGCGCGGCAGCGCAACATCGCGCTGCTCTGCTCGCTGCACCAGAGGGAGCTCGCGCACAGGCGCTTCGACCGCGTCGTCGAGCTGGTCGGCGGGCGCATTCGATGATCGACGCGCTGCGCAACGCGCTGCACCTGATCGGCTCGTTCTTTCCGCCCGATCTTTCCCCGCATTACGTGCGCGCCTTGCTCCAGCCGGTCGCGGAGACGGTCGGAATGGCCGCCGCAGGAATGCTCGCGGCGTTCACGTTCGGCGTTCCGCTGGCCGTCGCGATCGCGACGCGCGCACCGGGGTACCGCCTCATCGTCGCGGTGCTCTCGTCGCTGCGCGCGATCCCCGACCTCACGCTTGCGATCCTCGCCGTGGTCGTGCTCGGCCTCGGCCCAGCCGCGGGGATCGCCGCGCTGGCGTTGTTCTACACGGCGATGATCGGGCGCGTGTTCGGGGATTTGTTCGTCGCTGCAGACGCCGCGCCGCTCGAAGCGCTGCGCGCGACGGGGGCGTCGCGGATCGCGATCGCTGCGTTCGGGCTGATCCCGGTGACGCAAGCCGATCTGCTGACGTTCGGCACGTACGCGTTCGAGTGCGCGATGCGCGCGTCGATCATCGTCGGCGCGGTCGGCGGCGGCGGGATCGGTACCGAGCTCGTCGGCGCGCTCAGCGCGCTGGACTTCCACCGCACGCTGACGATCGTCATCGTCCTGGTCGCGCTCGTCGCCGGCGTCGACAGCTTCGGGATGCTCGCGCGCCGCGCGCCGCGCGCCGTCCTGATCCTTCTCCCCGTCGGGCTGGTCGCGCTGTGGCTCAACCGGCCGCAGATCTTTGCCTTCGTGCACGCGCTCCACACGTTTGCCGGCATGTTTCCGCCGCAGCTGCGCGCCGAACAGATCGTCGCGCTGCCGCTGCTGATCGCACAGACGCTGGCGATCGCGGCCGGCGGTACGCTTATCGGCGCCGTGGTCGCGCTTCCGGTGTCCCTGGTCGCGGCGCGCCGCATCGCTCCGTTCGCGCTGGTCGTCGCCGTTCGGCGGTTGCTCGACGTCGCGCGCGCGATCCCGGAATTGGTATTCGGATTGATCCTCGTCGTTACCGTCGGGATCGGTCCGCTTGCGGGTGCGATCGCGTTAGGACTGCACTCCGCCGGAGTGCTCGGCAAACTCTACGCGGAGAGCTTCGAGAACGTACCGGCGGCGCCGATCGCGTCGCTTGCGGCGACCGGCGCGCGCCCGCTGCCGATCGTCGCCTTCGGTTTCATTCCGCTGGCGCTCGGCCCGCTCGTGGTGCATACGCTCTTTCGCTTGGAGTGGAACGTGCGCGCCGCAACGGTGGTGGGTATGATCGGCGCCGGCGGCGTCGGTCAAGCGTTGTTTCAAGCGCAGCAGCTGTTCTTCTACCGGCAGATGGTCGCGTACGTGCTCGTGACATGGGCAATCGTCGCATTGTCGGACTGGCTCGGAGAGCGCCTGCGCATCCGCCTTGGCTGGCATTTCGTGGCTGCGGGGTAGAGTCTAGCATGGCGCCTTTTCGTTTGCAGCTTGCCGGAGCGGCACTGCTCTGCGCCGTTGCCGCCGGCTGCGGCGGCGGCGGATCCGGCGGCGCCACGCCGGCCGCACCGGGACAAACGCCCGCGGCCACGCCCGGCCCGACGCTGCAGAGCGCGATCAAGAACGTGATCGTCATCTATCAAGAGAACTGGAGCTTCGACTCGCTGTACGGCCGCTTTCCCGGAGCCAACGGGCTGAATAATGCGAGCACCGCGAACTACGGGCAGATCGATAAGACGAGCGGCGCCGCGATCACGACGCTGCCGCAACCCCTGAACAACGGAGTCCCCGATCCGAACTTTCCAGCCGGGCTCCCGGTCCAGCCGTACAACGCGGCCACATACGCGCCGCCGAACGCGCTCACCGGCGACATCGTCCATCGCTTCTATCAGGAACGGTCGCAGATCGACGGCGGCAAGATGGACAAGTTCGTGACGTGGAGCGACAACGGCGGCCTGGTGCTCAGCTACTACGACGCGACGGCGATGCCCGAAGGTCAGCTCGCTGCGCAATACACGCTTGCCGATAACTTCTTTCACAGCGCATTCGGCGGCTCGTTCCTCAACCACCAATGGCTGATCTGTGCGTGCACGCCGGCGTTCGCGGGCGCGCCGGCGTCCGCGGTCGCGACGCTCGATGCGAGCGGTACGCAACTGAGCCTCGACGCGAGCGGGAACGTCGTGCACGACGGTTTCGTCACTGCCGACGGCTTCGCGGTGAACACCGCCTTCACGGTCAACAATCCGCACCCGGCAGGCATGCCGCCGGCGAGCCTGGTTCCGAACCAGACGAATGCCACGATCGGCGACCGGCTGAGTGCGGCGGGCGTATCGTGGAAATGGTATGCCGGCGGCTGGACGAACGCGCTGGCCGGCCACGCCGACGCGCTCTTCCAATTCCACCACCAACCGTTCGCGTATTATGCGGCCTACGCCGACGGAACGGCCGCGAAGGCGGCGCACCTCCAAGACGAGACCGCGTTTCTCGCCGACCTCCACGGCAACCAGCTCCCCGCCGTGTCGTTCATCAAGCCGCTCGGACCCGACAACGAACACCCCGGATACGCATCGCTGGTGCAGGGGCAGCAGCATGTCGCAACCTTGATTCAGGCCGTGCAGAGCAGTCCGTACTGGAAGAATACTGCGATCGTCGTGACGTACGACGAAAACGGCGGGCGATGGGACCACGTGTCGCCGCCGGCGCCGCCCGACCGCTGGGGACCCGGGACGCGCGTGCCGGCGATCGTCGTATCGCCGTGGGCGAAACACGGCTTCGTCGACCACACGCAATATGAAACCGTATCCATCCTCGCGTTCCTCGAGAAACTCTACGGACTGCCGCCGCTCGGCGCGCGCGACGCGGCCGCCATACCGCTCACGAACGCATTCGATTTCACGCAGATCAATCCGGCCGCGGCGAAACGCACACGAACGTAGCTACCCGCTTCTGGGTAGGGCATCACGCGGCGCGGTCGGTTACAACGAGGTCATGATCGCCACCGACCGCGCCAGAAACGCCCTCACGTCCGCGCTCGCGCTCGCGACGCTGCTTGCTGCCGCGGGCTGCGGTGGCGGATCGTCCGCAACCACCGGCGTGTTGCCCTCGCGAACCGATTCGGCCGAGACGCGGGAAGTCTCCAGCGCGGCCCGCGTCGGGCCCGGCAGGCTCATCGCGGCGTGGGGCGCCACCGTCGGCGGCTCGGCCAAAGCGCCGGTGAACGGGAGCGTGCGCGACATGGCGCAGGTGTCGCTCAGCGGCACGGCCATCCGCATCCGGCTCATCAATCCGGACCCGGCGAATCCGCTCGTGGTCGCCTCCGCGTCCATCGGTTTGCAGAAAAGCAATCCTGGACCGGCGCTGGTTCCGGGTAGCTCGCGCCGGATCACCTTCAATCACGGCAAGCCGGGCATCACGTTGCCGCCGAACACGCCGTACGTCTACAGCGACACGATTCCGTTCGCGGTGAAGGCGCAGCAGATCGTCGCCGTCAGTCTCTACCTTTCCGCGGCGACCACGGCCACGGCGTCGAACGCAACGTGGAACTCTTCGTATGCCACCGCGGCCGCCGCCGGCGACCAAACGCTCGACGAGACCGGCGCAACGTTCACCACGAACATGAGCGGCGCGACGTTCGACGCAACGTACGGCACGGGCGTTCCGGAGTATCTGCAGGGCGGCTCCACCTATGCGCTCGCGGCAATCGACGTCCAGACGACCGAGGCCGACGGCGCCGTCGTCGCGCTGGGCAGCTCGACGTTTCACGGATACGAGTCGAACCAGGACCAGTACAACCATGTCGTCGATCTTCTCGCGGGCCGCATCAACACCGACATCCCGGCGGGCCGTCGCAAAGGTCTGGTCAACGAGGGCTTGGGCGGCGACAGCCTCTACGTCGCGCTCGCGGGGCGCTTCGCGCGCGACGTGTTCACGCAGACCGGCGTCACCGGCGTCATCCTGTACGACATCAACGACCTCGATCCGCAGAACGGTCAGACGCTGCAGTCCGTGGAGAACAACTACAAGCTCGCGGCGCAACAATCGCACGCGCATCACATTCGCGTGTTCTGCTCCACATGGGCGCCCGAGTCGATCTCGGATCTCGCCGAGGCGACGACTGCGGCGCGCTCTCAGCTCAACCAATGGCTGCTCAACAGCGGCGTCTGCGACGACACGGTCGACTGGGCGAGCGTGCTGGCGGACCCGAACGTCCCGCAGACGTACAATCCGCTCTATTTCAGCGACTCCATCCACGCGAACCCGGCGGGACACGCGGCCATGGCAAACGCCACGCCGGTGAAACGCTGGTTCGAGGCGGGAGCGTACTAGGGTTCGGCGCGAATCATGTGCAGGTCGTGATAAGAGCTCGACCGCGCGCCACCGACATCATCGCGAAAAAGATCGCTCCGGTTTTGATTGAGGACGGATTCACGGGAAGCGCGTCGAGTGGCATCTTCACCATCCCCACAGCGGAGGGCTTCGCGGGATGGCTGGGAGTCGGAATGCACTCCGACAAGAGAATCGTCGAGGTCAACCTGACCGCCGGCGTCCGGAGCAACGCGATTGAATCGCTCCTCGATGAGCTGCTTGGGGGCCGGGCAGCGCGATACAGGGCGCCGACGATTTCGGTCCATATTGGCTATCTTATGCCGGAAAACACATATCGGCCCTGGTACGTTTCCGAAGAATTCGCCGGCGCGCCGATAGGCGAAATGACCTCGGCAATCCGGAGGTTCGCGTTACCCTTCATGCGCGCCAACTCGAGTCTTCGGTCATTGGAGCAGGGGCTTCGCGATTTCAAATTGACACACCGTGAGCGTGCAATGTACCGTTTGCCGCTGTGCTTGTTGTTGCAGGGTGACATTCGTAACGCAAAATCTCTCACTGAAGAATACGAGCGAAGTTTGGCGAGCCGCAACGACGCCGCAGCCGATGCGTTTCGGGCCTTCGCCGAGGCCCTAAGACCGATGGTCCGGATTCAATGAAGTCGCCTTCGGTCGTGCGCGCGACGATCGTTTGCGCCTTAGCACTGCTGATCGCCGCTGCACCGGTTGCCGCGCGGTCCGCCGAAGTGCGCACCGCCGACGTCTTCGGCCAGCGCATCGCATATGTCGACGTCGGTACCGGGCCGGCCGTCGTGCTGGTCCACGGTCTGGCCGACGATCTCGGTGTCTGGCACGACACGATCGCCGCACTCGCGCCGCATCATCGCGTCATTGCGCTCGATCTTCTGGGCTTCGGAAAATCGGCAAAGCCGCTCGTCGAGTACGGCGCAGCGACGGAAGCGGACGTTCTCGACGGCCTGCTCGCACGATTGCACGTCACGCACGCGACCGTTGTCGGGAATTCGCTCGGAGGATGGGTCGCGACGCTGCTTGCCGTGCGGCGTCCCGCGCGCGTCGCGCGACTGGTCCTCGTCGACGCCGCAGGGCTTCGCGGTCTGGCCGCCCGGCTCGGCCCGCGCACCATGACCGACCTGCGCCTTGCCGACCGCGATGCGTTCGTCCGCTTGTGCTCGCTGACGTTCTACGCCGCGCGGTTCTGCCGTGACGATCCGGACGGGAGCAGCGCGTTCGCCGCGCGGCTTCACGCGGGTGACGGCTACGCCGTCGGCCGCATCGTCGACGCGATCGCGCGCGGCGACGATGCGCTCGACCCATTACTGTCGGCCGTGCGCGTGCCCACACTCATCATCTGGGGACGCGGCGACCGCCTCATACCGATCACCGACGGCGAACGGTTTCTCGCCGGGATCCGCGGCGCGCGGCTCGTCGTTCTGGATCGTTGCGGTCACGAACCGCAAGTCGAATGCGCGGCACCGTTCAAAGCGGCACTCATGCTGTTTATCGGCGAAGACATCACGCCATAGGTTACAGATCCACGCACCAGACGTCAGTTCCGTCGGCGAGGGGCGACGGCTCATAGCGGACCGTATGTCGGTCATCCGCTCTTACGCCGATCGTGTCGCCTTCGGGCAACGGCGCCGCGCGCGAAGCGATGTACGCGAGCAAGTCGAACATGCACTCGAGCGCTCCGTTGACGGCGGTCGCGGGTGCCGTCAAGAGCAGATCGGGCAAATCGAGCTGCGCCATGCCGAGGCTGAGCAGGCTGACCCGATCGCCATCTTTGGCAACGCTAATTCCATTCCAAATCATGAGCATTGCGGGCAGAGGCTCCTCAATCGAGGCAATGTCCACAAAGAACGTTGCTTCGTGCGTCGCGTGCGCTCCGCCGAGATTGATGGCGACAGCCCCGCTCGCGGAGAGAAACGCCGCGATGACCCGCGTGAACGTGGCCATCCGTTCCAATAAGGACTGCTCGGTATTGAACAGCGGCACGAGGATGGCGTGGGCGCGATGCTCGGGCACCGTCCAACCCTTCCCAGCCTCGACACGCTATATTCGGCACTGGTATTCGCTTCGCCATTGGGAAAAGGAACGGGCATCAATCCGATGATGGAGCGCGATCGCAACGTCCATCGTAGCGTCCGACTACGCGGCGCTTCGGTAACGCTCCTGGACAGGTTCGCGCAGCCCTGTTCGAGCATAGCCCGGCACATGAAACGGCCGCGGGGCAGGATGGTGCCGGACTGGAAGCCCGTTGCGCTCTACGGGGCCGCGTTGGCCGTGGGCGCCGTTGCTTTGCAGTGGATCGATTACCAGCAGCTCGTGCTGGCGCACCCGGGCAACATCTACACGTTCGTGATCGCGGCCGGCTTTCTCGCGCTCGGCGTCTACATCGGCGCGCGCGTGATCGGGCGCCCGCGGTCCGCGACCTTCGACGGGAACGCGAAAGCCCAGGCTTCGCTGGGAATCAGCCCTCGCGAGCTCGAGGTTCTGCACGAGATCGCGGCCGGGCGTTCCAACAGTGAGATCGCGGAGCGGTTGAACGTCTCGCCGCACACCGTGAAGACCCACGTTGCACGGCTGTTCGACAAGCTCGACGCCAGCCGGCGCACGGAGGCGATCAACAAGGCCCGCGAGCTCGGGATCGTGCCGTGACGGGTAGCCGCGAGGGCGATTTCGGGCGAATCACCCTTTTGACCGATAGCATCGCGCGATCGCGTCGGCCATGCTGATGGTCCAAGCTACCGGAAAAGGAGGCTCCATGCTTCGCAAAGTGTTGACCTACGGGACGGTGGCCGGCGCGATCGTCGGCGTCCCGCTGTCCGTGTTGACCATCGCGATGAACGGCCACGCGCTGCTGTCCTACGGCATGTTCATCGGCTATACGCTCATGCTGATCGCGCTCAGTACCGTGTTCGTCGCGATCAAGCGGCATCGCGATGCGGACTTGGGCGGCGTGATCAAGTTCTGGCCCGCCTTCGGGTTGGGACTCGGTATCAGCTTCGTCGCCGGGATCTTCTACGTCGCGGCCTGGGAGCTGGCCGTCGCGGTCACGCACAGCGACTTTGCTGGCACGTACGCGAACGCTCTGATCGAGCAAGAAAAGGCCAAGGGCGTCAGCGGCGAAGCCTTGGCAAAATTCACGGCGGGCATGGAACGGTTCAAGGCCCAGTACAGCAACCCGTTCTACCGTTTACCGATGACCTTCATCGAGATCTTCCCGATCGGCGTTCTCGTGTCGCTGGTCTCGGCCGCCCTTCTGCGAAACAGCCGCTTCATGCCGAACAGGCTCTGACGAGAGGAAGTCTACAGTGCAGCTCGGCGTATTTTCGATCAGCTTGGCGGTTAGCAATCTCGAGGCGTCAAGAGCCTTCTATGAAAAGTTCGGTTTCGCGGCGTTCGCCGGTGACGCCAAGAATTATGTGATCATGAAGAACGGTGATCACCTGATTGGCCTTTTCAAGGGGATGTTCGAGAAGAACGTCCTCACGTTCAACCCCGGTTGGGACAGCAACGCGCAGAAGCTCACGTCGTTCACCGACGTGCGCGAGTTGCAGCGGCGGATAAAGGCGCAAGGCGTGACGTTCCAAACAGAGGCCGACGAGACCACGACGGGACCCGGCAGTTTCGTCGCAGTGGATCCCGACGGAAACCCCATTTTGGTCGACCAGCACGTCTGAATTGGTACCGCGCGTGGGTGCTGCCGGCAGGAAGCTTTTGGCCTCGAACAATCGCGGGATCATCTTCGATCTCGTCATCTTCGCGGTCAACCTCGCGCTCGTGCGCGCGGTCGCGGTGCTGGCACACAATCTGCTGCACGCCGCCGCCGAGGACGTCCGAGCGAAGCTTGCCGTCGGCATGTTTTTTACGGTCCTCGTGCTCATCCAGCCGCTGGGCCCGGCGTTGAGGCGGTGGTCGTTCCATCAACGGCTCGCGTTCAGCACCGACTCGGGCGCGGGCTGTCTTCTGTTCTGGTTCATGTTCGTGTACTTGGTGATGATGCTCGCGCTCTGCACCGTTTCCGTAGTCGTTCTGGGCGGCATCTTCTCCGCCGGCGAGGGCGTGAGCATGATGTTTACGCTTGCCGGATTCCTGTGGTGCATCGTGAGCGTTTGCGTCGTCTACCGCTACTTCGTTCCGCCGAAGACGCCGCCGCGCTGGACGTTTCTCACCACGCCCGCCGCCGAACGGCTCGGCGATGTGTGCATCTACCTCAATGCGATCGGGCTTCAGATCGTGTGGGCCGGCGTCACGGCGAGTGCGTGGTTCACCGAGCTCGTGACGCAGACGCCCTTGGGAACCCCGGGAAGCGCGACGGACATTTTCGGCCGGCTCGTTGCGACCTCGGCCTTCGCGGTGCTGCTCTATCTTCCGGCGCGGATTTATTACCTCGCCGAAGACAAGCATCGCGCGGTGACCTACGCGACCATGTTGCTCGCGAACACGCCGCTCATCGTTCGGATTGTGTTCGCGCCCGGGGCTACGCACTAACCTCTCCGGCAGGGCGGCCCATCGCTCGGCCGAACAGCTTCCGAACGTGAGGGTTGGCCTCATTTCGTCGCGATGTCGGGGGTGCCATGAACGCAAGAAGAGCTGTCTTTCTTTCGCCGGCGATTGCAATCGCAATGCTGCTGTTTTCGAGCCAAGCTTTGCCGGTAGGCGCCGCGCCCGCGGCGACGCTGCAGCAGAACAAGGCGCAGATCGTCAAACCGCCCTATCTTCTGCGGCCGCAAGTGCGGTTGAGCTGGGAGACCTTCATCAAGGGGCCGGCAGGGGCACTGCGTCTCAAGAGTCTCAAAGCCG
>JAXDMA010000284.1:0-6368 GCA_034666305.1 Vulcanimicrobiota bacterium
CGGTCGTTCTCACCAACATCGTCGCCCCCGCCGGCGGAGTCGATCTCACGCCGGACGCTCTCAAGGACATCGAAAGCCTGCACGAATGATGATCACGAACACCGCGCTGCGCGCGCTCGTCGCCACGGCCGCACTCGCGTCACTCTGCGCGTGCGGCAAGAACGCCTCAAACACCGACATTGGGCTGGTCGACGTGCAGCGCATCTCGCAGAACTGGCCGAAGTTTCAGAACTATCAGAACCAGCTCGCGAACGACGCGCAAACCATCGAGCGCTCGCGCAAGTCCGATCGCGACAAGTCGCAGGCGCGCGCGCAGCTGCAGGCGCGCTTCGCGCAGGCACAGACCGAACTGAGCGTCGACGTGACGGCCGCGGCGAAGCAGGTCGCCGCCGACAAGCACCTGACCTACGTCTTTACGCGCCAGTACGTCGGCTTCGGCGGGGTCGACATCACCGCGGACGTCGAGAAGATCCTCAAGATCGAGGACAAGAGCACCCCCGCTCCGTGAATAGCTCACTGAAAGTGAGCGTGGGCGGATCGCGCGAAGCGCGAACGCGAAGGATTCACCGAAGGTGAATCCACTTGGTACGCTCGGAGAGCTCGCCGAGCGGACCGGCGGTCGCGTCGTCGGCGATCCGGCCGTCGCGATCGAGCGGATCGCCGCGGTCGACGACGCCGGCCCCACCGCGCTCACGTTCGCGGTCGACGAACGCTACCTGCGAACCGCGCTCGCCTCGCGCGCCGCCGCCGTGCTTACCGACGAAGCGCTCCTGAGCGCCGGCGAAGCCTATCCTAAACCGATCCTGGCGGTGCCCTCGGCCCGCGTCGCGCTCGCTGCCTTGCTGGCCGCGCTCGAGCCGCCGCGCCCGCAGGGACCGTTCGTGCACCCGACGGCCGCGGTCCATCCGACCGCGCAGGTCGGGGAGGGCGTGTGGATCGGGCCGCACGTGTCGGTCGGTCCCGGCGCGCGCATCGGCGACGGCACCGTCCTGCTCCCCGGGGTGGTCGTCGGCGCGGGCGCGGTCGTCGGCGCGCACTGCCTGTTCCACCCGCGCGCTTATCTCGCGGACGCGTGCGTCGCCGGCGATCGCGTCGTGCTGCAGGCGGGCGCCGTGGTCGGCAGCGACGGATTCGGCTGGGCGTTTCTCGACGGACGCCTGGTGAAGATCCCGCAAATCGGCAACGTGACCTTGGGCGACGACGTCGAGATCGGCGCGAACACGTGCATCGACCGCGCGCAGACCGGCGTGACCTCGATCGGGACCGGGACCAAGATCGACAACCTCTGCCAGATCGGCCACAACGCGCGCATCGGAAACCACACCGCAATCGCGGCGTTCGCGGGCATGGCCGGAACGACGACGATCGGCGACTACTGCCGCATCGGCGGCTCGGTGCTCTTCCCCGGGCACACCACGATCGGCAACCGCGTCACGATCAGCGCGGCCGCGCACGTTTGGGGCAACGTCGCCGACGACGCGTTCATCGGCGGTCAGCCCGCTCAGAACCATCGCGACCACGTGCGGCTCCAGGCGTATATCCGCAAGCTGCCGAAATTGAACGCTCGGGTCGACGCCTTGGAAAAGCGGGAGCCCAAGCCGGTCGAAGACCCCAAGCAGAGCTGAAGTGCAGTATCAAACGACATTGCGTGATGCGATCGCGTTCGAGGGCGCCGGCCTCCACACCGGGGCTCCCGCGCGCGTTCGCATCCTCCCCGCCCCCGCCGGCCACGGCCTTCGCTTTCGAGTGAACGATGCGGTCGAGTTTCCCGCGCGCGCCGACTACGTCGTCGACACCGTGCGCGCGACGGTCGTCGGTATGGGCGAACACCGCGTCTCCACCGTCGAGCACCTGCTGTCCGCGCTGCTGGGCTGCGGCGTCGACAACGCGCTGATCGCGGTCGACGGCTCCGAGATCCCGGTCGAGGATGGCAGCGCGAAGGCGTTCGCCGATGCCATCGACGCGGTCGGCTTGGCGACGCTGCACGACGCGCGCGTCCGTTGGGTTCCCACCGCGACGCGCGTGTTCCGCGACGGCGACAAGCTGCTCGTGGTCGCGCCGGCGTCGTCGTTCCGCGTGCGGATGATCGTCGACTACCCGCTGCCGATCGGCACGCAGTACGTCGAGACGGAGATCACGCCCGAGATCTATCGCGCCGAGGTCGCGCCGAACCGGACGTTCGGTTTCTTGCACGAGGTCGAGGCGCTCGTCAAGCGCGGCCTCGCGCAGGGCGGCACGCTCGAGAACGCGGTGGTGTTCGGTTCGGACGGACCGCTCGCGCCGCTGCGCTCCCCGACCGAACCGGCGCGCCACAAGATTCTCGATCTCGTCGGTGATTTCGCATTGCTCGCCGCGTATCCGCAGTGCGAGGTGATCGCCGTCAAGAGCGGTCACAAACTCCACTGCATGGCCGTGCGCGAGCTTCTCGGCGACGCCGCCGGCGAGCAGACCGCGGTCTCCGCCACAAGTTAGGAAAAGAGCGCTCCGTGCCGATCCTCGACGTGCGCGAGATCATGAAGATCTTGCCGCACCGTTATCCGATGCTGCTGATCGATCGCATCACCGAGCTCGAGCCGATGGTGCGCGCGCGCGGCTACAAGAACGTCACGGCGAACGAACCGATGCTCGCCGGGCATTTTCCCGGCAACCCGCTGTTCCCGGGCGTGTACATGATCGAGGCGCTCGCGCAACTCGGCGGCACGACGATCCTCGAACCCGGCGACATGGCGCGCAAAGTGCCGTACCTCGCCGGGATCGACAAGGCGAAATTTCGCCGGCCCGTGGTGCCGGGCGACCGGCTCGACATGGAAGCGCGCGTCATCAAGACGAAGCTCAACATCGGCTGGGTCGCGGTCGAGGCGAGCGTCGACGGGAAGAAAGTCGTCAGCGCGGAGCTGACGTTCTCGATCTCCATCGATCCGTCGGCGTTCGCGCACGACTCGTCGGTGCTGCATCTGTGATCCATCCCAGCGCGATCGTTCATCCCAACGCGAACATCACAAAGACGGTCGACATCGGACCGTACTGCGTCGTGGGCAAACACGTGACGATCGGCGCGCGCGCGAAGCTGCTCGCGCACGTCGTCGTGTCGGGCCGTACGACGATCGGCGAAGACACCACGATCCATCCGTTCGCCACGATCGGCGCTCCGTCGCAGGACCGTAAGGCGGAGGAAGGCGAGGTTTCGTACACGACGATCGGCGCGCGGACGGTGATCCGCGAGTACGCGTCGATCCATCGCGGCAGCGCGAACGCGGGCGGCGTGACGTCGGTCGGCGACGATTGCTTGCTGCTCGCGTACACGCACGTCGCGCACAACTGCCGCGTCGGGAACCACGTCACGATGTCGAACCTCGCGCAGCTCGCCGGGCACGTCGTCGTCGAAGACCACGCGCTCATCGGCGCGATGGCCGGCGTGCACCAGTTCGTGCGGATCGGGACGTACTCGTTCGTCGGCGGCTACGCGAAGCTCGGACGCGACTTGCCGCCGTACTTTCTGTGCGACGGCGATCCGCCCGTCGTCTACGGGCTCAACGCCGTAGGGCTGCGGCGCGCCGGCTTTTCGCGCGAGGCGCTGACCGAGCTCAAAGACGCATACAAGACGCTCTACCATTCCGAGAAGAACGTCTCGCAGGCGATCGGGGCGCTGCGCGAGGCGGTAAAAACGGACGAAGGCCGCACGCTGCTCGCGTTTTTGGAAGCCGGCTCCGAGCGCGGGATCCTCAAATAACGCCGTCCCCCGCCACCATGCGCGTCTTCTTTTCGACGGGCGAGGCGTCGGGCGAGCTGCTCGCGGCGGATCTCGTAGGCGCGATGCGCACGCGTGCCGCCGTCGACGCGGAGGGCATCGGCGACACGCGCTTGGAGCGCGCGGGCGTTCGCATCGTGCAGCGCAATCGCGGCTGGGCGTCGCTGGGCGTGTTCGAGGCGCTGCGCCGGCTGCCGCGCACGCTCGGCGCCGGCTTGCGCGTGGCCTTCGCGCTCCGGCGCGATCCGCCGGACCTCGTCGTGCTCGTCGACTTCGGCGCGTTCAACCTGCGGCTCGCGCGCATCTTGCGCACGCTGGGGTTTCCGAAACCGATCGTGTACTACGCACCGCCGTCCGCGTGGCTCGACAGCGTCAAACGCGCGCGGGCGGTAGCAACGCTGTGCGATCCGCTGACGATCTTCCGCCACCAAGCGGACTTCTACCGGCGGCTCGGACTTCCGATCGGCTACGTCGGGCATCCGCTCGTCTCGACGATCTGCGCGCGCGACCCGCGCCCCGCGCCGCCGCCCGGAGCCGGGATGATCGCGCTTTTGCCGGGGAGCCGCGCGGGCGAGATCGCGCGCCACACGCCGCGGCTGCTCGACGCGCTCGCGCGCGTTCGCGAGGTGCGCCCCGACGTGCGCGCGGTGCTGGTCGCGTCGGACGATGACGCACACGCGCACGTGGCGCACCTGCTGTCGTTTCGTTCGCCGCTGCCGGTGGAGATCGTGCGCGACGCCCGCGCCGCATTGCGTGACGCCGACGCCGCCGCGATCGCGTCGGGAACGGCCGTGCTCGAAGCGGCGCTGATCGAGACGCCCGCGGTCGCGCTGTACGTGCTGTCGGAGACTCAGGCGAAGATCGCGCGGCGCATCTACCGCGGGAAATACGTCACGCTGCCCAACCTCGTGCTCGACGAGCCGGTCGTGCCGGAGCTGTTGCAAGGCGCGGCCACGCCGGCGGCGCTCGCGGACGCGCTGCTCGCGCTGCTCGCGAACCCGCAGCGTCAACACGACGGCTACGGGCGCGTGCGCGCGGCGCTCGGCCCCCCGGACTCGCTGCAGCGCAACGCCGACTGGGTGCTGTCCGCGGCGGCCGAGAGCAACCCGGTCGCTGCGCGCGCCGGGTACCGTCAAACCTAGATGCGGATCTACCACACCAGCGACGTGCACGATCGCCGGCACGTCGCCGCGCCCATCAACGCGCTGCGCGCGGCGCGGCCCGGGATGTACGTCGACTGCGGTGATTCACTGCGCGGTTCGCAGACGGTGTACCACCGGCGCGAGCCGATCATCGCGGAACTCGACGCCGCGCACGTCGACGTGCAGGCGATGGGCAATCGCGAGTTTCACTACATCTTCGGCGCGGTGCGCGCACGCGCCGCGCAGATGCGCCACCCGCTCGTGTGCGCGAACCTCGTCGACACGAAAGGGCGTGCGCTGCCGTTCAGCGCCGACGTCACGGTCCAGCGCGCCGACGCCGGAACGGAGTGGACGTTGCGCTTCTTCGGCCTGCTCGTCGTGCAGTATCCTCAGGGGTCGTTCTTCGAGCACGTCTTCGGCTGGCGTTTCCTCGACCCGCTCGCCGTCGCGCAGCGGATGGCGGACACGACGCCGCCCGGCACGACGCTGATCGCGCTGTCGCATCTGGGGCTGCGCCACGATCGCCTCCTCGCGCAACGCGTTCCGCGGCTCGAGCTGATCTTGGGCGGCCACAGCCACGACACGCTACCCGAGCCGGAGATCGTCGCGGGCGTACCGATCGTGCATGCGGGCCCGTACGGCGCGTTCGCGTCGCGCACGGAACTCGCCAAAGACGCGACCGGCCGCGCGCGCATCAGCGACTTTCAGCTCGAGCCGCTCACATGACACCGCAGCAGCAACGAAACGACCACGGC
The DNA here is from genome assembly GCA_034666305.1 of Vulcanimicrobiota bacterium. GTDB lineage: Bacteria > Vulcanimicrobiota > Vulcanimicrobiia > Vulcanimicrobiales > Vulcanimicrobiaceae > Vulcanimicrobium. The sequence continues at coordinate 5,646 of JAXDMA010000284.1, forward strand.
CGTGCCGGCTGCGGAGGCGCCACGTGTGGCGCTCGACTCTACACGCCCGTCGCGAAGCACGGGCGCGGGGGGGCTGCGTAAGACATGTCATCGCCCCGCGTGCTGTTCGTGACGAACGGGCACGGTGAAGCGGCCATCGCCGCGCGCATCGCGCAGGACGCGCGCGCGCTGGCGGGGCTGCGCACCGACCACTTCGGCCTGGTCGGCGAACGCCTGGGCGGCGCCGATTTCCCCGACGTCGGGCCCCAGCGCGCGATGCCGTCGGGCGGGCTGGTGGCCATGGGCAACGTGCGCGCGTTCGCGCGCGACTTGGGCGCGGGTTTTCTCGGGCTCTTCGCGCGGCAGCTCGCGTTTTTGCGCGCGGCGCGCGGGCGTTACGCGGCGGTCGTCGCGGTGGGCGACGCGTACGCCTGCGCGCTCGCACGGCTCGCGCGCGCGCCCCTCGCGTACGTCGGAACCGCGAAGAGCGTGTACGTGGCGCCGTATGGGCCGGGCGAGCGCGTCGTGCTGCGCGGCGCGCGGCGTCTGTTCGTGCGCGACGCCGCGACGGCGAACGATCTGCGCGCGCACGGGCTGCGCGCCGAAGCGCCGGGCAACGTGATCGTCGACTTGCTCGCGACGGACGTGCGCGTCGAGTGGCGCGCACCGCTGCGCCTCGCGCTGTTGCCGGGCTCGCGCGAGCGCGCGTACGCCGACGCGGTGCGCATCGCGGACGTCGTCGCC
>JAXDMA010000285.1:0-6226 GCA_034666305.1 Vulcanimicrobiota bacterium
CGGTACTCATCGCGGAGGACGCCGGGTCGTCGCGGCGCGCAAGCGTCGAGGAACGTCCGGGCTCCATCGGGCAGGGTGCAGGATAACGTCCTGTCGGGGCAACTCGAAGGAAAGTGCCACAGAAACATACCGCCGTCGCGCTTCGGCTCGACGGTAAGGGTGAAATCGTGCGGTAAGAGCGCACGGCGCTCCGCGGTGACGCGGGCGCGGGTAAACCCCACCTGGAGCAAGACCGCTCGATTCGTGTCCATACGTGGACACTCGCCGGCCCGGCGAAACGAGCAACGTCGCAACGAGGTCGGTCGTGAGGCCGGCCCCAGAGGGATGACGACCACGGCCTCTTCGGAGGCTTTGACAGAATCCGGCGTACAGGCGTCCTCCGCACTCCCCGCCGCCGCGCAACCGGCGGGGTCGTCGGCCGGTTTCGGTGAATGATGTCGACCGTGGCCCACTTCACCAAAGACCTCACCGTCGAGCAAGCATTCAAGACGCATGCCGGCGCGAAGCGCGTCTTCGCACGTTTTCATCTGGGCGGCTGCTCGCATTGTTCGATCAGCGAGACCGAGACGATCGAACAAGTCAGCGAAGGCTACGGCATCCCGCTCAACTTGCTGATGGCGGACCTCGAGAAGCTGTTCGAGCAGCCCGCGCTCGACGTCGGCGACACCGTGAAGCTGCCCGACGAAATCCGCGCGAAGATCCCGCAGCTCGCAAGCGTCCCGGAATACGGCAAGGTCACCGATTTGGCCGCCGGCGCCTACACCGTCGTGTTCGGCGAGGTACGCCTTCAGGGACTGGCTGAGGACTTCATCAAGGTCGACCCAACAGCAGTCCCGGCCTAACACGACCGTTCGCGGTCGACGGAAATGCTAGCAAAGGCCGCTCGAGCGGCCTTTGCGCCTTTGACGGGCAAAGCGGCCTCCGCTTTGACCGGCAAGGGCTACAGCGGCTTGCGGTCTACGAAGCTTTCGTCCGTGCCGTGCCAGTGGGTGAGCTCGGGTTCGCCGGCCTTCCAGCAGAGATACACGGGACGCCCGTCGCGCATCGACGGAAAATCGAGCAGCCCGACGTCGATGTTCTTGACGACGCAGCCGTGTGCTTCGATCCGGTTGATGAGCCGCACGATCTCGGCCTTGAGCTCGGTGAACGCCCGCGACCGGCGGCGGTCCCGCAGCGGGTCCGCCGGGCCCATGCGCAGCGCCGGATCGGTTTCCAGCAGCCGGATCGCCAAGTCGCGGCGCTTCGCCCAGAGCTCTTCGAGGAGAGGTTCCAGGACCGGGATGAGGGCGTTGGCTTTGTCGGCGGAAAAGAGCTTCATATGCGGCGTCTCGTCATCGTAACGGGGCTCTCGGGCGCGGGCAAGAGCCAGGCGATGAAATCGTTCGAGGACTTCGGGTTCGCGTGCCTGGACAACGCGCCGCCCGTCCTCGCGCGTGCGTTCGTGACCCTCGCCGCGGAGTCGGGTAACGGCAATGCCGCGCTCGCACTCGACGTGCGCACGCTCGGCCCGTTCGGCGACGCGGTCCCCGCGCTCGACGAGCTTTCCGCGGCCGGTTTCGAACCCGAAGTGCTGTTCCTCGACGCCGAGGACGAAACGCTGATCCGCCGCTACAGCGAGACACGCCGCCGCCACCCGTTCGGCGAGAACGGAATCGGTCTCGCGGAAGCCATCGCCGCCGAACGCGCGTCCCTCGCCGGCCTGCGCGACCGGGCCGACGTCGTGTGGGACACCACGCGGCTGACGCTGGGCCAGCTCAAGGACCGCATCGGCACGACGTTCGCCGGCTCCGACGCGCGGCGGCTGCGCGTGTCGATCGTCGCGTTCGGTTTCAAATACGGCGTGCCGCTCGACGCCGACCTCGTGTTCGACGTGCGCTTTCTGCCGAACCCGAACTACGTCGAAGGCCTGCGCGAGCTCACGGGCGCCGACGAACCGGTCGCCGCGTACCTCGAAGCGATCCCCGACACCGACGCGTTCTTGTCCCGCCTCTTCGCGCTGCTCGACTTCTTGATCCCGCGTTATGAAGCAGAAGGCAAGTCGCAGGTCACCATCGCGATCGGCTGCACCGGCGGCCGCCATCGCAGCGTCTATCTCGCGCGCCGGGTCGAGCGCCACTTGAACGACACGACACCGGGCGCGGTGTCGGCGTTCGACGCGCGGGACGTCAACCGATGAGCACGCGCATGCCGCCGCCTGTGAGCACGCGCATGCGCCGCTCGATCGACCTGGCCCGCTGGCTGCAGCCCGGCCTCGGCGTCAAACGTTGGCTCTTCCTCGCGGTGCTCGGCGCGACGCTGTTCGTCAACGGTGTCTCGCGCTATCTGACCGACGAAGGCGTCACGCTGAAAATCAACGAGCTCGTGGATACGCTCGTGTCCGAGTTCTTCCCGCCGGGATATTTGTCGTGGATTTTCATGGTGATCGGCGCGGTGCTGGTCGCGCTCGGGATCTGGCGCTGGCTCAACGCGATCGTCTCTGCGGTGGCGCCGCACGGAACGAGCAAAGTGATTGACGCGATCCGCGACAAGCGCCTCACGCGCGGTTACAAGATCGTCGTCGTCGGCGGCGGCACCGGGCTGTCGACGATGCTGCGCGGGCTCAAGAAGATCACGACCAACCTGACGGCGGTGGTCACCGTGAGCGACGACGGGGGCTCGTCGGGCCGGCTGCAAAAAGAGCTCGGCGTGCTCCCGCCCGGCGACATTCGCAACTGCCTGGTCGCGCTTGCCGACGACGAAGCGCTCGTGACGGAGCTGTTCCGCTACCGATTCGCCGAGGGCGAAGGGCTCACCGGACACTCGTTCGGCAACCTCTTTCTCGCCGCAATGACCGGGATCACCGGCAATTTCGACGAGGCGATCAAAGTGTCGAGCCGCGTGCTCAACGTCAAGGGCCGCGTGCTGCCGTCGACGCTCGCCGTCGCCCGCCTGTGTGCGCAGCTCAGCGACGGGCGCATCGTGGAAGGTGAGACGCAGATCACCGGGGCGCACGGTACGATCGACCACGTGTACCTCGATCCGCCGTTCGCCGCACCGCTCGACGAGGTCATTACCGCGCTGCGCGAAGCGGACGCGATCGTGCTCGGCCCCGGCTCGCTGTACACGTCGATCATGCCGAACCTGCTGATCGACCGCGTCGGGCGCGAGATCGAGGCCTCGAACGCGGTGAAGATCTACGTGTGCAACGTCATGACGCAGCCGGGCGAGACCGACGGCTACACCGCGTCGGCGCACGTGCGCGCGCTGCTGCGCGGCGCGGACGCGAACGTGTGCGAGGTCGCGGTGGTGAACGACGAGCTCCCGCGCAAGCTGCTCGACGAGTACGCCGAGGAGGGCCAGTTTCCGGTGCAAGTGGACGAAGACGAGCTGCGCACGCTGGGCGTGCGCGTGGTGCGAGCAAACGTGATCAGCGAGACGCAGACCGTACGCCACGACAGCGACCGGCTCGCGGCCGTCGTCGTTGGCATCATCGATGAAGCGGTCGCGGAGCGCGCGACCTACGTGCGCCTGAACAAGCCCGCGACAGGCCCGTCCACGGGACCGGCGACCACATCGTGACGGGGTCCGCCACCCCCGACGCGGCGCTGCTGCGCTGGGTGCAATCGATCCCGGCGGTACGTTGCGTCGCACCCGCGTTTCGGCCGTGGACCAAAGCGAAGGACGCGACCGTGGTTCCGATCACGCCGGTCAGCCCGTCGCGCTTCGCGCACGTGACATTCTCGGGCGGCGCCGTCACCGGCCTCACCGTCGTCGCCGGAAGCGCGGCGGGCGACACGTACGCGCTCGGGCGCGTCCCGCGAGCGGGCGCGATCGTGCTTGAAGCCGACAGCGTGGCGCAAGAGGATTCGTTCACCGCGCTCGTGATGGAAGCGGGCGCGCCGCCGCGCGCGGTCGCCGCGTTGCCCGCGGTACCGCGCCTGAGCGGCAACCTCGGCCTCGGCAGCACGCGCGCAGCGGTCGAAGCGGCACTCGGCGCCGGCAAGGCAAAAACACTGTGCGGTTTCGACGTCGTGCGCTACGAACCGCGCCCGCAGGCGATATCCGAAGAGGAGATGTGGTTCTTCTACCGTGCAGGCGTCGTCGTCGCAATCGCGCGCTACGAAGCGGTCTAGCGGATTGCGAGCGTCAGCGCGTAAGGGACGTCGCCATCCCCCCCGATGTCGACGTGGAGCAGATATCGCCCGTTCGCAGGCAGCGTAAACGGCGCGCCGGCGCGCAGGTCCAATGGCGTCCCGCTCGGCCCGAACAGCGACAACCTCACGTTCGCGGTCGATCGCAGGCCGTCGACGAGCACCCGCTGACCCTTCGCCGCTTCGAACGTGTACGCGTCGTGCCAGCCGGTCGACGCGCTGCCGCGGAGCCGCGCGGACGATGCGCCCGGCGAAAACCGTACCGCGACGTTGGACTTGCGCGCACCGGTGTCGCCACGCACGCGGGCGCTGTCGACCTCGACGTATCGGCCTCCGCGAAACGCATAGGTCTCCTCATCGATCACGAGCGCGCTGTCGTGGGCGCGCACGACGATGCGCGGCAGCGATGTCTCTGCGTGTGTCGCGAGCCCGTACCCGAACGTGCTCATCAGCACGCGCGGCTTGCCGGCGGTGAGCTGCAACGCGTAGACGGGACAATTATGCTCGCCGCAGAGGCAGCCGTCCGAGAGATGCGCGACGACGACATCGTCGCGGCCGTAATGGCCAAGCGGCCGAACGTCCGCGTCCGCCGCCGCCGCGCGCAACTGCGCCGGCGTGCAAGCCATCGCGTTTGAATCGCTCGCGATCGCGTCGAGCACCGCGGCATGCCGGGCGTCGAGGGGCGCGGCCGCGAGCAGAACTCCGCCGAGCAAAAGCGCGTGCAGCATGCGATCAGCCTCCCGAAAGGAACGCCGCGACGCGCGCCGCGGCAGCCCGCAGGTTCGCTTCCGCGTCGCGCATCGCTTCTTCGAGCGTCATGGGCCCGGGCACGACGGGCACGCAGCGCACGCCGCGTGCGCGCAACGTCTGCTCAACCGCGAGATCGACGCTTCCGCCGAACGCGATCACGCGGACGTTTGCGGCGCGCGCGAGCGCGGCGACACCGTCGACGACCTTGCCGCGCAGCGTCTGTTCGTCGATCCTGCCTTCGCCGGTGAAGCACCAATCGGCGCCCTCCAGCGCGTGAGCGAGACCGCGTATCTCGGCGATGAGCGCGACGCCGCGTTCGAGCCGTGCGCCGCACGCGCTCGCGAGCGCCCAGCCCAAGCCGCCGGCCGCGCCCGCGCCGGGCAGCGCGCGCAGATCGCGTCCCGTCGCTGCGGTCATCGCGTCCGCAAGGCGCGCAAGCACGCCGTCGAGGAACGCTACATCGTCGGACGATGCGCCTTTCTGCGGGCCGTACACTGCCGCCGCGCCTTGCGGGCCGAGCAGCGGGTTGTTCACGTCGCAGGCGATCGCGATGTCGACGGCATGCAATCGCGGATCGAGTGCCGCGAGGTCGACGCGCGCAACGCGCGCGAGCGCCGCCGGCATCGGCTCGAGTTCCGCTCCCGACGCGTCGAGAAAGCGCGCACCGAGTGCCGCGAGCGCGCCCGCGCCGCCGTCCGTCGTCGCGCTGCCGCCGATGCCGAGCACGATGCGTTTCGCACCGCCGGCGAGCGCATCGCGCAGCAGCTCCCCGGTGCCGCGCGTGCTCGCACGCCGAGAGTCGGCGCGATCGCCGGCGAGCACGAGCCCCGACGCGGCGGCCATCTCGACGATCGCGACGTCGCCGTCACGCGCGTACGTCGCATCGACGGGCGCGCCGAGCGGCCCGCTCACGCGCAGCCTGTGCGCGTTCGCGCCGCTTGCGAGAAATGCCGCGACCGTGCCGTCTCCGCCGTCCGCCATCGGCACGAGATCGCAGGCGGCGCCGGGGATCGCGTCGCGCACGCCGGCCGCGAGCGCGGCGGCGACACCGGCTGCGTCGAGGCTGCCCTTGAACTTGTCGGGCGCGATGACGACGCGCATTCTAGCCCGTCGACCTCGCGCGCGCGCTCAGGTGTGGTTGAGCGGTATGTCGATGACGGCCGTCTCGCCCGACGCGACGCTGCCGTTGTACGTCGGCTGCGGCGGCGCGGAATATCCTTGCGGCGGCGAGACGATCAGCGTGTACGACCCGATCGGCACGTTGGCGATGCGGTAAGTGCCGTCGGCGCCGGTGGTCGTCGTGAGGATCGTCGAAACCGTCACGCCCACGCCCGCGACGGGCTGGT
>JAXDMA010000286.1:0-7675 GCA_034666305.1 Vulcanimicrobiota bacterium
GACGATGCTCGACGCCTGCGGAATCGCCGGGTCGTATGCGCGCGGCCCGGCCGCGCCATGCGATCGTGAGCGCTCGCGCGCGACCAGGCGCAGCAGCGCGTCGCGGATCGTCGCGCGGTTCGGCAACACGGCGTCTTCGAGCACGTCGTCGACGGGGATTCCGGGGATATCCGGCATCGCGACGCGCACCGGCGGCACGTCGAGCACGTCCGCTTCCGCGGCGAGCGCGCACAGCTCCGCGCCGAGCCCCATCGTGATCGTGTCCTCGTGCACCACGCACAGCCGCCGCGTCTTGGTCAGCGACGCCAGAATCGTCTCGCGGTCGAGCGGCGCGAGCGTGCGCAGGTCCACGACTTCGACGTCGATGCCTTCGCCGGCGAGCGTCTCGGCGGCGGCGAGCGACTCGTGCAGCATCATGCCGTACGCGAGCACGGTGGCGTCGCTGCCTTCGCGCGCGATCGCCGCGCGGCCGATCGGCACGACGTAGTCGCCTTCGGGCACGTGCCCGCGGATCGCGCGATACGTCCGCTTGTGCTCGAGCACCAGCACGGGATCGGGATCGCGCATCGCCGCGATCAGCAAGCCTTTCGCGTCGGCCGGCGTCGACGGTGCCACGACCTTCAAACCCGGCGCGTGGGCGTAGAACGCTTCGACCGATTGCGAATGATACGGTCCGCCGCGGAAGCCGCCGCCGTACGCCGTCCGCAGCACCATGGGACACGACCAGTCGCCGCCGGTGCGCCAGCGAATTTTTGCCGCCTCGCCAACGAGATGGTCCATCGCCGCGTGGATGAAGTCGGCGAATTGAATTTCCGCCACCGGCCGCAAACCGCGCATCGCAAGGCCCACCGCGACGCCCGCGATGACCGTTTCGGCCATCGGCATGTCGATGACGCGCCGCGCGCCGAAGCGGTCGTACAGACCCTCCGTCGCGCGAAACACGCCGCCCAGCTTGCCGACGTCTTCGCCGAGCACGATCACGCGCTCGTCGCGCGCCATCTCGTCGCCGAGGGCTTCGCGCACGGCTTCGATCACGGTGAGCTCACGCATAGGTATGATCCGCAACGGTCGCGGGATTGCCGAGCGGCTGCGCCTCGGCCCATTCGGCGGCGTCGTCGGCGAGCGCGGCGGTCTCGACATCCACCGCCGCCGCGAAGTGCGCGTCGACCAGCGCCCGAGCACGCAGCAGCGGATCCCCGCTCGCGCGCAGCGCGTCGACTTCCGCGCGATCGCGGTAGCGCGAGTCGTCGTCGTTGGACGTGTTCGGCATGAAGCGCACGCACGCCGCGTCGATGAGCGTCGGCCCGCCTCCGGCGCGCGCGCGTTCGATCGCCTCGCTCGCAGCGACGTGCATCGCCTCGACGTCCATGCCGTCGACCGCGATCCCCGGCATGCCGTAGCCCGCGGCGCGCGCCACGAGCGTCTCGGTGGCATACTGGTCCTCGCGCGCGACCGACTGCGTCCAGCCGTTGCGGTGCACGACGAACACGCACGGCAGCTTGTGGATCGCGGCGACGTTCATCGACTCGTGCACCTCGCCTTTCTGCGCGCCGCCGTCCCCGAATGCGATCACGGTGACGCTGCCGTCGTCGAGCAGCTGCGAGCCCCACGCGCAGCCGACGCCGTGCGAACAATGATTGGGCTGCGGACCTTGCTGCGAGAGCACGTGCAGCGCGCGCGAACCGAAGTGCGCGTACGGCTGCCGGCCGCGGGCGTTGGGATCCGACGGCCGCGAAAAGAAGCACAGCATGACGTCGCGCGGCGGCATGCCGAGCACGAGCAACGCCGCGAGATCGCGATAGTGCGGCGCGAGCCAGTCGACGCCGGCTCGCATGGCGACCGCGTATCCAACGCCGATCGCTTCGTGACCGCTGCACGGCACCGCGAAATGCGCGCGGCCCGCCCGCGCGAGCCGCCACATCCGGTCGTCGAGCGCCCGCGCGAGCGAGAGCGCCCGGTACGCTCTCTCCCGTTCAGATGCCGTCATTTCGCGATGATGAACTTGCCGTTTTCTACTTGCGTCAGCACGAGCGAAAACACCGACAGACCGTTGTGATCGGCCGCCGACATGCGGAACTGGCCGGTGACGCCGAGATACTCGGTGTGCTCGAGGGCTTGGCGCACCTTTTCGCCGTCGGTACCCTTCGCGCGTTCGATGGCCTGCTTGAGGACGTAGACGCTGTCGTAGCCGAAGCCGCCGAAGATGCTGACCGGCGCGTCCTTCGGATAGTTCTTCACGAACGACTCGATGTATCGCGTGAGAATCTTCTTCTGCGGATCGCTGTTGGGCAACGCGTCGGCGACGTTGATTTTCGTGCTCGCGATGTACGCGCCGTTGAGCGCCGCGCCCGCCTGCTGCGGAAACACTCCCGTCGCCGCGCCGTCGGAGTAGTAGATCGGATAGCTCAGGCCGAGCTCTTTGTACGCCTTGATGATGACGCCGGCCGACGGCAGCGTCGTCCACGCCACGATTGCCGCGGGCCCGGCCGACTTGACGTGCGTGAGCTGCGTCGTCGCGTCGCTGGCGCGCGCGTTGATCGCTTCAGCGTTGAGGACTTCGAACCCGAAGCGCTTGCCCGCGTCGTTGAAGTGCGAGAGGCCCGTTTTACCGTAATCGTCGTCGCGGTAGATCACCGACACCTTCGTCTGCTTCTTCTTGCGCATGTACTCTTGCATCACTTGCGCGACGTGGAAATCGGTGATCGGCATCTTGAAGATCCACTGCCGGTCGCCGACCGGCTGGATCACTTGCGAGCTCGACGCGAGTGAGATCATCGGAACCTTCGCGGCCGTCGCGAGCGGGATCATCGCGAGCGAGGTTTGCGTCAGCGACGAGCCGATTATCGCGACGACGTGTTGATCGAGCAGCTTGCGCGTGTTGTTGACGGCGGTAGTCGCGTTGGACTCATCGTCGAGAATCGTCGCCTGAATTTGGCGCCCGTTGATGCCGCCCGCCTTGTTGATCTCGTCGACCGCCATTTGAATGCTGTCGGCTTCGGGCCGCCCGAGCGTTGCGCCAGGGCCGCTTTCGGACACGGTCGCGCCGATCAGGATCGGTTCGCCGGCGGCGCCGGCCCAACGCGGCGGCGCGGTCGAGACGAGCAGAATCGATGCAAGCGCGAACGCGCCGAGTCGCAGAACCGTGGAACGCATGGCGATATCTCCTTGAAACGTTTTGAGGGAAGTTCTGCGGGAGCCCCGGCTCACCCGTGCGACTCCAGATAGACGTGGCGGGCGGACTGCGCGAGCTCGGCCGACGTTTCCGTCCCGACGATCCGGCCGCGCTGCATGAGGTACGCGCGCTGGCAGATTCGCGCCGCCAGCCGTAAGTTCTGCTCGACCAGCAGGATCGTCACGCCGCGCTCGGCGAGCCGCGCGAGCGCGCCGAAGATCTCCGCGCGCACCTTGGGTGCCAAGCCGAGGCTGGGCTCGTCTAGCAGCAGCAGGTCGGGCTTCGCCATGAGCGCGCGGCCCACGGCGACCATTTGCTGCTCGCCGCCCGAAAGCGAGCCCGCGATCGCGTCGCGATAGCGCACGAGCGCCGGAAAGAGAGCAAACACGTCGTCGAGATCGCCGTCGAGCACCGCGGGCTTGGCGCGGCGCGCGTATGCGCCCATCAGCAGGTTCTCGCGCACGGTCAGCGGTGCGAAGACGCCGCGCCGCTCCGGCACGAGCGCGACGCCGCGGCTTGCGAGCCGTTCGGGCGGGCTGCCGGTGACGTCGACGCCGCCGACGCGCACGCGGCCGGATTTCGGAGGGACGAGCCCCGTGATCGAGCCGACCAGTGTGGACTTGCCGGCGCCGTTCGGTCCCACGATCGCGACGGTTTCGCCGCGCTGCACGACCAGGCTGACGTCCCACAACACCTGGACGCGCCCGCGGATCGTCGAGACGTTCTCGACTTCGAGCGCGGGCGCCGCGGCGGTTGCGGCCGGAGCAGTCATTCGAGCTCGTCTCCGATGTACGCGTCGATCACCAGCGGATCCGCGGCGACGGCCTGCGGCGTGCCTTCGGCGATCTTGCGGCCGTGATCGAGGACGACGACGCGATCGGCGACGGCGAGCAACTCGCCGACGGCGTGCTCGACGAGCAGTACCGCGACGCCGTCGGCGCGCGCGGCGCGAATCGACGCGAGCACGGCCTCGACTTCATCCGGGTTCAGGCCGGATAGCGGCTCGTCGAGCAGCAGCACCGTCGGCGCCGCCGCGAGCGCGCGCGCGAGCTCGAGCAGCCGTTCCTCGCCGAACGCGAGCGACTCGGTGGCGCGATCGGCCATCGCGGCGATTCCGGCGCGCGCGAGCAGCGCGTCGGCGCGATCGCGCACCTCAGCTGCGACGCGGCGCCGCCCCGGCAAGCCGAGACCGCACGCGAGCAGCTCCCGCAGCGGCGACGGCGGATACGTCGACTGCAGCGCGCGCGCGCTGAGCGCGACCTCGATGCTTTCGCGCACGGTGAGTCCCCAGAACATCACCGGCGTTTGAAACGTCCGCGTGACGCCCAGCGCGGCGACGTCTTCGACGTCGCGGCCGCTCAAACGCGTGCCGCCTAACGCAACGTCGCCGGCGGTCGGACGCTGCACGCCGCTGATCACGTTGAACAACGTCGTCTTGCCTGCGCCGTTGGGACCCATCACGCCGAGCACTTCGTCCGTGCGCGCGGTAAACGTGACGTCGTCGACCGCAAGCACGCCGCCGAAGCGCACGGTCACGCCGCGCACGTCGAGCGCCGTCGCAACCGGCGCCGCGGTGGTGCTCACGCGCGCCGCACCGCGCGCCCGAGCAACCCTTGCGGACGCAGCACGAGCACGAGCACGAGGATCAAGAACCCGACGCCTTCCTCCCAGCCGGTCGAAAGCAATCCGCCCGCGACCTTCTCCACGATGCCGAGCACGAAGCCGCCGACGAGCGCGCCGGGCAAGCTGTCGAGTCCGCCGAGCACCGCCGCGACGAATCCCGCGAGCCCGAGCGTGAGCCCCATGTCGTACGTCGCGCTCGTGATCGGCGCGACGACGACGCCGCCCAAACCGCCGATCGCCGCCGCGGCGACGAAGCTCCAGAACGCGAACGTGCGCAGCGGGATGCCGAACGTCGACGCGATCGGCGGGTTCGCCACCGCCGCGCGCACGGCCGTGCCCGCGTACGTGTGCCGGAAGAAGACATATAATGCGCCGAACACGACGACGTCGGTGAGCAGCACCCACAGCGCCTGCGGCGGCAGCACGCCGCCGAACACCGAGATCGAGGCGCCGCCGCTGAACGCGTTGAGGCTGAGCGGATTCGTCCCCCACACGAACAAGCCGAGCCCGCGCAGCGCGACGTCGAGTCCCAGCGTGATGAAGATCAGCGTCACGCCGGTCGAGGCGCGCGCCGGACGGATCGCGAGCACGTAGCAGACGGCGCCCGTCACCGCGGCGACGGCAACCGCGATTGCGGCGGCCTCGAGCGGACGCATGCCGTTGGTGGCGAGCGATGCCGCCGTCATCGCGCCGATCATCGCGAACTCGCCCTGCGCGAAGTTGATCAGGCCCGTCACTTGATAGATCAGCACGAAGCCCGCCGCGATCAACGCGTAGATCGCGCCGACGACGACGCCGGCGAGCACGTACTGCCACAGCGACGCCATCATGCGCTGCGCGCCTCTGAGAAGCGGCTGGTGATGCCGCGCGGCAGCAGGATCAGCATCGCGATCAGGATCACGCCGAGGAAGAACTGCTGGAAGTCACCGCGCGCGCTCGGCAGAAACACCGGCACGTACGCTTGCAGCAGCTGCCCGAGCACCACGACGATCGCGGCGCCGATCACCGCACCCCACAGGCTGCGTAGCCCGCCGATCACCGACATCAGCACGAAGTTGACGGACAGCAAGAAGCTGAACGAGCCGGGATCGATGTACGACTGTTGCGAGGCGTACACGGAGCCGGCGACGCCGGCGAACACCGCGCTGAGCACGAACGTCTGCCGTTTCAACCGCTCGGCGTCGACCGCGAGCGCCTGCGCGCCCAGCTCGCCCGCCGAGATCGCGATCAGCGCGCGTCCGAACGTCGAGCGCACGAGGTTCCCCGCGAACCAGATCCCCGCCGCGACCAGCACCCACGCGAGGATGGCGTCGGCGCGCTGATCGAACGCGAACGAACCGATCGCGAACGGCGGGATGTCTTTGAATCCCGACGAGCCGCCGATGAACTCCCACTGGTTGAATACGACGTTGATCACGATACCGAGCGCGAGCGTCGCGAGCGCGAGCAAGTTCTCACGCAGCCGCAGCGCGACGAAGCTCAGCGCGTACGCGATCAGCGCCGCGACGATGGCGCCCGCGATCATCCCCGCCCACGGCGTGACGTGCGCTTTCACGGCGAGCGCCGCCGACGTGTACGCACCGATGCCGAAGAACGCGGCATGCCCGAGCGAAACTTGGCCGGCATACCCCATGAAGAGGTTGAGCCCGATCGTGACGAGCGCGTAGAGCCCGATCTGGGTCAGCAGCCCCGTGTAATACGACGGCAGGAACCAGACGAGCGCGGCGACCAGCGCGATGAGCACGAGCCCGATCCGGCCGTACACGAAGCTCCTTTCCGAACGAGTCGACGGCGACGCCGTTTTCGGTTTCTCACCGGCGGAGGCGTCAACTCCTGCGCTCGTTGTTCGCAAGCCTCGCGAGCCCCGACGACGAAGGGAGCACTGTGACAACTGCCTCGCTCGCGCGTCCCTGGAACCTGCGCGGCGTGTCCCTGATGGCGTTTGCGCACGGCGCGAGCGATTTGTACTCCGGGATCGTGCCGTTCGTGATCTTCTTCGACGTCACGCGCGCCGGGCTGCCCGCGTGGTGTCAGGGCGCGCTCGCGTTCGGCTGGTACCTCACCAGCTCGATCGCGCAGCCGCTCGTTGGCGCGTACAGCGACCGGCGCGGGCGTTGGTGGTTCTTGCCGGCGTCCGTCGCGCTTACCGCGGTCGCAATCTCGATTGCCCCGGCGGCCGCCGCATTATCGCCCGTCGGGCTGTCGCTCGGCGTGCTGTTCGCGTGCGTCGTCGTCGGCGGATTCGGCTCCGCCGTAATGCACCCCGAAGCGGGCCGGTACTCCAGCGTGCTGGGCGGATCGCGCCGTGCGTCGGCGATTTCGATCTACCAGATCGGTGGACAGGTCGGCTACGGCATCGGGCCGCTGGTTGCCGGCGCGCTGCTCGCTCACGGCGGGACCGGCTCGCTGATCGCGATGAGCGTGCCCGGCATCGTCGCCGCGCTCGCCGTCGCAGCAGTGATGCCGTCATTCGCGCGCAGTGCGGACACGATGGCGCCGCGCAACACACCGCGGGACGCCGCAGACGCGGACGTCGACCGCACCGGCGTGGCGCTGTTGATCGCGAGCACCGCGCTGCGCAACCTCGTCGGAGGATCATTCGCGTATTATCTTCCGAACTTGCTGACCGCACGCGGGCTGTCGCTCACGGCGACCGGCGCCATCGTCACGGCGTATCTCATGGCCGCCGCGCTCGGGTTGTACGCCGGGGGCGCGACGGCCGACCGATTCGGGCATGCACGCGTCGCCATCGCCGGCCTCGTCGCGTCGGTGCCGCCGCTCCTGCTCGCGCTGAGCGGGCAAGGCGCGTTCGCCGTCGCGGCGTTGCTGCTGGGCAGCGCGCTGCTGTCGGTGCAGAGCGCGCCCGGCGTCGCGCTCGCG
>JAXDMA010000287.1:0-4048 GCA_034666305.1 Vulcanimicrobiota bacterium
TTCGACGTCTGCCGCGGAGCGGCCGAAAGCGCCGGAACGTTCGTGCTGTTCGAGAAGTGGCGCGACCAGGCCGCGCTCGACGCGCACTATGCCACGGAGCATTTCAAGCGGCTCGGGGCGAACGGCATTCGGCCGCTGGCCAGCTCGCGTGCGGCCGTGAAGGGCACGCTGGTCGAGTAGCAGTGCGCGTCTGCGTCTATTGCGGATCGTCCGCCGGAGACGATCCGCGCTTCGCCGCGGTTGCGCGCGCGTTCGGCGCGGCGCTCGCGCGCGCCGGCATCGGCGTGGTGTACGGCGGCGGGCGCGTCGGGTTGATGGGTGCCGTGGCCGATGCCGCGCTCGAAGCGGGCGGCGACGTGATCGGCGTCATCCCGCGCTTTCTCGAAGAGCGTGAAGTCGCGCACGACGGCGTCGACTTGCGCGTCGTCGAGTCGATGCACGAACGCAAGCAGCTCATGTCCGAGCTGTCCGATGCATTCGTTGCGCTGCCGGGCGGTTTTGGAACCTTCGAAGAGTTCTTTGAGATCGTCACGTGGGTGCAACTGCGGCTGATCGACGCGCCGTGCATCATCGCGAACGTCGACGGTTACTACGACCCGCTCGTCGCGCTGATCGACGGCGCCGTCGCGAACGGGTTCATCAGCACGACCAATCGCGCGATCGTCGAGTCGTACGCGAGCCTCGACGACGTGATCGAACGGCTCAAGCGCCCGTGAGCCGCGCGACACGGCGCGCGAAAGCCGAAGGCGAGCTGGAACATCTGGAAGCACGATTCCGCGAACGCCTGATCGCGGCGCTCCACGCGTGCCGCGACGGCCGCTGGGGCCTGTTCGGTCAGAACGATCCTGCCGCGCAGCGCGCGCTCGACCGCACCGCCGCGAGCCGCACGATCCCGGCCGACGTCGCCGCGCTCTTGGCGCTCGGCGAGGAGATCGACGCGCTGCGATCGTCATTGGGCTTTCCCGACGGAAACGCGCTGCTGGCGCGGCTCAAGGCGGATCGCCGCTTACGCGTGGAGAGCGCGCCCGGTGAGCCGCGCCTCGCGCAGCAGTTTCTCGACGACCTCGAGGCCGGCGCGCTCGCCCGAACCTAGCGGCTCGCGCGCGCTTGGTCGACGACCTCGTCGATCGCGGAAACGACGTAGGACGGGCGATCGAGTTGGATGAAATGCGCGGCGCCGGGAACGACGAAGTTCACGCCGCGTGACGAGAGTGCCGCGATGCGATCGTGGCTTCGCCGCCAGTCGTTCGCCAACGCGACCCGTTGCGCCGGCGGGATCACGTCGGGGTCCTCGCTCTTCCCGGCCGTCAGCACGATGAGCGGCAAGCTGCCGTAGCTCCGTTGCTCGGCGCGAACTTGCGCGGCGCTCGTGGTGCCGAATGCGTCCCGTTCCGACATGAGCGCATTCCACATCGCCGGCCCGCGAAGCTGTTGCAAGATTGCGGCATTGAGCTCGTTGCTCAGGTCCGGAAGAGGTGGCGGGACGCACATGTGGTCGGCGCGCGTGCCGGGCCTGAGGTCTCCGCGAGCGGCCGCAGCGGCGCACGTTTTCAAGCCCCGCGTCTGGCGGTCGTCAAATGCGATCAACGCCGGCGCGATCGCGTGCATGCGCTGGTCCTGATACTCCGTGGCCGGATCGACGAACACCAGGCCGGCGACCTCACGCGGATAACGGTCGGCGTAAAGGCGCACGTACAGACCGGCGATCGAGTGGCCGGCCAGCACGTACGGCGGCGCGATGCCGGCGGCGTGCAAAAGCGCGTGCAGATCGCTCACCACGGCGCCCGCGTCGCGCGGCGATGACGCGGGATCGCTGAAGCCCATCCCCGCGCGGTCGTACGAACACACTCGTGTGCGCCGAGCGACGCGCGACTGCACGTGATGCCAGTCGAACATGTCCCGCCCGAGTCCGGAATCAAGGACCACCGTAGGCGAACCGGTTCCGGTGCAATATAGGTTCAAGCGCCGGTGCCCGATATCGACCATCTGCTGCGGCCGCACATACGGAGTGGGATCAAAGGGCGCTGAGGCGCCGCACAAGACGACCGTCGCCGCCAAGCTCAATCCCGCCAGAGCGCGTCGGTAGGACTTCATGCACGGTGTATACCGCGCACCGCGGCTGCTTACCAGCGGTTGCGCAGCAGCAGCTCGCGCTCGAGGCTGTCGGTGAACTTCTCGTTCATCAGGCTCAGATCGGGCTTCGGCTTGAGGCGGCCGGCGACGGTATCCAAAACGTGCTTCAGCGTGCTCGCGACGTTGAGGGCGCGCTGGTCGGCGCTTGGGCGGGCATCTCGATCTTGAACGTGCATCATGTTTCTCCGGCGACGGCCAATCGCGCGTCGCTGCTGCCCACAACAGCCGCGCCGGCCGGGTGGGTTGCATCATGCAAGTCACCTTCGGCGGGAAGGTCCACTCCTCACACTCTGGGTGGGCCACTTTAGCGAAGTGGTCTGGTGAAGGGCGGCGAAGCGCTCACGGATGCCGGAGACGTCGCGGCCCGACCGGTTCCTCGCGCTGAGCTCGCTCGACGTGGACGTCGCGCGGCGCGGCACGATCCGCCTCCAGCTGCTCGCGCAGCTGCGCGCCGCCATTCGCGACCTGCGCTTGCCGGCGGGTGCGCGGCTCCCCTCGACGCGCGCCGTCGCGCAGCGCCTGCACATTTCGCGCAGCACGGTCACCGACGTGTTCGACCAATTGCTCGCCGAAGGGTATCTGGTCGCGCGGCACGGCGCCGGCACGTACGTCTCGCCCGCGGTGCGCGGAGCGCCCGAGCACGGTCGCGCGAAGTCGCCGTCGACGCCGGCATCGACGTCGTGGGAACGCGTGTCGCGGCGCGGCAAGCTGTTCGCAGACATCACGACGCGCTCGCGCTACACGGCCAAGGAGGCGCGCGCGTTCCAGCCCGGCGTCCCCGCCGTCGATCTCTTCCCGTTCGCAGTGTGGTCGCGCATCGCGGGCAAGCTGCTGCGCAATCCGGCGCGGGATCTCGTGTCGTACGGGGATCCCGCGGGTTTCCGCGCGCTGCGCGAGGCGATCGCCGCGCAGCTGCGCGACCGCAAGCACGTGGCGTGCGACGCGGATCAGGTGATCGTCACCAGCGGCACGCAACAATCGCTGGACATCATCAACCGGCTCATGCTCGATCCCGACGAGCAGGTATGGATCGAAGATCCCGGTTCGCTCGCCGCGCGCGCGACGTTCGTGGGCGCAGGCGTGCGGCTCGTGCCGGTGCCGGTGGACCAAGACGGGATCGACGTCGCATACGGCCTCGAGACGGCGCCCCGCGCGCGGCTGGCGTTCGTCACGCCCGCGGTACAGTCGCCGACCACCGTCACCATGTCGCCGGCGCGGCGTGCTGCGCTGCTCGCGTGGGCCGATGCGGCCGATGCATGGATCGTCGAAGACGACTACGAGGACGTGTTCCGTTACGACGGCGAGGATCCGCCGCCGCTGCACAGCATCGCGACGAACGGCCGCGTCATTTTGATCGGCTCGTTCAGCTTGAGCACGTTTCCCGCGCTGCGCATCGGCTACATCATCGCGCCGCGCGCGCTCGTCGACGCGTTCGTCGCGGCGAAAGGCGCGATCGACCGCCAAGGCGCGACGCTGGAACAAGCCGTGCTCGCCGAGTTCGTGCTGGGCGGCCATCACTTGCGCCACCTGCGCCGCATGAGCGCCGAATATGCCGAGCGCCGCGAAGCGCTGATGCGCTGCCTCGCCCAATATCTGCCCGAGCTCCCGTGCGAGCCGCCGCGCGCGGGGTTGCACGCGCTGCTGCCGCTCGCCGGCCGCGACGACGTCGCGCTCGCGCAAGCGGCGGCGCGGCACGACGTTTCGGTCGTGCCGCTCTCGCCGCTTTACGTGGACCGCGAGCGACGCCGCAACGGGCTGCTGGTCGGCTTCGGCGTCGCGTCGCCGGGCGAGATCCGGTTAGGCGCCCGCAAGCTGCGCGAAGCGTTCGTCGAGGTGCGCGGCCGCGGACTCGCCGCCCGCTGACGCGGTGTAGACCGGACGCGCGTCGATGCCGGGCCGCGTGATGCGCGCGCGC
>JAXDMA010000288.1:0-13514 GCA_034666305.1 Vulcanimicrobiota bacterium
TTGAGGTCCTTGATGATGTCGCCCTTCCCTTTGATGGTCAGGTAGCGCGGCGTGAATCCGTTGAGCACGTCGACGCCCAGCGTCGACTTCGGGAGGTCGCGAACGTGCCCCACCGAGGCCTTCACGACGAAGCGCGCGGGCAAGAATTTCTTGATGGTTTTGGCTTTCGTCGGCGACTCGACGATGATCAGCGGCTTCGCCACAACGGTCTCCAGAGGGTGCGGCTCGTCGGGGACGAGCTTGCGGCCACAGTATAAACCCGGACGTCAATGGGGTCCAATTCCGTCGCGCGGAGCGCGCGCGAAACAGCCGATTCGGGCCAAGAGTTGCACGAATCGGAAAAAAATTGTATTCTGCTCCTAACTGCGTCGATGCTTCGACGCTTCGACGCATAAGCGAAAACGCAACTCCGTCCGCGCGGACGAGGAGGTTGAATGACTTCGGATACAGACAGCGGCGCAACCGCCGCAGCACCGGCCGCAAAACCGAAACGCGGTGGCCGCCGCAAGGGTGCGGGCCGCAAGAAGGGCACCGCGAAGAAGGCCGGCGGGCGTAAGAAAGCCGCGAACGGTCGCAAGAAAGCTGCGGGCGGGCGCAAGAAGGCCGCGGGCGGGCGTAAGAAAGCCGCCGGCGGTCGCAAGAAGAAAGCCGCAGGCACGCGCAAGAAAAAGGCCGGCGGACGTAAGAAGGCCGCGGGCGGTCGCAAGAAGGCCGGCGGACGCAAGAAGAAAGCTGCGGGCGGGCGCAAGAAAGCCGCCGGCGGACGCAAGAAGAAAGCCGCGGGCGGACGCAAGAAAAAGGCCGGCGGTCGTAAGAAAGCCGCGGGCGGGCGTAAGAAAGCCGCCGGCGGACGCAAGAAAGCTGCGGGCGGACGCAAGAAGAAAGTCGGACGTCCTCGCAAGAAAAAGGCCTAACGCAAACCGGTAAACACCGGAACATCAGAGAGGAGCGGTCTACGGACCGCTCCTCGTTTTTGTCTGCGTCTCGGGTCAGGAAGCGGCTGCGGCGCCAACGAGATCCGGCGCTTTGCCGCCGTGCTCTTCCACCCAGTGACACGCTGCGCGGTGCCCCGGCTCGTACTCGTTGAACGCGGGCACCTCGACCTTGCAGCGGTCGAACGCGATCGGGCACCGCGTGTGGAAGCGGCAACCGGACGGCGGATTCACGGGCGACGGGATGTCGCCCGAGATGATGATGCGCTTGCGGCGGCGCTCCACGACCGGATCGGGGATCGGGATCGCGGAGAGCAGCGCCTGCGTGTACGGGTGAAGCGGGTTGTCGTAGAGCCGGTCGCGGTCGGCGATCTCGACGATCTTGCCGACGTACATCACGGCGACGCGGTTGGAGATGTGCCGGACGACGGAAAGGTCGTGCGCGATGAACAGGTACGTGAGGCCCAGCTTCTCCTGAAGATCCTGGAGCAGGTTGATGACCTGCGCTTGAATGGAGACGTCGAGCGCTGAGACCGGCTCGTCGGCGACGATGAATTTGGGGTTCACCGCCAGCGCGCGCGCGACGCCGATGCGCTGGCGCTGGCCGCCGGAAAACTCGTGCGGGTAGCGGTTCGCGTGGTACGGCTGCAGGCCGACGAGCCGCAGCAGTTCCTGGACGCGCGTGTCGGCGTCCTTGCCCTTCGCGATGTCGTGGATCTCGAGCGGCTCGCGCACGATCGAGCCCACGGTCATGCGCGGGTTCAGCGACGCGTACGGGTCTTGGAAGATGATCTGCATCTCCTTGCGCAAGGGACGCAGGTCGCCGCGCGAGAGTCCCACCAGCTCGCGGCCTTCGAACGTGACGCTGCCCTGCGACGCCTCGGTGAGGCGGAGGATCACGCGTCCGGCGGTCGTCTTACCCGACCCAGACTCACCGACGAGCCCGAGCGTCTCGCCGCGCCGGATCTCGAAATCGATTCCGTCGACGGCTTTGACGTCGGCGACGTGGCGGCTGAAGATGCCCGCCGTAATCGGGAAATATTTGTGGAGGTCGCGGACGACGACGAGGTCGTCTTCGGCCGGCGCCGTCGCGACGCCGTTGTCGCTGAAGCTCCCCGGAACGGTCATCGCGCCAGCTCCTGCGGCGTCTTCGCGACCGCGGAGTTCGGGATGATGGGATGGTTCTCGGCGGGGATCCGCTTTTGCGCGTCGGCCCGCTCGTCGTACAGGAAGCACCGCGCGACGTGCCCGCCGCCGAAGTCGTACAGCGGCACCGGCTCGTCGCAGATCGGCATGCGGTAACGGCACCGCGGCGCGAACGCGCAGCCGCTCGGCATGCGCAACAAGTTCGGTGGCTGGCCTTCGATCGGCACGAGCCGCGAGCCGGCTTGATCCAAGCGCGGCAGCGATTCCAGCAGTCCCATGGTATACGGCATCTTCGGCTGCTCGAATATCTCTTGTGCGGTTCCGTACTCCACCATGTTGCCGCCGTACATGACGAGCACGTTCTCGCACGTCTCGGCGACCACGCCCAGGTCGTGCGTGATGAGGATGATCGCGGAGCCGAGCCGGTCCTGCATCTCGTTCATCAGCTCGATGATCTGCGCTTGGATGGTGACGTCGAGCGCGGTCGTCGGCTCGTCGGCGATCAGCACCGCGGGATCGCACGACAGGGCCATGGCGATCATCACGCGCTGCCGCATCCCGCCGGAGAACTGGTGCGGATAGTCTTTGAGCCGCTTCTCGGGGACCGGGATCTTGACCAGCTTGAGCATCTCGACCGCTTTGTCGAGCGCATCTTTCTTGTTGAGGCCCAAGTGCAGCCGGGTCGCTTCCGCGATCTGCTCGCCGATGGTCAGCACGGGATTGAGGGACGTCATCGGGTCCTGGAAGATCATCGCAATGTCGTGGCCGCGGATCTTGCGCATCTCCGCTTCGCTCTTCTCGAGCAGATTCTCGCCCTTGAAGCGAATCGTCCCGCGCTCGATCGTTCCGTTCTGCGCCAGCAGACGCATGATGGAGAGTGACGTGACCGATTTGCCGGAGCCCGACTCACCGACGATTCCGAGCGTTCGCCCGGGATCGACGGCAAACGACAAGCCGTTGACGGCGGCTACGATGCCGTCTTCGGTGCGGAACGTCGTCCGAAGGTCGTTGACCTCGAGCAGCGCCAAGCTTTATTCCTTAAATGCCCGACAGGCTGATGATCGTGGCGATGAACACGAACGCGATCGCGACGAACTGGGTGACGCGCGCGATCTGCGCATCGAGCCCCAAGCGCCGCGTCGACGACTCGACACGGCCGCCGAGCGTTCCGCTCAAGCCTTCCTGCTTCGTCGTCTGAATGGCGAGCAGCACGACGAGCAGCACGCCGAGCACCACGAAGAGTCCCGCGAACGTGTGCGTCAGCCAGGGCGCATGAAGCGCCAGCCCGGAGTGCGGCGTCGGGTCGAGCAGGCTCGACGGCAGCGTCAGCGCTTGCGGGACCGCGGTCGCCTTGACGTCGGGCACCACCGCCTTGGCGGCGGCGGGCGCGGCGGTGGCGGCGGCAAGCAACAAAGAAAACACGATGGGCGGGCTCCTGGCGTAGCTAGAAAAAGAACCGCCGGGGCTTGGCCCCGCCCCGGAGGGAATCCTGTTTTAGGCCGTCCTGGCGGGCATGAGGGCGCGGACTCGGGCGGCGATGTTCTCCGCCGAGAGGCCGAACATGGCGCGCTGCGCTTCCGGCTTGGCGTGCTGCACGAGCACGTTCGGAACGCCGATGCGCTCGACGGCGACGTCGAGCCCATGGTCGTTGACGAACTCGACGACCGCCGAGCCGAAGCCCCCGGCCAGGCTGTGCTCTTCGAGTGTGATGAAGCGGCGGTGCGTCTCCGCTAGCCCCAGCAGCAGCGTCTCGTCGAGCGGCGCGACGAACCGCGCGTTGACGACGGTCGGCTGCATGCCCGATTCCGCGAGCAGGTCGTACGCGTCGAGCGCGGCGTCCACGGTGTTGCCGAGCGCGAGGATCGCGATGTCGCTGCCCGGCCGCAACACCTCGGCGTGGCCGAGCACGAGCGGGGCGACGGGCTCGTCGTGTTTGCCGCTGGTCGAACCGCGCGGATACCGAATCGCGGCGGGCGCGTCGAGCCCGAGCGCGAGATCCAGCATCGGCGCGAGCTCGTGTTCGTTGCGCGGCGCCATGATCGTAATGCCCGGCAGCGTGCGCAGGTACGCGATGTCGTACAATCCCATGTGCGTCGGCCCGTCGTCGCCGACGAAGCCGGCGCGGTCGATCGCGAACACCACCGGCAGCCCTTGCACGGCGACGTCGTGGACCACCTGATCGTAGGCGCGCTGCAAAAAGGTCGAGTAGATCGCGCAGACCGGTTTGATGCCGCGCGTGGACGCGCCGGCGGCGAAACACACGGCGTGCGCCTCAGCGATCCCGACGTCGAAGTAGCGCTGCGGAAACTTCTTCGCGAACTTCGCCAGACCGGTGCCGTCGGGCATCGCGGCAGTGATCCCGACGACGCGCTCGTCGCGCTCCGCGGCGGCGATCAGCGCGTCGGCGAACGCCTGCGCGAACGTCGGCCGCGACGCGGCTTTCTCGAGCCTTCCTTCGTCGGGATGGTACACGCCGGGACCGACGCCGTGGAACGTGCGGCTGTCGCCCTCGGCGATCTCGTAGCCTTTGCCCTTGACGGTCTTGACGTGCAGCAGCACGGGGCCCGGAATCTTGCGCGCGTTCGAGATCACGTCGACCAGCGTGTCGAGGTCGTGCCCGTCGATCGGGCCGACGTAGCGAAAGCCCATCTCCTCGAAGATGACCGGCGTCTTGTGCTCGTGCAGCGCGAACCGCATCCCCGCCATCTCGGCGGTCGAGAGCGCCTTGCGCGCCGTGTCGCCGAGCGGGACGTGATCGAGCATGCCCTTGACCATCGCCCGGCCTTTGGTGAACATCGGCTTGGAGCGCAGCACGCCCAGGTACGATGCGATTGATCCGACGTTGGGCGCGATCGACATCTCGTTGTCGTTGAGGATCACCAGGAAGTTGGTTTTCAGCAGGCCTGCGTTGTTGATCGCTTCGTACGCGAGGCCGCCCGTGAGGGCGCCGTCGCCGATCACCGCTACCACCGTATCGTCTTTGCCGGCGAGATCGCGCGCGGTCGCCATCCCGAGCGCGGCTGAAATGGACGTCGACGCGTGGCCCGCGCCGAACGCGTCGAACTCGGACTCGCTGCGCATCGCGAAGCCGCTGATGCCGCCGCCTTGGCGCAGCGTACCGAACCGGCCCGCGCGTCCCGTGAGCAGCTTGTGCACGTAGCTCTGGTGGCTGACGTCCCACACCACGACGTCGCGCGGCTGGTCGAGCACGCGGTGCAGCGCGATGGTGAGCTCGACGACGCCGAGGTTCGGTGCGAGGTGGCCGCCGTTGGCCGCACACACGCGGATCAGCGTCTGGCGAATCTCGGCGGCGAGCCGATCGAGTTCGGGCCGGCTGAGCCGCTTGACGTCGGCCGGGGACTCAATGCGCTCGAGGATCATCACGGGGTGTTCGACGACCGTGGCCGAAGGCCCGTCCCCGTGCAGGCCCCTGAATCGGGAACGGACCGACCGGCGACTCCACCGATCGCCCTGCGGGTCCGCAAACGCGTCTGGACCGACGTCGCAAAGATCATCTCGACGGTCCTCAACCCATTCGTGACCTCGCTTACCCTGTTCGTCGTGCTCGCCGACGTGCGCTCGAACGGGTCGCACGACTTCTGGATCCTGCTCTTCAACAGCGCGTTCTTCACGTCGATCGCGCCGATGCTGTTCATCTTCTACTTGTACGCGTCGGATCGCATCTCGGATTTGGACATGTCGGTGCGGTCGGAGCGCGAGCGCGTATTCATCGTGTTCGTCCTGCTCTACGCGGCCGGCGCGCTGGACCTGTGGCTGATCCACGCACCGGTGATCATGACGGCGTCCATGGCCGGCTACGCCGCGAGCCTGCTCATCGTGCAGTGGATCACGCGCTACTGGAAGATCTCGACGCACGCGCTGGGCATCACCGCGCCGCTGGTCGCGTTCAGCGTGCTCTTCGGCGACCGGCCCTACCCCTTCTACGTGTTGATCCCGCTGCTCTGGTGGTCGCGCGTCTACCTTCGCGCGCACACGTTTCTGCAAGTCGTGGCCGGAACGCTGCTCGCACTCGCCAATACGCTGCTGTTCTTTCGCATCTTCCACGTCGTCTAGAGGGGCGCGTCCCGCTTCCCGGGGGTGTTCATGAGCAACGTCAGATCCAGCCGCGGCTTGACGGAGGAGCTCCTCAAAGCCGGTGTTGCGCCGGAGTCGGCAGCGGCGGGCGTCACGGCGACCGTCGAAGGCAAAGCACCGGCCGCAACGGTGGCTGGTGCGATCCCGCCCCGCCCAATTGCCATCGTAGGCGTCCACGGCATCAGCCCGATTCAGCAGTACGGTTTTCAGGATCAGCTCGCAACGGGACTGCTCGGCTATCTCAACGCCCTCGAACAGGCCGGGGCGTCGCGTCGAACATGGATCGCTACACCGTATTGGCCACGTGAGACGAACGACGAAAAAAGCCCCGTGCTCAAACCGAGTGCGTTGCGCCTGCACTGCGATGACGAGCCCGACCCGGAAAACCCGCGCGGTCGCGTGTACGATGTGTACGAGGGCTACTGGAGCCCCTACAGCAAGGGCAAGACGAACATCGCCAAGCTGCTGGCGTGGCTTTTGAACTGTACGTTTCTAGCGACGAGTTCAACCGCCAAGATCCCCGCGAGTTGGGGGAAGCTCGGATGGGATTTGAGCTACGTCTTTGGCGCGCTGTTCATGGTGGTCGTCTTTCTCGCGCTGGGGTTCACCGCCGGCACCTTTGCTTGGGGCCAGTTTCTCGCGTTGTTTGGAGACGCGCCCAGCCCGCGGCCGCTCCTGGACTTCGCCGCCTTCTTCGCCGTCATACTCCAACCGTTGACCGAGCTGAAAAAACTGCCGTCGGTGGGGTGGTTCCAGCTCGCGGTCGACGTCGTGTTGTCGTATCTGGTGTGCCAGCTCTACATCGTCACGCGTACGCGGATCGATACGCGTGCGCGAACAAAGGAGTTGCGCCGGGACGGTACGGTGGGCGGCCGATTCGAGCAGCAAACGATCGACGCGGAAAACTTCCACAGCGTGATGGCGGCCGTGTTCGCCGGCGTCGTCGTCCTGCTGCTGGCGCTCGACGTGCTGATTCTGCAACATTATCATCCCGACGCGTTCTGGGCGATCATGTGGCACGGCGTGTGGCTTGTGGCCGCAATCGGCTTCTTTCAGAAGGCGCGCAGCATCGCCGATTTCGTCGTCGAGGACGTGCTCGGCGACGTACAAGTGTACTGTACGCACGACTGCAATTCCGCATTCTACCGCATCCGCGAGCAGATCATCGAGGCGGTTACGAACGCGATCCTCGGCGCACTCAAGGCAGTCGACCGCACCGGCACGGGCTCGCCTCTTTACGAAAAGATCCACGTCGTGGGGCACAGCCTGGGCACGACCGTCGCGCTCGACGCGCTGATTCGCGTCCGGCAGTTCGTCGAAGAAGAATCGGTTGAACGCAGCGAATGGGGACGCATCCGGTCGTTCACGACGTTCGGCACGGCGCTCGAGAAGACGCGCTTTCTGCTCGACGTCCGCAACCCTACGGTGAGCGCGGCGCAGCAGCAATGGAAGAACGATACCTACGGACGGTTTTTCACACTCGACCGCTCAGCTCTTGGCGGATCGGACAACGGGCGCGGCATCTTTTGGTCGAATCACTGGTATTTCAACGACATCGTCGCCAACAAGATCGTGTCCTACAAGTCCGACGTGCACCCCGGGCCGTCGTTCGCGTGGACCGGCGCAAAGACCGATCACCCGATCTGCGAAGACAATCAGATCGCGAACGGGCGGCCCATCTGGAACTTCGTGCACAGCGACTACATCGGCGACCCGCTGTTGTGGAAGAACGTCGGGCCGGTGATTACGAGCTGACCGCCAGCGCGGCGACGCGCCCCGTCGCGTCGCCGGTCCAGCGGCGCACCGCGGCCTCGAACGCGTTCGCGTCGCCGTTGGTGTAGTACGTCGTCGCCGACGTGCCGGGCGCGAGCCCCCGTTCGGCGACGAGGCGCGCGGCCGCGGCGGCCTGCGCGTGGGCCGGATCGATGCGTGCGACGCGAGGCGGGAGCGCGGCGGCGAACCAGCGGTCGAGCAGCGGATAGTGCGTGCAGCCGTACACGAGTGCGTCGAGATCGCGCGGGAGTTCCGCGACCACCGCGGCGACGGCGTCCCGCGCTTGCGCAGTGTCGGCGGCACCGCGCTCCACGATCGGAACGAGCGCAGGCGCGGCAAGCCCGAACACGTCCACCCCAGGCGCGGACGCGCCGATCGCGCGCTCGTAGGCACCGCTGCGAATCGTCGCCACCGTCGCGACGACGCCGATGCGGCGGTACGGCGTGCCCGCGAACGATGCGCCCGCGGTCGCGATGAGATCGAGCACCGGAACATCGGTGCGCGGCCAGCCCAGACGCTCGGCGACCGCGCAGGTCGTGTTGCACGCGGTCACCACGGCGTCGACGCCCAGCTCGCCCAGCAGCGCCAAGTTCTCGGTGAGGAAACCGTGCAGTTGCACGTCGGATTTGTCACCGTACGGCAAGTGCGCTTGGTCCGCGAAGTACACCACGTCTTGATCGACCGCCGCCGCGCGCAGCGCGGCAAGCACGGTCAACCCGCCCAGCCCCGAATCGTAGAGCCCGAGCATTTACAGCCGGACGCTCAGCGCGTTCGAAGCCGGTGTTCCGGCGTAGGCTTTGACGCCGTTGGCGATGCCCTGAGCGACGTTTTGCAAGAACGACGGTTGGCGCAGCAGCGCGACGTCGCCGGGATTCGTCGCGAACGCCGTTTCGATCAGCACCGCGGGCATCGTGGCGTGCCGCACGACGTAGAAATTCTCGTGCCGCGTGCCGTCGTCCTGAGTACCGGCGAGCGGGATCACGCTGCGCTCGATTGCCTGCGCAAGTGCGGCGTCCTGCGGTTTGTACCAGTACACCGTGGTGCCGTGCGCGCTCTCCGACGGCGCGCTGTTGATGTGGATGCTGATGAACATGCGCGCGCCCGCGTTGTTGGCGACGTCGCAGCGCGTTTGCAAGTACGCACGGTCATCGGCCTTTGGCTTGCCGTCGGCGCGCATCTTCGCGAGGATGTCGGCGCTGAGCGGGTCGACGTCGGTCTCGCGAGTCATGCGCACCGTCCAGCCTTGCGCCACCAGCAGCGCGCGCAACCGCTGCGCGATGTCGAGCGTCAGCTGCTTTTCCACCAGACCGTTGTGCTGCGTGCCGGGGTCAGCGCCGCCGTGACCCGGATCGATCACGATGAGACGAGGGTTCGTGTTCACGCTCGGCTTCCACCCGGGCGTCGCGTCGTTCGGCGACGACGGATCGGGGCTCGCGGCGCTGGCGATGACGGCGGCGCCGCCCGTTCGGCCGGTCCCGATCCGCGCGAGATCGCTCGCGGGCTCGGTGGACACCGTGATGACGAGACCGGACTCGCTCGGCGCGAGGTCGACGCGCTGCTGGCCCGTCATGCTGAATGCGATGCGCACCGTCGGCGTGTCGGTCGAACCGGCCTGGCGCACGCGAACGGATTGCACGGCACCGAACGACGGGTGCTCGTCGCGGCCCGGACCGTTGAGCGTGGTGTTCTGGAAGTCGACGTACCAGCGGTCGTCGGTGAGACGGTGCCATTCGTATGATGCGGCGCCGCTCAATGTCACGCGCACGGCGATCGCGTCGCCGGCGGCGGGTTCGATGGCAACATCCGTCACCGTCGCGCGGCCCGCGACGATCGGCGGAGCCGCGGTCGGCGTGACGTTCGGCACCACGACGGCCTGCGTATCGACGGGGTTGGGCGGCGGCGACGGCGGCGCGCCGGCCGCGACGCCGCGCGATTCGAACACGACCGTGTACACGTCGGGCGATCCGGCGGGGACGACCCGGTGCGTCGCACCGCGCACACCGGAAATCGTGAGCGTCGTGATGGGAACCTTCGCCGTGCCGCCGACGGCGACGTCGATCGCGTCGACTGCGGTGCCGGGCGCGCGGCGCGTGGGCGCCAGCGACGAGCCCAAACCCGCGAACAAAAGCTGCACGCGGTCGGGCACGTCGGCGTTCGTCGTCGTCACCAGCGGCATCGCCGCGCGGACCGTCACGGTCGTGCGAGCGCCCTCGGTGCGAACGTCGAGCGCACCGACCCGCGGCTGCAACACCGTGTCGCCGGCATCGGCAACCGGTTCGACGTAGAGCGCGCGGGCGAGCGCGAAGAACGGCAGCACCACGTCGTTGCCGTCCGCGAACGGCGCGAACGGCGCCTGCGCGCGCACACTGCCGATCGTGTACGCCGGATCGCCGAGCGTGAACACGATGCTGCGCCGATCCGCCGTCGCGATGACGATGTACCGCTGCTGCGGCTGGAACGAGACGGTCGCGCCGAGCCGTTCCAGAACGCGCCGCAGCCCCGCATCGCGCGTGCTCACGGCCACGTCGCCCTGCATCGCGATGGGATGTTCGAAGATCAGCCGCGTGCCCTGAAACCACAAGCTCGGCGAGCGGTCTTGCGCGGACGCGCCGCCCGCGCCGATGCCGAACGCGAACAGCGCCGAGAGGAGGCTAAAAACTCGAACGCGAGAGCGATTCATCGAGGGCGAGGTGTCCTCCGGGAAGGGTCGCGACGCGAGCGCCGCCGATCCGCACCTTCACCGACGTCATGCCGAGCGCCGGTTGGGTAAGCGTCCAGACGAGCGCCTTGAACTCCGCCGACTCGGCAAAGCCGCCTTCGGCGGAGGCAACGATCTCTTTGGAGAGATCGACGTCCGCGGTTGATCCCTGAACGTCGACGGCCAGCACGTGCGTTCCCGCGGGGAAGCGGACCGCGTCGATACCGGCCGGCGGGCCGGTCACGGCCTGTGTGGCGGCATAGAACGCGACGCTCGCGCGGTCACGCGCGGGGCCCAGCGAGACGCGCCACGGAACGAGCGTCGTTCCGTCGGCCTTCGCGTAATACACGTCGATCGCGTCAGCGACCGCCGTCGTCTGGCGGTGGGTGTACCACCACGCCGCCGCAACCGCGGCGGCGAAAAGCACGACCAGCACCAAGGCGCGCGACGCTCGCATCTTGGATGGCGTCCGTTCGACGCTTACGCGTTACGTCCCTGACGGCGATAGGTGATCCGGCCGCGGGTGAGGTCGTACGGCGAGAGCTCGACGTCGACGTCGTCGCCCGGCGTGATGCGGATGCGGAACCGGCGCAGCCGTCCCGCGAGGCTCGCGAGGATCGTGTGACCGTTCTCGAGCTCGACCTTGAACGTCGAGCTGGGGAATGTCTCGACGACGCGGCCGACCAGGCTCAGCGTGTCTTCTTTGACGACGGGGGTCAGGGGCTCGCGGCGCTTTTTACCGCCGCCGCCCTTGCGTCTGCGAGGAGGGGGAATGGGAGCTCCTTCGATTAGGTGTGTACGGAACCGTACGCACGATTCCAGTGCATTGCGAGAGGCAATCGCCAAGAGCCTTCGCCTCGCGGGTCGGATTCGCCCGCGGCGACGCGTCGTGGAGACGCCTTCCGGCGGCGGCATCGGCCCGTGCAAAGGAACTTCCTGCTCGCGGCCGGGGTCGTGGGCCCCGTCATGTTAACCAGCGCGATCGTTTTTGGGATGGTGGGAGTCGCCGCCGGCTTCACCTGGGACTACGTCATCAACCGAGGCAAATAGACCAATCACGATCGCAAGGCACCCCGATCAACTCCATTTTCGGACCTGGGCGGCACGCCCAGGGAGGACTTGGTCGGCTCGTTCAGAGCCGCCCAAGTCTCTTGACCGTCACGTTACGAAGCGGGATGGCACCATTTCGGTGGGACCTGTGTTAAAGTGATCAGGCCGGAAGATTCCATTTAGGCGTCGTCCTTCCGGCTGTAGTACGAGTCGTGTCCCGCGTGGTCTGGCGCTCAGGCGTTCTCCCGGTTCAGGTACATCGTCCGTCTCACAAACCCCCCGACGCCGGAGTCTTAGATGTACACTGACGAAACGCTCAATTGCACCGATTGCAATGCGCCCTTCACCTTCTCGGCCGGAGAACAAGAGTTCTTCGCTGCGAAGGGCTTCACCAACAAACCCAACCGTTGCCCCGACTGTCGCGCCGCTCGTAAGAGCCAGCGCGGTGGCAGCAGCAGCGGTGGCGGCGGCTCGTATTCGGGCGGCGGCTACGGCGGCGGCGGCGGCGGAAGCCGTCCGGCGCGCGAAATGTTCCAAGCCACCTGCAGCGGATGCGGCAAGGTTGCGGAAGTCCCGTTCCAGCCCCGTGGCGACAAGCCGGTTTACTGCCGCGACTGCTTCTCGCAGCGGCAGTCGTATCGCTAACACCCAGCGACACGAACACTAGGAGAGGCCCGGGGATCCGTCCCCGGGCTTCTTCTTTTTCTACGGGACGTTCGTCGTCGCCGAGGCGATCTGGAGTTTCCAGTCCGCCAGCGGCGTGCCGTCGAGTCGCAAGTTGCTCAGCAGATACCGCAGCCGCGTTGCGGCCGGACCGCTGCCGTGCGTGCGCTCGCGCTTGAACGACGGTTCCCATGACTGCGACCACAACGTCGCGGCGACGCGCAACCGCGACGCGTCGGTTCCCGGCGGCAGCGTGATGCGATACGTCACCACCGCACGTCCCTTGCCGTCCGCATATCGCGGATCGCTGGTGACGTACGCGCCCTTCGGGTGCGTGGCGTCGAGCCAGTTCGCCGGCAGCACGATGCCGGGCAGCCCGCCTTTGCGCCAGCCTTGCGGCAACAGGCGGTTGTCCTTGAGGTGATGATCGCGGCGGATGAAGCTCTCGGTGATCGTACCGCTCTTGTCGAGCGTGAGCTCCTCGAAGATTTGCACCTGATCGGCGCGCGTGATCGGGCGCGCCTCGTCGAAGTGCGTTTGATATCGCTGCTTGCCGTTGCCGTCGCGGCTGAAGTATTCGGTGGGCAGCACCGTGCCGCGCTCGTCGACGATCTCACCGTTGCGGTTCGTGGCGCCTGATGCCCACACGAGCTTGCCGTCGAGATCCGTCAGCTTCAATTCTATCCACGCCCGGCGGAAGCCGACGCCGCTCGGAAGCCGGTGCCCGGTGAGATTCAGCACGCCGACGTCGGCGATCACCGTGCTGCCCGCGACCGTCGCCGACACGTCGACTTTCGCGGTCGATTGGCGCGCTTGGCGCACGACGTTTCCGATCGCGTCCTCGAGGTCGGTCGTCGAGCCGGACATGTAATCGCCCAGCCGCACGCCGAGGACGTCGTCGTTCGGCTTGGTCGCAAACGTTTGCAACAGAAACGCGTTCAGGCCGAGCAGCTCGTGACGGCGGAAACCGTGACGCCGGAAACGCACTTCGATGCCGTCGAGCGGCGCGCGATGTTCCGCCGCGGGATACGTCTCGTCCTGAACCAGCGCGATGCGCGTTTGAATCTCGGGTTCGCTCACGCCGAGCCGGGCGTTGACCACGCCGGGCGCCATGTGGCAGTCCTGGCAGGATTTCGCGCCCATGCCCGGCTTGTACT
>JAXDMA010000289.1:0-3559 GCA_034666305.1 Vulcanimicrobiota bacterium
TCGTAGCGCTTGCACGACGCCACGAGTTCGCCGCCGACGCGCAGCCCGATGGTACGGAACCGCCGCTTTCCCCAGCCGCTTGTCGCGGTTGCGCGAAATTCCTCGGCGTACTCCTCGAACGACCGCGCGCCGGCCCACAGCGCGCTCGAATGCGGCAGCACGTCGCGCACGTAGTCGTCCGGGGCGACGATGTCGAGCCGCAGAACGGTTTTCAGCTGCGGCCTCAGACGAACGCGAGCGTCGGGTACGTTCCGGTGAGCACTTCGCTCGGGTTGCGGCCCAGCCACTTCTCGATGACCGTCGCGTAGACGGCGCGAAAATCGGTCGAGAACCGCAGGTCGCCGTGGTCGAGGTCGGTCAGCGACGGGTGGTCGCCGTAGATGCCGCCCTTCACGCCGCCGCCGACGATGAACAGCGGCATCGCCGTGCCGTGATCGGTGCCGTTCGAGGCATTCTGCGACACGCGGCGGCCGAACTCGCTGAACGTCATCGTCAGCACCTTCTTGTCGAGGTTGTGCGCCGCGAGATCTTGGTAGAACGACAGGAGCCCGTCACCGAGATAACCCAGGAGCCGGTCTTGCTGCGCGCGCTGTCCGGCATGCGTGTCGAACGAGCCGATCGAGACGAACACGATCTTCGAGCCGGCGCTCGAACCGATCAGCTTCGCGGCGAGCGCGAGCTGCTGCGCGAAGCCGTTGGGCGCGTAGGTCGCCTTGTTGGTGAACTCCGCGGTTTGTTTGCGCAGCACGTCGCCGCCGTGGTACGCGTCGCGCGCGGTCTGCGCGATCATCGACAGGTACGGCGACTGACCGGCCTTCGCGCCGTCGTACAGCACGCCGGCGCTTTGCTTCGACGCGAGGTCGCGACCGGTGTTGTACGCGAACGCGTTGAGCGCGCCGATCGCCGGCACCTCGACGTGCGACGCGACGAGCGCCGCGGGCAGCGTGTCGCCGAGCGACACCGCTTCGAACAGCGACGCGGGCTTCGCGGCGCCCGCGAAACGCCGGTCGAGATAACGGCCCAGCCAGCCGTACTGCTGCGGGCGTTCGGGCGACGCCGTTTCCCAGATCTGCGTCGCCTCGAAGTGCGAGCGGTTGGGGTTGGGATAGCCGACGCCTTGGACCAGCGCGACGCGGCCCTGCTTGTAGAGCTCGTTCAAGCCCTTGAGCGCTGGGTTGAAACCGATGCGCTCGTTGAGCTTGAGCACTTGGGTCTCGGTGACGTGGATCGCCGGGCGCACGCGGTGGTATGCATCGTCGCTCCACGGCACGACCGTGTTGAGCCCGTCGTTGCCGCCGCCCATTTGGATGACCACCAGCACGTTGTCGGGATCGACGCCGTTCGCGAACGACGGCAGCAGCGGGGAGCTCGCCGCGACCTGCGCGAGCACCCCGCTCGCGTTCCCGCCGAGGAACGCGACCGAGAGTGCCGAGGTAACGAATGTCTTCCTTTTCATCGCGTAGCCTTCAATCCAGCTGGTTGACGGGGAGGTTGAGCGCCAGCGCGAGCGCGCCGCGGATCTTGTCTTGGTAGTTCTCGGGACCGAACGGCATCGGGTTCTGCATCGTCGCGCTCATCGTCGCGGCCGGCGTCTGCGAGTTCAAGTACGCGACGAGCGTCGCGCGCACGTCCGAGGTGACGTCGTCTTGCACGACGCCGCTCACGATCGTTTCGGCCACTTTCGCGGCGTCCATGCCGGTCCGCCGCACGATGTCGTCGGGCGAGATGTTGGGCGCGGGCACGGCGGCCACGCCGTTCTTGCCCGGCGCCGTCTGCGCGACGAGCCCGTTGACGAAGTTGAAGCGCGCCAGCATCGTCGAGGTGTTGATCCACGCCGGACCGCCGTCCCAGCCTTTGACGCTCGGCGGGTTCAGCGGCTCCTGGCCCATGCGCGCGAGCTGGTAGACGATGTTCGGGGGTACGGACTGCGCGCCGATGTAGCGCAGGGTGCCGATCGCGAGTTCGACCGGCGATTTCGGGATCGCGCGATACGCGCGCTGCGAGAAGAAGACGTTGGAGCGCAGGATGGTGCCGAGCGTCTTCGCGACGTCGTAGCCGGACAGCGCGTACGTTTGCGCGACGCTTTCGATCAGCTGCGGCTCGGGGTCGCTGTAGACGAAGAACTCGAGCAGCTTGTGCGCGAGAAAGCGCTGGTGAACGGGCTGCGAGACGACGATCGAGACGACGTCGTCCGCGTCGAGCCGCCCGCTCTTGCCGAGGACTCTCTTTATTCCGTCATCGTGACGAGCGGCGACGAACGCCGCCTGCTGGTTCTTGTCGAGCGTCCAGCCGGTGAACGCACGCGCGGCTTCCTTGACGTCGTCCTCGGTGTAGTTGCCCAGACCGAGCGCGAACAGTTCCATCACCTCGCGCGCGTAGTTCTCGTTGGGATGCGCCTTCGCGTTCGCGCGGTTGTCGAGCCAGATCAGCATCGCGGGATCGCGCGTGACCGCCGACAACAGAACCGGGAATCGCGCCAGCGCGAGCTGCCGGAACAGGTTGATCTGCCCGGCCATGTATTGCGGCTGCACCTTGCCGACCGCGGTCGCGAAATGACCGTGCCAGAACAGGGTCATCTTCTCGACGAGCGGACGGTTCGTGCGCAGCATCCGGTCCAGCCACCACAGCTGCGTCGCTTGGCGCGCCTTCTTCGGGTCGTAGAGGACCGCCGGCTCGGGATACGGCGGAAAATCGAGCTCCGTCGTGGCCGGATGCAGCAACGCGTCGACCGCTCCCATCATCCCCAGCGAGCTCAGCCGCGCGACATCCGCGGCGGAGCCGCCGAAACCGGCGCGCCGCAGCAAATGCGCCGCGTGGCGCGTACCGAACCGGCCGCCGTACGGCGCGAGCGGCGCAGCGTCGAGCGCACCCGGCGGGCGGAAACCGACCTGCGGATCGGTGGACGTGTCGATCTGTGGCGGCAGCACGGTAACCTCCGAACGTCCTGGGCTTCGACATCATCGCGCCGGAAGCACCCACCCGGATGAGAGCGGCGTAAAAGTTCTTGCTTGCCTTACCGCGAGTTCGCCAGGAGCGCGGTGAGCTCGCTTGCGAGCTCCGGTGCCGCGACGCCGCGCGTCGCGCGGCCGTGGGCGGTTACGGTTACGGACACGTCGGCGCGGCCGAGCGCGGCCGCGAAAAGCCGCCGCTGCTCGCGCACGTACGCGGCGCGCGGCTTCGCGTGGTGGTCGTACCAGCTGAACTTCGCCGTGCGCGCGGCGACCGTGTCGCCCGCGCTGTCTTTCGGGATCATCCCGTAGGTGGTGCTGAACAAGAACGCGTCGGGCACGTAGTACGGCGGAAACGATCCGGCGCTTGCGTCGACGACGAACACATGGTCGAAGCGGCGCGCGAGGATGCGCTCGACCGATGCGACGGCGACCGCGTCGGCGCGTTCGTCGACCAGCTCGGGGCCGGCGTGCTCGGCGGCGGCAAGCCGCTCGCAGTACCCGAGAGCGGCGGCGAGGCCGTCGAACGGATGGCGCGCCGCATACGCGCCGATCAGGTCGATCAGGCGTTCGACCAGCGTCGCGCGCAACCGCGCGCACGCGCTCGTCTC
>JAXDMA010000290.1:0-7009 GCA_034666305.1 Vulcanimicrobiota bacterium
CCGAGAACGCCGGCGAGATCGTCGCGAAGCTCGCCGCGCTCGGCTTTCCCGTCGACGACGTCGAGACGCGCCCGAAGCTCACCAACGTCGTCGTCGGGCGCATCACCAAGCTCGAGCGGCATCCGAATGCCGATCGGCTGCAGCTCTGCACGATCGACGTCGGCGGCCCCAACACGCTGCTGATCGCGACCGCGGCAACCAACGTCGCGGAGGGTCAAACCGTCCCCGTTGCGCGCATCGGCGCGGAGCTTGCGGGCGGCTTGACGATCGCGCCGCGCAAGATGCGCGGGATCGATTCCGAAGGGATGCTGATCTCCGCCGAAGAGATCGGTTTGCCCGGCGAGTGGTTCGAGGACGGCATCATGCAGCTCGAGCCGGCGATTCCACTCGGCACCGACGCGATCGCGCACTTCAGGCTGACGGACCCCGTGCTCGACGTCGACGTGACGCCGAACCGTCCCGACGCGCTGTCGATCGTCGGCCTCGCGCGCGAGCTCGCCGCGGCGTTCGGCGTCGCGCTGCGCGAGCCGCCCTCAGACGTGCAGTACGACGTGGACGGCAACGACGATGCGCGGGTAACGATCGAAACCGTCGACTGCAAGCGCTTCGTGTTCCAGCGCGCGAGCGGCTTGCGCGTACGGCCGGCGCCCGCGTCGATTCGCATCCGGTTGGCGCTGGCGGGTCAGCGGCCTTTGAACAACGTCGTCGACATTTCGAACTTCGTCATGCTCGAGCTGGGGCAGCCGCTGCACTTCTTCGACTGGAACCGCGTCACCGGCAAGCACCTCGTGGTGCGCGACGCGCGCGACGGCGAGCGCTTCACGACGCTGGACGATCAGGAACGCACGCTCGACGCGCGCGCGATCGTGATCTGCGACGACGACGGCGCGACCTCGATCGCGGGGATCATGGGCGGCAAACGCAGCGAGGTCGAGCCGGCCACGACGGAGGTTCTGATCGAAGCGGCGACGTGGACAGGCCCGCGCATCCGGCGCGCGTCGGGCGCGCTCAAGCTGCGCACCGAAGCCTCGGGCCGGTTCGAGAAGTCGCTGCCGCTCGCGCTCGCAGATCTCGGTGCGGCGCGCGCGGCGCATCTGCTCGAACAAGAAGGCGGCAGCGTGATGATGCCGCACGCCGCCGGCAAGCCCGCCGTCGCGCCGGCGCAGGTGTCGTTGCGCGCGGGCGAAGTGGAACGGCTCCTCGGCTTCACGCTGACGGACGACGAGATCGAACGCGCGTTGACCTCGCTCGGGTTCACCGTGCATCCTTCGACGAGCTCAGGACAGGCTGGGACGAACTTCGACGTGACGCCGCCGTATTGGCGCGGCGATGTAGCGATCGCGGCGGATCTGGTCGAAGAGGTCGCGCGCGTCGTCGGCTACGACCACGTGCGCGCCGAAGTGCCGCCGGTCGCGGCGCAGGACATCGATTCCGCCGAGTTCGACCGCGAGACCGACCTCGCGACGACGCTCGCCGGCCTCGGCTATACCGAAGCGATCTCGCTTTCGCTGCAGCCCGGAAGCGTCGCGGAGACGTGGCGCACGAACGGCATCGCCATCGACGAGCCGGTGCAGATCACCAACCCGCTGAGCGAAGACCAGCGCTACATGCGGTTCTCCATCGCGCCCGCGCTGCTCGGCTTCGCCGCACGCGATCGCGCGGTGCGCCCGTACCGCGTGTTCGAGCTGGGCCGCGTGTTCGCGGACGGAAAGCCCGAGCCGTCCGAGACGGTGCAGCTCACCGCGCTGCACGCAGGTGGCGACCCTTCGACAAGCTCAGGACCGTTCGGGCGGCTGAAGTCCGACGTGCTCGCGCTGCTGCGCCGCGTCACCGGCGTGGACGCGCGCGCCGAACGCGGCACGTTCCCGTCGCTGCATCCGGGCAAGACCGCAGCGCTGCGTTGCGGTGACGCCGTCGTCGGTTACGTCGGCGTCGTCGACCCGCGGCTCGCGCGCGCGTACGACGTCGCGGATACGACGGCGCTCGCGACGCTGTTCGTCGATCGCCTGCCGCCGCACGCCACGCCGAAGTATTCGCCGCCGTCGAAGTTCCCGGCGGTCGATCGCGATCTCGCCGTCGTCGTTCCGCTGGACGCGCTCGCGGGCGACCTCGTCGACGCGGTACGCGGCGAAGCGCTGGTGCGCAGCGCGACGGTGTTCGACGAGTACCGCGGCCCGCAGGTGGGCGAAGGCAAGAAATCGCTCGCGCTGCGCATCATGCTGCAGAGCGACGAGAAGACGCTGACCGACGAGGACGCCGACGCCGCGCTGGCGCGCATCGTCGCGACGCTGCGCGAACGCTTCGGCGCGGTACCGCGAGGATGACCTGGCCCGATCTCGTGATCGGCTTCATCGCGCTGCTGTTCGCGCTGAAAGGCTGGAAGCGCGGGTTCGTCGCGGAGATCGGCGGTTTCATCGCGCTGGCCGCGGCGATCTGGGCGGCAGTGTACTATCCCGGTACGTTCGATACGTTCTTCCGCGATAGCGTGCATCTGGGTGACGGCTCGGCGCACGTCGTGGGCATGGTGGTGTTCGCCTTAGCGGTCTATGTGGCGCTGATGGTGATCTCGTCGGTGCTGTCACGCATCGCAAAGCTGCCGGTCATCGGCCTGGGCAACGGCCTGGGCGGCGCGCTCGTCGGCGTGGCGAAGTCGCTGGTAGGCGTGTGGGTCGTGCTGTACGTGCTGCTGTTCTTTCCGCTCACGCGCGACATCCGCAGCGACTTGCACAATTCGCCGGCGGTCGAGTTCGTCACGTCGGAAAACCCTCAGATCGACGGCTTCCTGCGCGGCACGATGCCGTGGTTCGTGCGTCCGCTGGTGGCCCCGCTGTTCGCCCGCCATCACGTCTAAGGCCACTTCCCAACCGAGCGCCGGTAGGATAGCATAGCAGTCTCGGCTCGCTCTGACGCGGCCGCTGCGAGGGGTGCTATGGCCGAACCAAAGCCCGTCTACCGCGTGCTCGTCACCGCGCGCGATCGGTCCGCCATGCTGGCGCTGCTCCATCGCCACCGGCTGGACATCGGCGGGAGCCCGCGCTACTCCGCCGACGGCGCCGTTCGCATCGAGGCGTACGTGCCGGCCGATCGCGTCGCCGAGCTGGAAGCGGACGGGGCGCGCGTCGAGATCGTCGCGGACGAAACCGCCGCCAACCGCGATCGGCAACAGCAGGTCGGGCGCGGGAACCGGTTCCTCACCGGCGATCCCGTACCGCACGGGGTCGGGCGCAAAGTCCGGGACCGCGATGTATCTTAACGTCGACGAGGTCGACACCGCGGTCGTCAACCTCGCGTCCACCTACTCCTCGATCTGCTCGCTCATCACGCTGCCGAACACCACGTTCGGGACGCGCACGTGCCACGCGCTGCGACTCGGAGGCGGTGCGGCGGGCTCGCGCGACTGCGTCACGATCATCGGCGGACAGCACGCACGCGAGTGGGGGAGCTGCGAGATTCTCGTCGACCTCGCCGCCGACTTGCTCGAAGCATATACGAACGCGACCGGACTCGCGTACGGCGGCAAATCGTATACGGCGGCACAGATCCAAACTCTGCTGAACACCCTGCACCTCGTCATCTTCCCGCTCGTCAATCCCGACGGCCGCGATTACAGTCAGATGCACGATCCCGTGCACACCGATGGCGGCTGGCGCAAGAACCGCAACCCGGCGAACAACGGCGGCAGCGACGCCTGTGACGGCGTCGACCTCAATCGCAACTACGACTTCCTGTTCGACTTGTCGAAGTTCGCACCGGCGGCGCACATCACCGACTATACGTCGAAGAACCCGTGCGAGCTC
Source organism: Vulcanimicrobiota bacterium (assembly GCA_034666305.1). Lineage (GTDB taxonomy): Bacteria > Vulcanimicrobiota > Vulcanimicrobiia > Vulcanimicrobiales > Vulcanimicrobiaceae > Vulcanimicrobium. The sequence goes on from JAXDMA010000290.1 coordinate 3,798, forward strand.
ACCTACCAGGGTCCGATGCCGTTCTCGGAGCCGGAGACGCTGAACGTCCGGTGGCTGCTGGACACCAATCCGCGCACGCGGTGGTTCATCGACGTGCACAGCTATTCTCAGGACATCCTCTATAGCTGGGGCGACGACCAGGACCAATCCACGACGCCGGCGATGAACTTTGCGAACCCCGCCTTCGACGGGTCGCGCGGCGTCGGCGGCGACGCGTACAAGGAATATATTCACGCCGACGACCTCAGCGTGGTCGTCGCGCTCGCGACGACGTTCGCGACCGGGCTGCAAGCCGTCCGCGGCGTGAGCTACACGGTAAAATCCTCGTACGATCTCTATGCGACCGCCGGCAGCAGCGACGACTACAGTTTCGCGCGGCACATCGTCGATCCGAGCAAAGGAAAGATCTACGCGTTCGTGATCGAGTGGGGCTTGGAGTTCCGCCCGCTGTGGTCGGAGATGCAGAACATCATTGCCGACGTCGACGCGGGCCTCATTGCGTTCTGCCTGGCGGCGCCGTGCGCCGCCGGGCTTACCGCCGTCGGGCTCGACACGCCGGCGATCGTCTTTTCCGCCGTCCCCGCCGGCGTGGAGACGACCCGGGCAGCGGTGTTCTCCGTCGAGAGCTGCGGCGCGGTCGACCTCATCGTCACGTCGGGTCCTGCGGTGACCTCCGGACCGGGAGCGTTCGGGTTGCCGGTGGGCAACGCGTCGTTGCCCGCGGCGCCGGACGCGGGTCAACGCGACTTGCGTCTGTGGGTGTCGTTTACGGGCACCAACGCGGGCGACGTCACCACCGGCACGGTGACGGTGCACTGTCCGCAAACGATGCAGAACTTCGTCATCCCGATCACCGCGACGACGATCGCGCAGCCGAAGGTGGCGTCGATGCTCGTGCTCGACCGCTCGGCAAGCATGGACGATCCGTCCGGGATCCCCGGCATGAAGCGCATCGACGTGCTCCACGCGGCGGCACCGGGCTACCCGGCGCTGCTTGCGGACAATGCGGGCATCGGCGTCGTGAGTTTCGATCAGGACGCGCATCCCGTCATGCCCGTGGAGGTCGCGGGCGGCGCGGGAACGGGCCGCACGGATGCGGCGAACGCGATCGCGCTGCACGCGACCAATCCCGCGGGGTCGACGTCGATCGGCGACGGCGTGGAGCTGGCGCATGCAACGCTCGCGCCGCTCGCCGGCTACGACAGCACCGCGATCGTCGTGTTCACCGACGGCGAGGAAAACACGGCCAAGTTCATCGCCGACCTGCCGGCCGGCACGATCGACGACCGGGTGTTCGCGATCGCGCTCGGCACCGTCGACGAAGTGAATCCCGTCGCCCTCAACCAGCTCGTGAACAGTACGGGCGGGTATTTGCTCCTCACCGACGCGCTCGGACCCAACGATTCGTTCCGGCTCGCCAAATATTTCGTGCAGATCCTCGCGGGAGTCAGCAACGCGGAAATCGTCGTGGACCCGCAAGGCGAGGCGTTCCCCGGCGTCGAGGTGCGCATCCCGTTCGATCTCGTGGAGAGCGACTACGGCGCCGACGCGATCGTCCTGTCACCGTCACCGGCCGCACTGCGTTTCCAGCTGGAAACGCCTGCCGGGGTGCGGATCGATCACACTGCGCTCGGGGGCGTGGCAGGCGTCATGTTTTCCGCGCATCCCCAGCTCGCGTTTTACCGCCTGAGCCTGCCCGTCGTCGCGCACGGCGCCGCGGCGGCACGCGGCCGCTGGCACGTGGTTTTGACGACCGCCCGAGACGTTCCGGGCAGCAACGTTGCGAGCAAGGGACGCGGCGTTCCCTACAGCGTCGTGGTGCACGCGCGCAGCGCGCTCACCATGGACGTGTTCGTCACGCAGCCGAGCTACGTCGCGCCGACGACGTTGCACTTGCGCGCGGTGTTCACCGAGATCGGCATCCCGCTCGACCACCGCGCACACGTGCGTGCCGAGATCGCGCGCCCCGACGGCACGAGCACGGTCGTACCGCTGATGGAGATCGAGCCCGGCATCTTCGAAGCGACGACGCCGGCGCCGCTGAACGGCACCTACCCGATTCGCTTCCGGGCGGCCGGCAAGAGCCTGCGCGGTTTCCCGTTCACGCGCGAGCAGACGCGCACGGCCCTCGCCTGGCGCGGCGGCAACACGCCGCCGCCACGCACGCCGACGGCAGGTCATTGCTGCTGCGAGGCCTGCGGCAAACAGACGGCGCGCGCCTAGACGCCGAAAACGTCGAAATCACCAGAACCGCGACGGCGGAAAAGGTCGCGTAGCGGCAGAATCAACGGAGCGCGGTATGGACTCGCCCTTTCGAATTCTCTTGTCCGCTCTTCTCGGCATTGGCGCAATCGGGTTTTTGAGTGTCGTCTGGGTCGTCCCCCCGAACTACGAGTTCATCCCGCGCCGCCTCGCGCTCGCGATGCGCGCGCTGTCTTGCGCGATTGGGTGCGGATATCTCGTCCTTGCGTACCTCGTACTTCAAGGCGTGAAATCAATGGGCACGCTCGTTATCGTCCTCGTTTCGTGCTCGGCCCTGAACCTGATCGTGCTCGCTGTCGAACGGCCCTGGTCTAGGCGCGGTCCCAGCCCAACGCCGCGCACCTGAACCTTCTGTGGCGCACACTTCGACAGGCTCAGGGTGACATTGGGAGATCGTCGCTCGGCACCAACAACGGCGGCTGCGCGTAGGGAACGTCCGGATACTTCAGGCCGCTGCCCGTGTTGATCAGCAGCACCCGTTCGCCGGCGCGAATCCAGCCTTGCTCGCGCAGCGCGATCGCCGCTGCGAGCGTCGCGCCGCCCTCGGGGCACACGAAAACGCCGTCCGACGCCGAGATCTCGCGCTGGCCCGCGAGAATCGCTTCGTCGTTCACCGCGATCGCCGTGCCGTTCGTCGCGTAGAGCGCTTCCAGCACGATCGCGTCGCCGAGCGGCTTGGGGACCGTGATCCCGAACGCGACGGTGCGTGCGTTCTCCCAAAATACGGACTCTTTCGCGCTCGCGTCGAACGCGCGCACGATCGGCGCACAGCCCGTCGACTGCACCGCGACCATGCGCGGCATCTTCGCATCGAGCAACCCGACCGCGTGCAACTCGCGCAGCGCTTTGTCGATGCCGATCAGGCCGACGCCGCCGCCCGTCGGATAGACGATCACGTCGGGCACGCTCCAGCCGAACTGCTCGGCGAGCTCGAAGCCCATCGTCTTCTT
>JAXDMA010000291.1:0-5141 GCA_034666305.1 Vulcanimicrobiota bacterium
GTTCCCGCGAACAGCGCGACGCCGTTCACCGTCGCGACGCCGCCCGTCGGCGAGCGGATCGATGCGGATGCGGTGGTGGTCGGTTCGGGTGCGGGCGGCGGCGTCGCCGCGGCGCTGCTCGCGCGCGCCGGCCTGCGCGTCGTCGTGCTCGAGGCCGGCCCGCCGTTCGAGCCGGTCGCCGCGCGCCAGCGCGAAGCCGAGTCGTTCGCGGAGTTATATCTCGAAGCCGGGCTGTGCGCGAGCGACGACCTCGGCGTGTCGATCCTCGCCGGCGCGTGCGTCGGCGGCGGAACCGCGGTGAACTGGTCGACGTCGCTGCGCTTGCCGCCCGCGACGGCGCGCGCGTGGTCCGACGCGCTCGGCCGGCCCGAGCTCGCGGCGCAGCTCGCCGACGCGTACGACGCCGTCGAGGCGCGCCTCGGCGTGACGACCGCCAAAACGCACAACCGGAACAACCGCGTGATCGTCGACGGCTGCGCGAAGCTGGGCTGGGACGTGCGCGCGATCCCGCGCAACGCGGAATGCGAACGCGACGGCTGCGGGTATTGCTGCTTCGGCTGCGCGTACGGCACGAAGCAGTCCACTGCGGTGACGTACCTGCGCGACGCGGTCGACGCCGGCGCCGCCGTGTACGCGCGCATGCGCGTCGAGCGCGTGCGGATCGACCCATCGACAAGCTCGGGAGCCGTCGTGCGCGGCGTCGACGCGGCCGCCGATCCTTCGACAGGCTCAGGAGGGCGCACGATCGCATTCGACGCGCCGCTCGTCGTCGTCGCGGCGGGATCGCTCCGCACGCCGGGGATCTTGGCGCGCAGCGGCGTGCAGTCGCCGCATCTCGGCCGGCATTTGCATCTGCACCCGACCACGGCGCTGTCGGCGGAGTTCGACGCGCCGGTAGATCCGTGGCTCGGGCCGATGCAAAGCGCGCTCTGCGACCGCTTTTCCACAAATGAAAATGGTTTCGGCGCGACGATCGAGTCGGCGCCGTCGCATCCCGGTCTCATGGCGCTCGCGCTGCCCTGGACCGGGCGCGACGCGCACGCGAGCGAGATGTCGGGCGCGCGCAATCGCGCCGTGCTGATCTCGCTGACGCGCGACCGCGGCGAAGGGAGCGTCGGCCTCGACGAGCGCGCCGACGTGTCGTACACCATCGCGCCGGACGACGCGCGCCGCATGGCGCAGGGCCTCGCCGGCGCAGCGCGCATCGCATTCGCCGCGGGCGCGGCGTCGGTCGCGACTCTGCATGCAAGCCCGTTGCGGCTCACGGCGGCGGAAGCGACGCCGGAAGGCCTCGACGCGTTCGCAGACACGCTCGTGCAGCACGCGGCGTCGCGCGCGCCGGTCGCGTTATTCTCCGCGCACCAGATGGGCACGGCGCGCATGGGCGCGACAGTGGCCGACGGCGTGATCGACCCGGACGGGCGCGTTTACGGGGTCGAAGGGCTGCTGGTCGCCGACGCGTCCGTGTTTCCGGGCGCGTCCGGCGTGAACCCGATGCTGACGATCATGGCGCTCGCGCATCGCGCCGTGAGCGCGCTCATCGAACGGCGCGCAACGACGTCGTCGAGCGGTTCGCTAGCGCGATCGCGCTCATGAGGTAGCACACGGTCGACTCAGCGCCCATGTTGCCGTTGACGCCGCTCGCGTCGATGCCGTCGCGGCAGCCGGTTTTTGTGGCGACCTGCACGCGCTTGTCGTTGCCGCCGAAGAACCATTCGTGCGCGGTCTCGGCGACGCCGCGCCACCGTTCGTCGCCCGTGACGTCGAGCGCGGCGAACGCCGCGTCGACCATTGCGGCCGCTTCGAGCGGCTGCTGCCCGTAGCGCGCCTTGACGCCGCCGCGCGGGTACCAGCCGTCGTTGCCGACCGGCGCGAAGATCGCGCGGCCGGGTCCGGCGGATGCGCCGTGTTCGATGACGACCGAGGCGTAGAACTCGAGCATCGCGAGACCGGCTTCGACGTAGCGCGCGTTGCCCAGCGCGGCGCCGCCGCGTACCAGCGCTTCGCACAGGCGCGCGTTGTCGTACGTCAGCGCGTCCTCGCACCACTGCCAGTCCGGCGTCGCGTGCGCGTCGTACGCATCGGCGATCGACGCAAGCGACGCGTCGAGCGCCGCGCGCACCGCGAACTCGTCGGCCGGGCGCGTCGCAAGCGCATGAACGAGCCCCAGCGCAGCGTACGCGCGCGAGCGAACGTAGGTCATCCGCTGAATCGCGTCGAGCGCTCGCGCGCGCATTCGCGCCGCAACGGCCCGCCACGTCTCGCGCGGCGCGTGGCGCTCGGCAAAACCAAGCCCCCAGATCGCGCGGCCGACGGCGTCGGGCGTACCCGCGTGATCCTGCCAGCGCCGGTCGTAGCCCATGAAGTTATGAAAGGATCCGTCGGGCAGCTGCGCGTCGTGGAGATACGCGAGATACGTCGTCACGAGCCGTGCGCCGTCGGCTTCGGTGCCGCGGTGGCCGGCAGCGTCGCATGCGACGATCAACGCGCGCCCGACGTCGTCGGTGCAGTATCCGCACGAACGGTTCGGCACGTCGAGGGTCGCGTGCTGCAAGAGCCCGACGTCATCCGTCATGGCGAGCAGATGATCGAGCGCGGGGCGGCGGTGCGTGCGCATAGGTCCTCCGCGCTACGCGGAAGTCGCGAGCTCCTCGCGGCGCGACTTGGGCAGCAGCTCCGTGAACAGCTCGCCGTACCCGTGGGCGACGTTGGGCCAGGTCATGCGGCGGCCGAACTTGTACGCGCGCCGCTGCGTCGTCTCGCGCAACTCCGGATCGTCGAGCAGCGCGACGAGCGTGGTCGCGATCGCGGACGCGTCGCGGAACGGCACGGTGAAGCCGCGCCCGTGGGCGAGCAGCTCCTGTGCGTACAGATACGGCGTGGAAACGACCGCCTTGCCGCACCCGATCGCATATGCCAGCGTGCCGCTGACGATTTGCACGGGATTCAAATACGGGGTGAGGTAAATGTCGCTCGCGCTCAAGTACGTGATGAGTTCGTCGTAGTCGAGATACTTGTCGACGAGCTTGACGTTATCGGCGAGTCCGTTCGCGGCGATCGAGGCTTCGAGCTCGCGGCGATACGACTCGCCTTCGTTGCGGCGCACGACGGGATGCGTTTGGCCGAGGATCAGGTAGAGCGCTTCGGGATGCTGCTGCGCGACGGCGCCCATCGCGGCGATCGCGAACTCGAGCCCTTTACCGCGGCTGATGAGCCCGAACGTCGAGATGGTCATGCGGCCGGCGAACCCGAGCCGCCTCTTGGCATCGACCGTGTCGCGGAACGGAACGTCGGGCACGCCGTGATGGACGACGCGCACCTTGCCAGGATCGACGCCGTAGCGTTCGATCAAGACGTCGCGCCCGGTTTCGGACAGCACGACGATCGCGCTGGACGTGGCGCAGATTGCGCGGGCGAGCTTCAGATGCTCGGGCGACGGATCGGGCAGCACGGTGTGCAGCGAGGTGACGACCGGCTTGCGCACGCCGGCGATGAGCTCGAGAATCCACGCGCCGTCGTCGCCGCCGAACAGTCCGTATTCATGCTGGATGTTGAGGACGTCGCAGGGGTAGGCGTTGACGAAGTCCGCGATGCGCCGGTACGACTCGTGGTCGGCCTGGACGAGCTGCGCGACGACTTGGTCGGGGTAGACGCGGTCCTCGCCGCCGGGTTCGTCGATGGCGATCACGGAGCTGCGGGTGGCGAACGTCGCGTCGTAGCTGTCCACGACATCCTTCATGAAGGTCGCGATGCCGCACTCCCGAGGCGGAAACGAACCGAGAAAGAGCATCCGTGGGGCTTGGGTAGTCAACGTGGTCCCTTTGTTGGAATGCGGCGCCGGCGTGGCGGCACCACCATTTGCGTCGCCCCGAGCAGTCGTCAGGAGGATGGGCTTCTCTAGGGACACGCTCGCTTGGGTAATCGGTTTCGTACCCGCGACGGCAAGGTATCTCACGAGGCGCCCGCTCGCTTCAATGTACGGTGGAGTCAGAACGCGGCGGCCCGGCCCCTCGACGGGTCAGCGCTCGACGGCGACCCTTGCGTTGGCGGCGATCTCCGCGCCTGGCGCGATCTGGGCGTCGTGCCCGATCACCGCACCGTGCCCGATCACCGCGTCCGGGCCGATGCGAGCGCGGCTGGCGACGATGGCCTTTTCGACGTGCGCGCCGGCGCCGACGACGACGTGGTCCCACAGGAGCGAGTCCAGCACGACCGCGCCCGAGCCGACCTCGCAATGGTCGCCGAGGACGGTGTAGGGGCCGACGACGGCGTCCGGGGCGACGCGACATCCCGCCCCCACGAAGACGGGCGGCCGGACGGCCGACGCGGGGATCGTCTCGCGGCCGGGGCCGTCGACCTCGGGGGTGAGCCCGAGCGGCATCTCGCCGTCGAAGATGTTGCGGTGCGCGCCGAGGTACGCCTCGGGCTTGCCGAGGTCGATCCAGTAGTCGTCGGTGGTGAAGGCGTAGAGCGGGCGGTCGCCCGCGGCGATCAGTTCGGGGAAGGTCTCGCGCTCGATCGAGACGTTGCGGCCGGCCGGGATCCGGTCGAGGACCTCGCGTTCGAGGAGGTAGGTGCCGGCGTTGACTTCGTTCGTAGGCGCGGTCTCGCGCGGGGGCTTCTCGACGAACTGCTGGATGCGGCCGGTCGCATCGTGGACGACGGCCCCGAACGGGCTCGGGTCGTCGACGTGGATGAGGTGCAGCGTCCCGATGCCGCCCTTGGCTCTATGGAACGCAAGCATGGCGCGGAGGTCGAGCGAGGTGAGGACGTCGCCGTTGAGGACGAAGAACGGGCCGTCGATGAACTGCTCGACGTTTTTGAGAGCGCCGGCGGTGCCCAGCGGTGTCTCTTCGATGACGTAGCGGAGCCGCAGCCCGAGACGGGAGCCGTCGCCGAAGTACGACGTGATCGCGTCGGGGAGGTAGCCCGCCGGCAAGATGACGTCGTCGATCCCGGCGTCCTTGAGGCGGCGCAGCGTGCGCTCCAAGAACGGCATGTTCATCACGGGGACCATGGGCTTGGGCGTCTCGAGGGTCAGCGGCCGAAGCCGCGTGCCCTCGCCACCAACCAGAACGACGGCCTGCACGAGGTCTTTTTGTATCGGCCTCGGCCGCCCCAACGCCTGCCGAGCGAGAGCG
>JAXDMA010000292.1:0-8299 GCA_034666305.1 Vulcanimicrobiota bacterium
AGATGACGAACATCCTGCGCGACGTCGGCGAAGACGCTCGCATGGGCCGCATGTACCTTCCCACGGACGACTTGCGCCGCTTCGGCTGCGACGAGCGGAGCATTCTTGCAGGCGTCGTCGACGAGCCCTTCGTCGCGCTCATGCGGTACCAGATCGCTCGCGTCCGCGCGATGTATGCCGAAGCGGAGCCGGGGGTCGCGCTGCTCGCGCCGCAGTCGCGCTACACGGTGCGGCTCGCCCTGTCCTTGTACCGCGGCATCCTGGAGCGGATCGAGGCGAACGGCTTCGACGTCTTCACGCGGCGCGCGTACGTGCCGCTTCGAGCCAAGCTGCTGATCGCGCTCGCCGTTGCCCAAGGCGTGCCGCGCTCCGCCGCGAAGTAGCTCCGATGCTGGACACGAAAGCACCGACCCACTACCGCTGGGACGACATGACCGCGGAGAAGCTCAAAGGGTCGATCACGCGCCGGCTCATCACCGGCGACTCCATGATGATCGCCGAGGTGCGGCTGGCGAAGGGCGAGCTCGTTCCGAAGCACGCGCACCACAACGAGCAGATCACCTACATCACGTCGGGCGCGCTGCAATTCAAGCTCGGCGTGGACGGCGAACGCGAAGTCGTGGTACACGCGGGTGAAGTGCTGGTGATCCCGTCGAACGTGCCGCACTCGGCGTACGCGCTCGAAGACACGATCGACATCGACATCTTCTCGCCGCCGCGCGAAGACTGGCTCAACGGCTCGGACGCGTATCTGCGCGACGATCAGTAAGAGGCGACGAGCCGCCGGCCGGCGGCGGTCAGTGCTTGTGCAAGCGCGCTGCCCGTAAGGTTGCCATGCGCTACCGCGACGACGATGACATCGTTGCCGTGCAGGATCCAGATCGAACCGGACGTCGCCGAGTGCGGATCGGGAACGAGCACGGCGTCGTCACCGAGGCCGCCCACGGCTTTTGCCCCGCCGTTGCTCTTGGTGCCGGCCTCCTCTTCGAACGTCTCCTTGTCTTCCGCGACCTTCGTGCGCGAAAGGCCGATCTTGACGCTCTGATCGCCGCGCGTCGTCAGCCAGCCGGCCGCCACGAGCTCTTGCTTCGGCGTGTTGCTGCGGAACGGCTCGCATTTGGGCACCTTACCGAGGAACGACTTCACCTCGCCGGGGGAGAGCAGCGAACACCCCGTCGCGGGCAGCGGCTGCAGCGCCGCGGTGGTGTCCGAAGACGAACCGCCGCAGCCCGTCGCGATCAACGCGGCGCAGATCGTCGCGGCAACACGCATACGATCGCGCATTCTAGCGGCCGTTCGCGCCGCGCGAGTACGCGAACGCGAACACGCTGAGCAGCGCCACCGCGAGCCAGCCGAACAAGCCTTCCGGAACCGGGCCGCTGCTGCGCAGCGGCATCGCCTGCTGCGCGGTCTCGTCATTGAGCGACCACACGTACTTCACGACGTCTTTCATCTCGCGCTCGTCGAGCTGCTTCTCGCCGAACGCCGGCATCTGGCCCGGTCCGATGCGGATCGCTTCCGCGACTTGCACGATGCTCGCCGCATGCAGCGACGGCGCCCACTCGTTCGAGCCGATCGACGCCCCTTCGGCATACACGCCGTGGCAGTGCACGCAGTTCTGCTCGTACAGTTTGCGACCTCGCGGCGCGTCACCGGTCGCGTCGATGCGCGGGATCGGCCGGCCGCCCGGCGCGACCGACGAGACGTACGCCGTCAGCGCGTCGATCTGGTTCTGCGTGAACTGCGTGGCGCGGTGGCCTTCCTCGAGCCACGGCACCGCCGCCGGCATCCGGCCGGTGCCCACCCAGAAATCGACGCCTGCCGCTCCGACGCCGCGAATGGACGGCGCGTTGACGCCGCCCCGCAAGTCGGTGCCGTGGCACGACGAGCAGAACTGCGTGTAGAGCATCGCACCCGCGGCGGCTGCGGCGAGCAGCATCACGCGTGACCTCCGTCGACGACGGATTCGAGCCGGCGTTCGCGCGCGCCCCAATCGGCGACGCACCACAGGAGCGCGAGCAGCAGCGGACCGCCGCCGGCCAGCCACATCACCGCGCCCGCGTTCATCTGATCGTCTAGCGCCCCCGCGCGCGCGGCGTAGTGTGCGTAGAGAACGTGCTGCGTGACGTAGAACGCGAAGCCGAGGAACGCGCTCATCGGCAGCGCGAGGAACAGCACGAGCAGACGCACGGGATGCGGCGGTGCGTGCGGCGCGGGCGCGACCGCGAGCAGCGGCGTCCAGAAGATCAGCGCCGACGTCACGTAGAGTGCGTGCTCCGCGATGTGCACGCCTTCGTTTTCCAGCGCCGCTTCGTAGAGCGGCGAGAAGTGCGTGCCGTACAGCACCGCCGCGAATTGCAGCCACGCGAACGCAGGGTGCGTCAGGATGCGCAGCGGCGTGGAGTTGAGCGCGCCGGCGAGCGCTGACGCCGGCCGCGCGGGCAGCGCCGCCAGCGCGAGGCGAAGCGGCGCGCCGAGAAGCAGCAGCGGCGCCGCGAGCGTGACGAGCGCGAGGTGCTGCACCATGTGCCATGCGAGCGATGCGTCGGCGAGGGCGTCGATCGGCCCGAGCAGCGATGCCGCGACGACGGCGATCCCCGCCGCGAACGCGGCGATCGCACGCGCCGGGAACGGGCGGGCCGCACGCCGCACGCGCACGAGTCCCCACGCGTAGAGCATCATCGCAACGACGAGCAGCGCGACGGTCATACGGCGGCCGGCTTCTCTTCTTCGAAGCCGCCTTGCTCCGTGCGCACGAGTGCGACGACGCGCTCCGCTTCCCGTCCGCGTTCATCGTAACGCGCGCGCAGCTCGCGCGCGAACAGCGCTGCGATGAAGCCGGCCGCGACGCTGCCGAAGGCGAACAGGATGCGATACAGCCACACCAGCGTCGTCACTTCGACGTGCAGCGCTCGCGCCTGCTGGTCGTCGCTTGCCGCGAGCGTCAGCACGACCCCCGCCGTGATGAGCGCCGCGCCGAAACCGACGCGCCACGGCGCCGCGCTCGCCGGCACGAGCACGTCGGCGGCGATGTCGCGGCCGGTGAGAAACTTGTCGATCCACGGCCACGCTACGACGAGCGCGAACGTCAAGCCCGGCAGCACGATGCCCGGCCAGAAAACGGGCGGGATCGGATGCCCGAAAATCTTCCATTCGATCGCCGGGCCGAGCCGCAGCGCACCGTCGAGCCAGCCCGCGTACCAGTCGGGCGTCGCGGGGTTGACGATCGCGTAGTCGCGATAGCGCCCGTACTGTTCGATCGGGTTGATCTCGATCAGCGCGCCGAGGACGAACACGACGGCGACCGTCGCGAAAAATGCCGCAAGCGTGCGCAGCGCGTAATCCGGCCAGAAACGCCGCCCGACGACGTGCGCGGCGTCGCGCACGAACTGCGTGTGCTTCTGGTATACGACCAGCGCGAGGTGGATCGACAGCAGCCCGGCGATGGACACGGGCAGATAATAGACGTGGATCGTGTACAGGTGCGGGATCAGCAACGGGCCGGGATAGCTGCCGCCGTTGAGCACGCCGGCTGCCCAGCCGCCCACGAACGGGATCGACAGCAACACCGAGTCCGCGATGCGCAAGCCCGTGCCCGACAGCGCGTCGTCGGGCAGCGAGTACCCCGTGAACCCGGTGATCGACGCGAGCATCAGCATCGTGATCCCGATGACCCAGTTGATCTCGCGCGGCTTGCGGTACGCGGCGGTGAAGAAGATGCGACCCATGTGCACGATGATCGCGGCGACGAACACGACGGCGCTCCAGTGATGCACCTGGCGCATGAAGTAGCCGATTGGTGCGCTGCGGCCTAGCGCGACGACGGAGTCGAACGCGGCGGCTTCGGTGGCGTCGAACACGAACGTCAGCCAGATGCCCGTCGCGACGAGCATGATGAAACAGTACAGCGCGAACTCACCGAGGTAGAACGACCAGTGGTCGGGATAGATCTTGGCGAACGCGGCGCGCAGCCACGTGTCGCTGCCGAGCCGCTCGTCGAAAAAGCGCCCGACGCGCCGCGTGATCATATCGTGCGCCACCACTCGTCGGGACCGACCGGATCGGTGAAGTCGCCGCGCGCGATCAGGTAGCCCTCGCGGTCGACGTCGAGCGCGAGTTGCGGCAGCGCGCGCGTCGCCGGCCCCGACACGGGCTTCGCACCGCCCAGCACGTCGAACACCGATTGATGACACGGGCAGTACAGCTGGTGACTGGCCTTCCGGTACAGCGCGACGGGACAGCCTGCGTGCGTGCACACTTTCGAATAGGCGACGTTCCCTTGGCGCGCCCAGTCGCCCCGGCCGGCCGGCAGTTGCAGTTTGTCGTTTTCGACGCGTACGAGCAGGGCCGCGGATTCCGGCGATTCGGTCTTGCCTTCGGGGAACACCGTCTCGACCGCGCCGACGACGAGATCGTCGGCCTTGAGCGGCCGGCCCTGCGGCGTGACCAGCCGCGCGCCTTTCGACCACGCGGTGCCCATCCGGCGCGGACGGCGGCCGAGCGCGATGAGCGGGACGACGGCCAGCACTCCGAACGACGCGAACGCTAGCCACCACAAACGCCCGAACACGCCGCGCCGCGTCGTGACGTCCTGCGGCAACGGCGGCGGCGACGTGGGACCGCGCATGTGGCGCGGCTCGGTGAGATCGGCGGGCGCGCGAAGTTCGACGGCGGCGGCGCCGGCTGCAACGGCGACGCCGGCGGCGCAGAGCGCCGCGAGGCCGCCCAGCAATGCCGGGTTCGCGTGCAGCGCCGCGACGACGGTGCAGCCGAGCGCGGCGAGGATCGCGACGATCAGCGCGGCGTTCTTCATCGAACGAGATAGATGGTGGCGTAGACGGCCAGCCACACGACGAACACGAAGTGCCAGTAGTACGCGATCGCCTCGACGCCCGCGTGCCGGTCGCGCGTGAACGCCGGCCGGCGGAGGAACACCGACAGCGCGGTGAGCAGCACGGCGCCCGCGATGACGTGCGCCAGATGCGTGCCGGTCAGCACGTAGAACAGCGTGCCGTACGCGTTGGTGTCGACGCGGAAGTTCGCGCCGGCCCAGCCGTGCAATGCGACATAGGCGAAGACGAGCGCGCAGAACAGCGTGAGCACGAGCATCGCGCGTGCGACGCCGCGCGCGCGTTTGGTCGCCGCAACCTGCGCGATCCCCATCGTGACGCTGCCGATGCCGAGCAGGATCGTGCCGAACGTCGCGCCGCCCATGTCGAGCAGCGTTCCCGTGGGCGGCCACGGCGTCGTCGTGCCGCGCAAGTCGTACCATGCCGCGAGCAAGCCCGCGAACAGCATTGACTCCGACGCGAGGAACACGACCACCCCGAACACGAGCGGGTGAGCACGGACCGCTACGGACCGCATGCGGGTCCCCTACCCGGCAAGGGCGCGCCCGAAAACCGGGTATGTAGCCGTCGTGCACGGCCAGACGTGGCCGGCGACTGCCACGACGCAGTCGTCGGTGCTCGCATCGGATTGGTTGCTGTTCACGCTGGTCGGGCTGGCGGTCGCGCTGCTCGTCTGGGGACTCATCCTATTCGCGATCGTGCGATGGCGCCGGTCGCCGACGGACGGCGACGACGCCTATCCGCCGCAGTTTCGCAACAACAACGCGCTCGAGATCGCGTGGACCGCGGTGCCGCTCATCCTCGTGGTCGGGCTGTTCGTGTACACCTATCGCGCGGAAGCGAACGTCGAGGCACTGCTGCCCAAGCCGGACGTCACGATCGCCGTGAACGGCTACCGCTGGGGGTGGACGTTCGCGTACGAGGGCGGGCGCACGATCAGCGGCGCGGCGCAGAAGCCGCCGGAAATGGTGATCCCGCTGGGCGCGACGACGCGCATCGTGCTGACGTCCAGCGACGTCAACCACGCGTTTTGGGTGCCGGACTTCTGGTTCAAGCGCGACGCGATCCCCGGCCGCACGACCTCGTTCGATCTGCGGCCGAGCAAGACGGGTACGTTTCTCGGCCGGTGCGCGGAGTTCTGCGGCCTCGACCACGCGCTGATGAACTTCAGCGTGCGCGTCGTGACGCCCGGCGAGTACGCGCGCTGGCGGCGCGGTCCTTCATGAGTGCCGCCGCCGTCGCGGCTCCGCCGCGCAACGACTTGCTGGGATGGATCACCACCACCGATCACAAGCGGATCGGCATTCTCTACCTGACGACGAGCCTCGGTTATTTCTTTGTCGCGGGCGCGCTCGCGCTCGTGATCCGCACGCAGCTCGCGCACCCGAACGCGACCGTGGTATCGGCGCACGCGTTCGCGCAATTGTTCACGCTGCACGGCACCGCAATGATCTTTTTGTTCGTGGCGCCGTTCGCGCTGGGGCTCGCGAACTTCCTGATCCCCTTGCAGATCGGCGCGCCCGACATGGCGTTCCCGCGCCTCAATGCGCTCTCGTACTGGATGTTCTTGTTCGGCGGACTGGTGATCTTCGCGGGCGCGGCCACCAACGAAGGCGCCGCGGCGGCAGGCTGGACGTCGTACGCGCCGCTCGCAACGATCAAGATCAGCACCGGGCTTGGCCAGGACCTGTGGATCGTCGGCGTGTTCCTGGTGTCCGTCGCAACGATCATGACGTCGATCAACTTCATCACGACCGTATTCGTGTACCGCGCGCCGGGGATGACGATGTGGCGGATCCCCATCTTCACGTGGGAGATGGTCGCGACGTCGCTGCTGGTGTTCATGGCGTTTCCCGCGCTGGCGGCCGACCTGCTGCTGCTGTTCGTCGACCGGCATCTGGGCGGCCACGCGTTCGATCCCGCGCACGGCGGCAACGCGATCCTATGGCAGCACCTGTTCTGGTTCTTCGGCCATCCCGAAGTGTACGTGATGATCCTGCCGTACTTCGGCGTGATCAGCGAGATCATTCCGGTGTTCTCGCGCAAGCCGATCTTCGGCTACACGGGCCTCGTGATCTCTGCGTTCGCGATCGCCGGATTGTCGATGGGCGTATGGGCGCACCACATGTTCACCACCGGCGCGGTCAACAACCCGTTCTTCAGCTTCGTCTCGTTCCTGATCGCCGTTCCGACGGGAGTGAAGTTCTTCAACTGGATCGCGACGATGTGGCGCGGCTCGATCTCGTTCCAGACGCCGATGCTGTTCTCGCTCGGCTTTCTGATGAACTTTCTGCTCGGCGGGATCACGGGCGTGATGGTGGCGTCGCCGCCGATCGACTTTCAAGCGCAAGACTCGTACTTCGTCGTCGCGCACATGCACTACGTGCTGGGCGGCGGCAGCCTGTTCGCGATCTTCGCGGCGCTGTTCTTCTGGTGGCCCAAGATGTTCGGCGTGAAGCTGCACGAGCGGCTCGGCACGTGGTGCTTCTGGCTGCTGTTCGTGGGCTTCAACGTGACGTTCTTTCCGATGCACCTGCTCGGGATCGACGGCATGCCGCGCCGCGTGTTCACCTACGCCAGCGAGGGCCAGTTGCCGGCGCTGAACCTGATCGCGACGCTCGGTTCGTACGTCATGCTCGCCGGCGTGCTCGTATTCTGCTGGAACGTGGTGGTGTCGACTCTCAAGCGCGAGCCCGTCGGGGCCGACCCGTGGCGCGCGAACTCGCTGGAATGGTGGACGACGTCGCCGCCGCCGGAGCACAACTTCGACACGCTGCCGCCGATCCGCAGCGAGCGGCCGGTGTTCGACGCCCACCACCCGGACGTCGCCGCGAGGACACCGCGATGATGATCGGCCTGCGGCTGTTCATCAGCTCGGCGGTATTCTCGATCGCCATCGCGATCGCGTACTGGCTGGTCGCCCACGAGATCGTCGGGACGTTCCTGCTGGCATTCATGGCGTTCGCGCTGACGTTCGTCGCGGGCTACATGATCGTCGCCGAACGCGAAGCGGATCTATACGGCGATCGTGACGACGCGAAGGTGTCGGACGGCGCCGGCGAGCTCGTCGGCACGTTCACCACGCGCTCGCCGCTGCCGATCTGGACGGCGCTCGCGGTGACGTGCATCTTCCTGGGTCTCGTGGTGTCACCTACCCTTGCCGGATTAGGTGTCATTGCAGCGCTGTTGCTCGGGGCGTTTTTCATCGTGCAGAGCCGATAGCGCGGCCGTTCCCCTCAGCGGACCGGAATCCAGGCTTTCTGATCGACTCCTAGTTCCGCTGTGAACGATCGTATGTCGGTGATGCGGTCTAGCCTGCGCACGTTGTCCACGATCCGTTTCCGGCGCGTTGCGTCCCACGTTACCGATGCGAGGTCGTTGAACTTTGCGATCAGCTCGTCCCATTCGAGCGGGCGGTCGGGTTCGCCGCGCGGGCTCGTCGCCACGCG
>JAXDMA010000293.1:0-7081 GCA_034666305.1 Vulcanimicrobiota bacterium
TCGGAGAGCGTCTGCATGCCGAAATCGTCGGTGGTGCCTTCGAACGGCTGCTCCATCAGGCACGTGCGCCCGCCGATCGCACCGTCGACGAACGTCTTGATGCCGCCCAAGCGCAACCGGTCGGTGCCCGAGCCCGTGCCGATGCCGAGTTCCTCGAGAAGCCCGTAGTGCTCGAAATGCAGCAGCATGTTCACGCGCATCGTCAGCTGCTCGCGCCGCTGCGACTCTTCGAGCAGCGCGATGTCCTTCGGCCCGATCATCGCGTCGGTCACCGACGTAATACCGGCCGCGTGAAAAGCGCGCATCGCGAGGCTCAAACCGCGCAGGCGATCTTCTTGCGTGCTCGCCGGCGCGATGGTCTGCGGCAGATGCGTCGCTTGCGGATACGCGAAGTCGAAGATCGCCATCTCGAAGAGGATTCCGTTGAGGCGGCCGTTCCCGTCGCGCCCGAACTTGCCGCCCGGCGGCGGTTCGGACGATTCGTCGATCCCGCCCAGTTCGAGCGCCTTGGAGTTGACGACCCCCCAGTGGCCCGCGACCTGCAGCACGAGAATCGGGTGGTCGCGGCTGATCTCGTCGAGATCCCAGCGCGTCAGCACGCGGCCTTCGGCCATCTTCGCGTCGTCGTACCGGCTGCCGCGCAGCCAGCCGCCGGGCGGCGTGCGCGCGAGCTGCTCTCGCAGTTTCGCGGCGATCTCGGCAAGCGACGACACGGCGTCGATCGAGAGATCCAGATGCAGCATGTCTTCAGCGGCGACGGCGAGGTGCGCGTGCGCGTCGTTGAAGCCGGGCACGATCACGGCGTCGCCGAAGTCGACGACCTCGGCGGCCGGGAACCGCTCGCGCATGTGGGCGAGCGTTCCCGTGGAGACGATACGTTCGCCGGCGGTCGCGAACGCTTCGGGCGCGTCGTCCGTCATCGTGACGATACGGCGCGCACGAAAGATCATCGTCGTCATGCGGCCGCATTCACGGCGCCTAGGGCACGTCCTTTTCGATGTAGAGCCCGAAGCAGCCGCCCTTGCGCCACGCGCCGACGCAGATACGTTTGCCGGCTTCGGCGGCGCCGAGGGCGAGCCGCCGGCCTTGAACGGCGCGCGGATCGATCTGGAACGTGTCCGGCGCGACTTCCTTCGCGACATCGGCGAAGGCGATGGCCTCCGACCGCGAGTTCGCAGCGGTCGCCGACGAAAGAAAACGCTCGAAGATCGACGCCGCATTCGCGGCGTTAGGGATGACGATCGCAGCGGCGGCCATTGCGACCGTTGCGATGCGCTGGTGGTTCGTCATGGCTTATCTCCTGGCTAAATCGCTGGGTGAGAGATGGTGATGCTCACCGTCGCATCAGCGTAGCTGCCGGGCTTTCAGACCGCTTTCACGTGCGATGCGATCAGCGAGCCTAGGGCGAACGCCGGGGTGAGGCCCAACTCGTCGAGCAGCGCTTTGGTGTAATCGCGATACTCGCGGATCGCGCTCGCGCGGTCGCCGCGCGCGACGTGAGCGCGGATCGCGAGCTCGCGCGCGCGCTCGTCGCACGGGTCGTAGGCGAGCGTGACGCGGACGAGCGCTAGCGCGACGTCGGGGCGGTTCGACCTCAACGCGATCTCCGCCAGCCGGTCGGTGGCGGCGCGCGCGGCCGTCAGCAGCCGGCGCTCGAGCGCAGCGACGAACTCCGGATCTGAGGCACGGCGCACGGAGCCGCAGCAGATGTGGCGCATCACGGCGAGCCAGCGTCCCGCGGTCGTGATGTCGGGCGTCTCGCAGGTGCGGAATCGCGCGGCAAACGCCTCGATTTCCCACAGGTCCACGGTCACGACGTCGCCGAGCCGGTACCCGTCCGCGGACTGCACGATCGCGTTCTCACCCAGGCGCTTGCGCAGACGATGGATCGCGATGTTGAGCAGGTTGCGCGCCCGCGCCGGCTCGTCGTCGGGCCAGAACATGGCCTCGAGCTGCTCGCGATCAACCGGGTGACGGCACTTGGCGAGCGCGCACACGAGGAGCCGCTGCGGCCCGGTCAGGATGATCTCGGAACCGCTCACGAGCGCTCTACCGGACAAGACCTCGACTTGAACTTGTACGTCCATGTTCGGATCCTAGGCCGTCGCGCGCGGCAGCGGTATTCGTGCCGGTACCGCTCTTGAGTACGTAGACGAAGCTCCGCCGTGCAGGAATTTCTCCTCTTTTCGCGCTCAGACGTGCCTTGCGCGCACCGCCCGCCGTCCGAAGGAGTCCCCGGCTGGTCACGACCCCGCTGTACTGCCCTCGGTTCATCGGTCGCGAGCGAGAGCTCCGGGCGTTGGTCGACCTTGCGCGCCGCGCCGCGGCGGGCGAAGGCGCCGTGGCGTTCGTCTCAGGCGATGCCGGCGCCGGCAAGACACGCCTGCTCGACGAGTTCGCGCGTCAGCTGCCGCGCGGCATGCGCAGCTATCGTGGCGCGTGTCTGGAATACGCCCCATCGCCACTCGGGCCGGTCGTCGAGGTCCTCGCCGATCTCGACGCCGAGAACGGATCACAGGGGAGCGGCGCGCGGTTCGCCGCACCGACGGGCGACGATCCTTTCGATAAGCGGCGGCTGTTCGAGCGCGTCGCGGCAACGTTGCAGAGCGCGGGCGCAAGGGCGCCGCTCGCCGTCGTCATCGACGACGCGCACTGGGCCGATGCGGCGACGCTCGATCTCGTGCAGTTCTTGATCACGACGCTGCACGACGCGCGCGTGCTGTTGGTGGTCGCGTATCGCACGGACGAAGTGTCGGGCAGCCATGCGTTGCACGCCGTAACGGCTCGCGCCATGCGCGCGCGCCACGTACACCGCATCGAATTGGGGCGGCTCAGTCAAGCCGACGTCCACGAGATGATCGACGCGACGTTGCCCAAAACCGTGCAGCTCCCGGTCGAGTTACTTCGCGGCGTCCTCGAACGCAGCGAAGGGAACCCGCTGTTTGCCGAAGAGCTGCTCAAGGCCGTGGTCGACGACGAGCGGTCGGGCGTGATGCGGCCGACGCTGCCCGCGTCGCTGCGCGGCTTGCTGCTCGAGCGTCTGCGCCACCTAGCGCCCGGCGATATGGCGATGCTTGAGATCGCCGCGCTGATCGGGCGGCGATTCGGCGCGACATTTCTCGCCCGCATCGGCGGGCGCGACGCGGATGCTCTCGACGCGTTTCTGCGCATGGCCGTCGACGAGCACTACTTGCGCGAAGATCCGGTCGAGCCCGGATGTTTCACGTTTCGCCACGCGCTGACGCGCGACACGATCCTCGAAGGCATCCTGGCCATGCACGCGCGCGCGACGCATCTGCTGATCGCGCAGGAAATCGAGCGCGAACCAGACCGCGAAGGACGCGTCGTCGAGCTGGCCGAGCACTACTGGCGCGCGGCGGCGTTCGCCGAGTGCGCCGGCTACGCGCACACTGCCGGGGACCTCGCGAAGTCGCGGCACTCCTATGCGCAAGCCGCCGAGCTGTACGAACGCGCGCTCGCGTGCGGCGTCGCCGATCAGGGCGAGATCGTCATGCTGCACGAGAAGGCCGCGTCGGCCTATGAATCGCTCGGCGCACCGCAAAAGGTACTCGACCACTTGCAGGTCGCCATCGACCACTACACGGCGACCGGCGATACCGTCCGGCTCGTCGAGGTCTACATCGACCTCGCCCTCGCGCTGCGACGCACCGCGCAAGCGGACCGTGCGTTCGCCGTGCTGCGCCGCGCGTCCGAGCTCGGCCTCGAGATCGACGACGATACGCTCCTGATGCGCGTCGCCGTGCAGCTTGCGCTGCTGCACGCGATCGCCGAAGAATGGCGCGAGCTCGAAGCCGCTTTACGCGCGGCTGAACCTTCGGTTCCGCAGGCCGGCGCGCGTGATGCTGTACGCTTCTATAGCGCACGTGCGGCGCTCCATCTCGCAAAGTATGACATCGACGGCTGGGAGCGTGATTCCGAGCTTGCGGCGAGCATCGCCCGCGCTCACGGCGACCCGACGCTCATCGCGTTCGCGCTCACCGGCTACGGCGTCGACGCGCGCAAGCTCGCGCGATTCAATCTGGCGTCGGCTTCGTTTCGCGAAGCTGCCAAAGCGGGCAGCGCCTACGGCCCGCTCTACTCCGTGACGTTCGCCCGGCTCGGCTACGCCAACGTCTTGTACTTGACGGGCAAGCTGCACGCCGCGCTCGCCGAGATGCTCGAGGTGCTCGCGGACGTGCACGAGTCCACGACCATTCGAATCCTCGTCGCGCAGTTCGGCGTCGCGCTCGCGATCGCGCTGCGTGATGAGACGCTGGCGGGGCGGTGTTATTCGCCCGACCTGCTGGAGGCCGCGTTTTCGACGAACGAGCCTATCTGGTACGCGCCGTTCGCGGCGACCGTCGCGGAGCATCATCTCGCGAATGGCGACGAAGCCGCCGCCGTGACGCTGCTCGAGCGGATGCTCGCGTCGCTACCGGACGGCTGGGGCGACTGCGAGGCGCTGCTCCCGGTCGCTGTCTGCTGCTCGCAGGCGGACGTCGAGCGTGCCCGCGCGCGTTTCGCCGAGGCGCCCGATGCCGCACGCAACCCGTTCGTGGATGCATACCGCGAGCTCTACGATGCCTATGCCGCGGCCCGCTTCGGAACGCGCGACACGAAGCTGCACCATGCGAAGGCCGCCGCAACGCTGCTGCACCAGCTCGGCATGCCGCTGCACGAGGCCGA
The DNA here is from genome assembly GCA_034666305.1 of Vulcanimicrobiota bacterium. Lineage (GTDB taxonomy): Bacteria > Vulcanimicrobiota > Vulcanimicrobiia > Vulcanimicrobiales > Vulcanimicrobiaceae > Vulcanimicrobium. Next base: position 4,687 of record JAXDMA010000293.1, read on the forward strand.
AGCCTACGAGCTAGCGGAAGAGCCGGCGCGCGCCGTGGCCCTGTGCGAAAAGGCCGGCGCGGCTAGGCTGCCGCGCCGGCTCGGCTCTCGCTCGCAACGGCGCCCGACTGCGACGCAACTGACGGCACGTGAACGAGAGGTCGTCGACGTCGCACTGCGCGGGTTGTCCAACATTGCGATCGCCGACGAACTCTCGCTCAGTGAGAGGACGGTCGAAGCTCATCTCGCCGCCGCGTACCGCAAGCTGGGTGTAAGGTCACGCGGCGAGCTGATCAGCGTCCTTGGGCGCGGATCTTGACCGGTGCGGCGGCTCCGCCCCGGCTGGGCGACTGGAACATCCTCACGACAGTCATACCGCCGCCGTTCGGATCGCTGAGCATGAAGTCGTTGTTCTTCGTGGACAGTGTCACCCACGTTTTGCCGTTGCGGCTGATGACGATCGACCCATCGCGACGTGCCCGCGCTTCGTAGTCGTAGTGATTTCCAGTATTCGGATCAACACGTTTGAGAAAGCCGTCCGGACGCGGCATGCCTCTGGTGCCGTAGAGCCACCAATCGGTACCACTGTCTTGCGACCGCGCAACCGACGCCCACCCGAGCATCACTACGATCGCCGCCAGGGCGAGCCAAAGCACTTTTCGTCCGAGTCCTAACGACCGAGCTGCAACGAAACGGTTCATTGGTGGAGGCATCTCCTCAAAGCTGCTTGGCTAGGTAATTAGAGAGACTATGCCTGGCTCGCGCAGCGAAAGTCAAGGCCCAGACGGTCCTATGAATGTACGGCAGCGTGTGAAAGCGCTTTGAAATCGGCCTCACTATCATCGGCGCGCAGAGCTCAATAGAGCCCGCACCATCCGACGAAAGTGAAGGACCTCGCAATGCATTCCATCTCCAAGATCGTGTCACTGGCGGCGATCGCGGTGGGCACCGCGTTCATCTGCGCCGCAGGACCGTCCCGCGGGCAGGCCGCCCAACAGCCCGCGCTCGGGAACATCGCCGCACCTGCGCAGGCCGTGTGCTGCACGCCCGCGCAGCAGCCCGTTCTCACGGACGCGTCGTGGACCGTGAAGCCGCCCAAAGGCCCTGTCATGAACGCCGTCGTGGTGACCAATCCCAATCCCGGCTGGCACGCGCCGATACAGGGCGCGCAGTGGATCGCGAACGTCGCGGACGCCGGCTTAGGCCCGCATCTCGGGGGCACGTACATCTACCGCACGACGTTCTGCCTGTGTCACGTTCCGAAAGGACTCGCGTCGGTTCCGGCGGCGATGTACCTGTCGATCCTCGCCGACAACAGCTTCAGCGCGAGCTTGAACGGCAATTCGCCGTTCGCAACGGGCGGACCGACAGCGTTCATGAACCCCACGAACGTGACCGTCCCGGCGTCGCAGTTCGTCCAGGGCAACAACGTGCTCGAGATCCAGGTCTCCAATCTGCCGTCGTCGCCGACGGGGCTGGCCGTTTCGGGCTGGATCGCCGGATACTTCCAGCAAGTGCCCCCGGGCGCGCATTGCCAGTAGCTGCGACCCATTTCAACGGCCAGTGAGCCCGCGGTCCAGGCGCGCCTTGACTGCGGGCCATTCCGTATCGACGATCGAGAAGTACACCGAGTCGCGCACGCGTCCGGACGCGGCGAGCATGTGCTTGCGAAACGTGCCCTCTTCGACCGCCCCGATCCGCGCGAGCGCTGCGCGCGACCGCAGGTTGAGCGCGTCGGTTTTGAATTCGACGCGCATCGCGCCGAGCGTCTCGAATGCGTGCGCAAGGAGCAGCAGCTTCGTCTCCGTGTTGGCGGCGGTGCGCTGGTGCGACGCGGCGTACCACGTCCAGCCGATTTCGAGCCGGCGATCGGCGGGCGCGATGTTGCCGTAGCGGGTGCTGCCGATGACCTCGTCGCTCGCCCGATCGACGATCGCGAACGGCAGCGACACGCCGCGGAGCTGCTCGTCCAGCGCGATTTCGACGTACGCGCGCATGTCGTCGGCCGTGGCGAGGGTCGACAGACCCCAGCGCCAGAGTTCCGGGTCCAGCCCGACCCGCGCGAGACCCTCGACGTGCCCGGCCGTCAGCGGCTCGAGGCACACGTGCCTTCCGGTCAGGACGACGGGCTCGACGATCATCGGCCGTTCTTGGCGCTTGGGAGGGAGTCACCCGGCCACGATCCCCGGGGTGTAGGCGAGTCCGTCGCTGCGGGGCTTCGCAAGGCCGTGACCGGATGTGCTCCCCGCCGCTTCAGTGCGGGCTCCAGCGCTGGTGTGGAAGCGCCGGACCGTCGGTCCGAGGCGGCGACGCCCTCTGGAGGACGCGTGCCGATAGTGCCTGGCAGTCGCTTGCGGCGCCATCCCCCCGATGCGTGAGCCGAAAATCTTGGCACAGCGCTCGCCCTAAGGGCCTT
>JAXDMA010000294.1:0-2621 GCA_034666305.1 Vulcanimicrobiota bacterium
TCGCGACTGAGCTCGACTCCGCCGATCACGTAGTGCGCGCTAGCCCGGAGTGCTTTCACGGCTTGCTCCCATGCCGGGATACCTGACGGGACACCCGCCCCGGTTTTCCGGGACGTTCACGCAAGGCAGGGGGTCCTCCCCTCGGCCGCACGCTTCTTTGTGTCTTCGGCCGGTTAAACCGCGGCAAGCACCTACGATGGCGCATAGACCGTGCCGGTGAGCTCGCACAGCGTGCGGCTGACGGCGCCGAGCGCCACGACGCGGTCGACGAGGCCGGCCACGGCAGCGGCGCGAGGCATCCCGTAGACGACGCAACTGGCCTCGTCTTGCCCTAAGACATAACCCCCCTGTTCCTTGAGCACGCGCAACCCCTCGACGCCATCGTGCCCCATCCCGGTGAGGATCACCCCGAGCGCGCCGGCGCCGAACGTCTGGCCGACCGACGCCGCCATCGCGTCGACGCTCGGCACGTGCAGCGAACGCTGCGCGTCGTCGCCGAGCGCGACACGCACCGACCCCTGCGAACGAAGCAGCCGCAACTGCTTGCCGGCCGGCGCGATGATCGCGGTCCCGGGCGCAAGCGGCATCCCGTCGGCGCCTTCGACGACGTCGATCCGGCTCGTCGCGTCGAGCCGTTCGGCGAGCGGGCGCGTGAAGCCGGGCGGCATGTGCTGCACCACGACGATCGGGATCGGGAAACCCGCCGGGAGCTTCGGCAAGATCTGCGACAGCGCGACGGGTCCGCCGGTGGACGTGCCGATCGCGACGCACGCGAACCCGCCGCCGCGAGCGGTCGACGCCGGACGCGGCGGCGGTGCCGGCGGCGCCGCCGGGCGCGCATCGGCGAGCGCGCTTCGCTGGATGCGCAGCGTCTCGCGCATCGCGCGCAGGTACGCGCCGCGCGAGCCGAAGTGTTTGACTTTCTCGACCAGCTCGCGCTGCACGTTGACGATGTCGATCAGCGCGGAGTCGGGTTTGGGGATGAAGTCGACGGCGCCCAATTCGAGCGCGCGCAGGGTCGTTTCCGCGCCGTCGCGCGTCAGCGCGCTCACCATGATGATCGGCGGGCCGCGCCGCTCGACGATCGCGCGCGCCGCTTCGAGTCCCCCGATCCCCGGCATCTCCACGTCCATGGTGACGACGTCGGGCCGCAGCCGCTCGACCATCGCAATGCCCTCTTCGCCCGACGCCGCGGTTCCCACGACGCGAATCTCGGGCTCCTTCTCCAGCATCTTCTGAATCGCGCGGCGCATGAAGGCCGAGTCGTCGATCACGACGACGGTGATGACGCGGTTGATCACGCCGGCACCGGCGCCTTGAGACGGTACACGATCGCGTCGGGACCGACGATCGGCTCGTAGAGGTCGGTCAGGTGGAACAGCGACTCGGCATGGCCCAAGAACAGATAGCCTCCGGGGCGCAGCGCCCGCGCGAACGACTCGACGACGCGCTTCTGCGTCGCCTTGTCGAAATAGATGAGCACGTTGCGGCAGAAGATCGCATCGAACGGTCCCTCGGCCGCCACGCGTGAACTTTCCAAGAGATTGAGACGCCCGAACGACACGAGGCGTTTCACGCGGTCGGCGACCACGAATCCGTCGCCTTGCGGCTGGAACCACCGCTCGATCATCGCCGGCTCGGTGGCGCGAAACGACAGCGCGCGGTAGAAGCCTTTGTCCGCGAGCTCCAGCACGCGCGGCGATATGTCCGTCGCGCGGATCGAGAGCAGCGCGTCGGCCACTTTGCGCGTCTCGAGCAGCGTCATCGCCAGCGAGTACGGCTCCTCGCCCGACGAGCACGCCGCCGACCACACCCGCAGACGCGGCGAACGCGCGAGCAGCTCGTCGACGATCTTCTCGGCCAGTGCCTTGAGCTGCGCGCGCTCCCGGAAAAAGTACGTTTCGTTATTGGAGAGCACCGACGCGAGATCGCTCCACTCGTCCTCGCGATGGGCGTCGTAGCGCAAGAAGTTGACGTAGGCGCCGTACGTCTCGAAACCGCGTTTCGCCAAGCGCGTCGACAACCGGCTCAGCAGCAGAAAGCGCTTCTGGTCGTCATACCAGATGCCGAAGCGGTCGCGAATGAGATCGCGCAGCGCCACGAACTCGCCGTCGGAGATGTCGAGCAAGGCGTCTCAGCTATACCGTATCCGCGGGTTGGCCGCGGCGTACAGCAGGTCGACGAGCGCGTTCACGAGCACGAATGCCGTCGCGAACAGCAAGATACAGCCGTTGATCAGCGGCATGTCACGGTTCGAGATCGCCTCGAACGCGAGCCGTCCGACGCCGGGCCACGCAAACACCGATTCCGTCAGCACGGCGCCGCCGAGCAGCAAACCGGTCTGCAGGCCCAGGATCGTGATGATTGGGATCAGCGCGTTGCGCAGCGCGTGCTTGATCACCACCGCGCGCCGGCCGAGCCCTTTCGCGCGCGCCGTCCTGATGTAGTCGGACGACAGCACGTCCAGCATGCCGCTGCGCGTGATCTTCGCGACGATCGCGAGCGGGATCGTTCCCAGCGTCACGGCGGGCAGAATGAGATGCCACAGCGCGTCGAGCGCTGCGCGCCCGTTCCCCGCCAGCAGCGCATCCACGAACACGAGGTGCGTGCGTGCCGGGACG
>JAXDMA010000295.1:0-4662 GCA_034666305.1 Vulcanimicrobiota bacterium
CCCATGTGCGTCCTCGTCTGCGCCGCTGGATCGGAGCTGCCGGCACCGCGTGTCTGACCGTGTCCGCGTTCTGCTTCGCATCGGACACGGCGTTGCGCGCGGCGCCGCTCCTGGCGGTACGGCTTCACCTTCCGTTCGCCGCGCCGCGCCTCTCCATCGACGTGCCGGCTCCGCCGCTCGCGGACGCATCGCCGTCGCCAGCGCCGCGAAGCTTGGTCTCGCCGCCGCCGCACCGCCGCGGCGTGCTGGGCGACGGCCCGATCGTGTTGCGCGGCGACGGCACGTACCAGCTCGGCCTCAACCGTGGGAACCGCAACGGCTTCGCCCAGAGCATCGACAACTATTCGACGGCCCTGACGATCGGCGCCGAACGGCGCACGGAGCGGACGGCGCTGTCGGTGACGAGCGCGTTCGGCTATGGGGCCGGCGGGGTGTCCGCCGGCTCGTTGATCGCCGGGTACCGCACGCCGGGCTGGGGCCTGAGCTACGGCCAAGTCACCGGACCGAGCGACTCGCAGCTTCAGATCGGCGGTTTCGCCCGCGGGATCGGGCTGTCGGTCCCGCTCCGGAACGGCGATCTCGACCTCCTGGCGGCCACGACGACCCAAGCGGATCGCACGACGTACCGCGTCTACGGCATCCGCCGCAACTGGAACGCGCTGGGCGGCGCGTTCTCCGCAGGCGGATATTTGGGGGCCGCCGAGCAGGGCGGCGGGCGCCAAACGATCGCGGACTTCGGCTTCCGCCGGTACGGCGCGAAGCTCTCGACGCAGACCGAAGTCGCCTTGTCATCGACCCGCGGCGTCGGCGACGTCCTCGACGGGACCCACCTAGCGACCGCATTCCAGGCCGACCTTCAAGGAAAGAGCACGTTCACGACGCTCAACGTGCGCTATGATCCGGCCGGCTTTCAGACGCTCACCGGCGCGATCGATCCCGGGCTCTCGGCCGAGCTCGCGATACGCCGCCACTCCGAGCGCCTGGGCGATCTCGATCTGAGCCTGGGCCACACCGATCAGCGGATCGACGCCGAGTTCCAGCACGACGACCGGGCAACGCTCTCGGGCGGCAAGAGCTGGGCGCATGCGGGCGTGCAATATCTGGTCGGCATCGAGGGCACGCGCTTCGGCGGCAACACGACGCTCAACCGCACGGCCGCGCTGACGCTCACGCAGTCGGTCCGCAGCGTGTTGCTGTTCGAGACGTTCCAGCAGGCGTCGGTCAGCGGGTCGATGGGAGCCGCGCGGCAGAGCCAGTTCACGCTGGGGGCGAGCCGCGCGCTGCTCGGCGGCAGCGCGGCGATTCAGTTCTCGCGCAACGCGTCGTCGAGCGGCGGCAGCGACGGTTCGAGCGACGCGGAGTCGTTCTCGTACCGCCGCTCGGTCGGGCGCAAGCTGGATCTGCAGTTCACCCACGCGATCCAGACCTCGTACAACAATGGCGTCCCGACGCGTGAGATCGACACCGGGATCTCGGTGGTGCGCCGACTGTCGAACGTCGTCGCGGTGCAGGTCGCCGGCAACGTCTTTCATCAAACGGGCCTGGGCGGCGGGCACGGCAGCTCGATCACCGCGTCGCTCGTCGGGCCGTTCGGCTTCGGCCAGCCGCGCGACGGCTACGGGCGCGCGAACCCCAACCTCCCGGCGGTCGTGCGCGGGCTGGTGACCTACTCGACCTCCGCGTCGCCGTTCGCGTACGGCGCGGCACCGATCCGCGGCTACAACAACGCGCTGGTCGTTCTCGACGGTCGCATCTCGCAGCGCACCGACTCCACGGGCGCGTTCGAGTTCCGCTTCGTTTCGCAAGGCACGCACACGATCCGCATCGACCCTGCGACGATCGCGCCCGGCCTGGTCAGCGACCGCGAATACGCGACGCTCAAAGTGCTCGGCGGTCAGACCGCGACGATCCAGTTCAACGTCGGCAACTTCGCCGGGATCGCCGGCAGCGTCATTGCGACGGACTCCAACGGCGTCAAGCACGGATTAGCCGACGTCGGGATCTCGGTCGACGGCATCCAGGCCGTCACCACGACCCCCGACGGGCGTTATCAAGTGGGGCGGCTCAGCCCCGGCGCGCACACGATCCAGATCGTCGACGCGACGGTGCCGTCGACCGTGGAGTTCACCGGCTCGCGGAAACGGACCGTGACCGTGACGCCGGGGACGACGACGCCGCTCGACTTCGTCGCGGCGCCGCTCGGTTCGATCGCCGGGACCGTCGTCGTGCCGTCGGACGGCGGGTTCGGCGCGCTGGTCGGCCTCAAAAACGTGTACGTCGTCGCTCAGCCGGGCGAGCACGCGGTGATCACCGACGACGACGGCTCGTTCGTCCTCGCCAACCTGCCCGCGGCCTCGTACACGCTTACCGTGGATCCGGACACGCTCCCCGACGGCTTGTCCGTCCTGTCGGGCCCAGAGGGGCCGCTTTCGCTCGGCGGGGGCGCCGCGGTGTCCGGGATCGTCTTCAAGCTCGGCGCCGGCGCAAAGGAGGTCGTCTTCACGTACAGCGGCGGCCACCGCGTCCCGCTGCAGATCGTCACCGAGCCGGCGATCGTCCCGCCGGGCGCGCTGCTGCGCGTCACGGCGCGGACCGCGGCCAAGGACGTGAAGGATCTGACCGTCGAGAGCGACGTCTTCGGCGGCTTCCCGCTGCACCTCGACGCGCGCGGCTCCTGGGTCGGCACGGTCGTCGTCCCGGCGTTGGTCAAAGGCGATTACGCGCTCAGCGTCACGGCCCACCGCAAGGACGTCACCGACGCCTCGGCGCTGGTGCCGGTCGATCCGCGCATCCCGCTGTTCATGCCGCTGCTGAGCCCGCGCAACCCCGAACCCGGCCACACCGTGCGGGTCACGCTCAAAGCGCTGGCGCCCGTGGCCGAGGGCGACGCGGTACTCTTCGAGGACGGCTACAAGATACTGTTGCCCAAACCGGCGGGCCGGCTCTTCGCGTTCGACATCCGGCTGTGGCGCAAAGGGCTGCCGTACAACGCGAGCGTCGTGACCAAGCGAGGGCAAAGTTATCCGATAAGTCTGCGTTAAGGTGACGCGGAGCACTCGACGCCTACCTAACGCTAAGCGGGCAAGCTGTCGAAGAAGCTTAGGAGGGGCGTGATCGCCTCTTCCCTTCAAGCGCCCCCATCTCGAAAGGATTCGAACGTGAAGAGAGCAGTTGCTGCTCTGGTCATGCTGGGGATCGCGACCGCTACGGCAGCGCCCAGCATGGCTGCCTCGACGGTCTACGGTTCTGCTCAGCTCAAGTACACCGTCAATGCCACGGCGTCGATTTCCATCGCCGTCAACTATGACGTCAACGGCGCCATTCAACCGGCGACGGCTTCGTCAATTCTGGCCTCGGTCGCCGGTAATTGCGCCGCCGGCGTCGCGGAAGCGTCGAACGCGACGCTGACCTTCGGCGGCGTCACGCCGCCTGCCGCCGGTTATACCAGCTGCTACTACAAGAACGCGCTGTCGATCGGCGTCAACTCGAATGACTCCGCCGGCGTGCAAGTCATGGAGTACCTCGACGTAGCGAAGACCGGCACGACCGTGTGCGCGTACCGGCTCGACGCCACGCCGAAGGTCAAGCCAACGCTATCGGGCGCGACGGCGATCACGGGACAGAACACGTGCGCAGCGCCCACCGGCGGTGCCGCTGGTACGGCGCTCACCGGGCAGGGTGCGACCACGGCCGGGGTCGGCTTCGGTGCGCAAGGTAATCCGGGTGCTCCGGCCACGGTCGTCACCGCGGGTCTGCCGACGGCGACCGCATACAGCGGCGCTGGTTACAACGTATACACCGTCGCAGGGTCGGCTCCGCCGGCCGGCTGGAACTTCATCGGTGAGGACATCAGCCTCAGCGTCGACGGAAGTGCGTCCTCAGGCGCGCAGACCAGCGTGATCACCGTCGCGCTGATCCCGAGCTAGACCGCGCGCTCAATCCGCCGCCTTGAACCGCCGAGAATACTATTGATGCGCAAGTCACGGTTTCTCACGGTTCTGGCGGCTTTTGGAGCGTTCGGGCTCGCGCTGACGACGCCGTCGTCGGCCGACATCTCGGTGGACGTCACCCCCGCGAAGTACGAGCTGCAAACGCAGCCGGGCAAGCAGGAGACGTTTCCGATCACGGTTCGAAATACGAGCGCCGCCGCGGTGCACATCGTGGCGTCGCTTTCGGACTATGTCGTCGGACCCACCGGGAACTACGCGTTCGCACCGCCCGGGAAATCTGCGACCTCGCTTTCCAAGGCGATCACGATCAACCCGCGCGAGTTCGACGTCGAACCTGGATCGTTCATGCAAGTGCGGTTCTCGGTCGACGTCCCGGCCGGTGCGACCGGCGAGTACAACAACCTGGTGTTCTTCACGACGCGGCCGACACGCAAGGGCGGCGGGCTGTCGATCGTGGAGCGAATCGCGTCGAAGATCTACGTCATCATCCCGGAGTCGACGCACATCGGCGGCGAGATCGACGACGTGAAGGCGCAGTCGCTCGGCGACGGCCAGCACTATCTGGTCGACTTTCGCAACACCGGAAACGCGCACGTGTACTTGAGCGGGCGCGTCGAGATCAAACAAGGCGGCGCGGTCGTGGACCGCGTCAGTTTCCCGCAAGGAATGCTCGTCGAGCGGTCCGGTAAACGGCTGATCGACGCGATCGGGA
>JAXDMA010000296.1:0-12026 GCA_034666305.1 Vulcanimicrobiota bacterium
CACGGCGGGTTCGTCGACGGATCCGGATGGGAGGGTGTCTACAAGATCCTGCAGCGCGACGGCTATGACGTCACGATCGTGCAGAATCCAACGACGAGTCTGGCGGATGACGTCGCCGTCACGAAACGCGCCATCGCCGATGCGAAGCAAGACGTCATTCTCGTCGGCCATTCCTACGGCGGCGCCGTCATCACCGAAGCCGGCAGCGATCCAAAGGTCGCCGCTCTGGTCTATATCGCGGCCTTCGCACCGGATCAAGGCGAATCAGTTGCGTCGTTGATCGCACATCCCGCTCCGGGCGCGCCGGTACCGCCGATTCTGCCGCCGCAGGACGGTTACTTGATGCTCGACAAAACGAAATTTGCCGCATCGTTCGCTGCGGACGTCGACCCCGGCGTCGCGTCGTTTATGGCGAACTCGCAGGTCCCGTGGGGGCTCAACGCGCTGAACGGCGTCGTCTCCAAGCCCGGTTGGAAGACCAAAAAGAGCTGGTATCTCGTGGCGACGACGGACAAGATGATCCCTCCGCCTGCGCAGCACTTCATGGCGCAGCGCGCAGGCGCCACGATCGTTGAAGCTCCTGGAAGCCACGCGATCTACGTTTCGAAACCGCAAGCGGTCGCGCGTCTGATCGAACAAGCGGCTTCGGCAGAAACCGCAGCGCCGTCACACTAAGCGGCGGCACGCGCATGAAGGATGGGAGTCGTCGAATATCACGACTCCCATTCCTGGTCGCCCTCGCCGGCGAAGAGCGGGTCGGCGTCCATGCCGTGCACCTGGACCGGCACCCGGCGTCAAACCCAGCGTGATTGGGCGTCGCGGCGGACGCTGTGCCCTGGCGGCCCAGTTGAAGGCGAGCAATGATCGGTTCAGAAAGCAGCTCGTCTAGCTCGGCCCGCATGGGAAGCAAGTCCTTCACCGACCGGGGCCAGGGGATGGAGATACGATGAATCACGACAAGCAGCCAAAACAGCGCTATCAAAGCCCGGAGATCGTCGATTTGGGTTCGGTCGTCGCGACAACGACGGGCGACAGTAGTCCCGTCACCGACAGGCCCGCGAGCGGTTACTACGACTCGTCCAAGGCCCCCAGGTTGCCGCTGAACGGCGAGAACGACGAAGTCGATCTCGGAGGTCGTGGCTAGCGCTCGTCCGGCATCGACGCTGCGGCACGCGGAGGTCGACGGCTGCCGCGTCATTCTCGATCTGAACACCGAGGCGTATCGGATCCTCGACGACGTCGCGAGCGCGATGTGGGCGGTCGTGATCGGCGAAGCCGATTCCGACCGCGCACTCGAGGAACTCGCCAAGCGCTACGACGTCGACCGCAATCGTCTCGACGCCGACCTCGTCGCGTTCCATCAGCGTTGCGTCGCGGAAGGCCTGCTCGACGCCGCGGACCGCGCGCCGGCGGTGATCCAATCAGATGAACCGCTGGCGCGCTTCACCGCACCGACCACGTTCGGCGCGCTGCGCAGCTTGTACGGGACGCAGCGCGCACTCCGGCGAGACGGCTTTCGCGCGACGTACGTTCGCTACGCGTCGCTGCCGGCCGGTACGGACTCCGCGCGCCTGCACAACGCCGCGCGCGCGTTCGTGCGGGCCGAGAACCTCTTCGTCGCGCGGCGCGCACCCGATGACTGCCTGGTGCGCTCGCTCTCGCTCTACCGTTTCTTGCGTTCCGCGGGAATTCCGGCGCAACACGTGATCGGCGCGCGCCGGTTACCGTTCCAAGCGCACGCGTGGGTGGAGTGCGACGGCGCCGAAGTTCTCGACGATCGTCAGCGCCGCGAGCGGTTCACGCCCCTGGCGCGCCTGGGGTGAACGGACTGGCGGGCCGTATTCCGCTCCACGGCACGCTCGATGAGCTCGGCCTGCGCGTGATGTTCTGCGGCTACATCGCCGAGCCGGCAGCCTTGTGCAGCCGGCTCGGAATCGACGCGACGCCGAAACCGGCGCACGCACGGCTGATCGCACACGCGTATCGCGCCTGGGGCCGCGAGCTGCAAGCCCACGTTCTCGGCGAGTACGCGGCGGTCGTCTACGATCCTCGCGACGACGTCGCGCTGCTCACGCACGATGCGCTCGGACTCGTGCCGCTCTATTATGTGGACGGCCCTGATGGTCTCGCGTTCTCGACGCATCTTCCCGACCTCGTCGACGCGGCGACCTCGAACGCTCTCGACGACGAATACCTCGCCGACTTCCTCGCACTCGGCGTCGTCTCCACGGAACGAACGCCGTACCCGTCGATCCGCCGCCTGCTCCCGGGGCAAAGCCTCTGGTGGTCGAACGGCACGTTGCGCGTGCTGCGCACGTGGAATCTCGCCGACGCACCCGCCGTGCGCTGCCGCGACGACGCGGAGTACGAAGAACGCTTCCGCACGCTGCTCGGCGAGGCCGTTCGCTCCGCATCAGAAACGACCGGTTCGCTGTGGTCCGATCTCTCCGGCGGGCTCGATTCGTCCAGCGTCACGTCCGTCGCAGCGCGAAGTGGTCGCGAGCTCACCGCGTTCTCGGTCGTCAGCGAAGAATTTCCCGAGACTGACGAACGCCGCTGGATGCGCGCGGTCGTCGATCAGTACGCTCTGCCGTGGCAGCAGCTCCGAATAGAAGACATGCTCCCGTTCGCACGCCTGCCCGGCGAGTTTGTCGGCGAACCTACGCCATCGGCGATCAACGCCGAGTATCACGACCGCGAGCACGAGCTGCTCACCTCAGCCGGCGCCACGACGTTGTTGACCGGCCACGGCGGAGACGCCGTGCTCGGCGCATTCCCCGGATCGATAGCGACCCATCTCGCCGACCCGCTCTTCGAAGGCCGCCCGATTGCAGCGCTGCGCGACGTTGCCGCATGGAGAAACGGATCCGGTAAGAACCGTTCGTACTCGTACTGGCTGCTGCGAAGCCTCGTCGAGCCGGCCGTCAGTCACCTGCGCGGGCGCGACATTCGAGCCTCGGCGTACCTCCCCGTCCAACCGTGGCTCGAGGCCGACTACGTGCGGTCGGCGCATCTGAGCGCGCGCTTTCACCGGCGCCACGCGCCGCGCTGCCGGCAGCCCGGCCGCCAACAGCTGTGGGACGCGTTGTGGACGAGCGTGCTGTCGCTGAATGCCGATGCGCAGCGCTCGCGAAGTTACGACGTCCGCTATCCGCTGTTGCATCGCCCGCTGGTCGAGTTCATGTGCGGTATCCCGTGGCAGCAGAAGCTGCGCCCGCGCTGCGACCGCTATCTGCAGCGTCGCGCGCTCGAGGGCGTGTTGCCGGAGATCGTCCGGCGCCGCGCGAGCAAAGCCGCCGGCAGCCGCGCGCTGTGCGAGGGCCTCCGCCGCTCGCGCGATTGGTTCGCATACCTCACCGACGACTCGCTCCTCGCGCGACGCGGCATCGTCGACTCCACGCGCTGGCGCCACGCGGTCCGCCAGGCTGCGCTAGGCGAGACGCACGGCGATCAATTCTTCCTCGCCGGCGTCGCCGTCGAAGCGTTCCTGAGACAGCTGGACGAGTACCGCACCGCACGACCGCACCCACGATCTCGATCCGTACCGGCGGGATAGCCTCTGCGGCCGGTCGCGGCATAGCGACGGCGGGGCGGCCGGCTTCGGCGCTGAACGTTCCGGCATGGACGAAGACCGTTTCAACATGTCGGTGCGGCGGTTCCTCAAAGAAGTCGGCGTCACGTCGCAGCGTGTCATCGAAAAGACGGTCCGCGCCGCTCTCGATGCCCGGACGCTGTCGGCCGGGCACGAGTTCGAGGCCACGATGACCCTGGAAATCCCGGCGATCGGCGTGCGGCACGTCGTTACCGGCCGCATCGAAGCCGGCTGACGCATGGACGAAGGCTGAGGTTCCGGCGGACCCTGGGGAGAATGATACGGCGATGAGTCTGCGCTCCGACTCGGCCGGATCGGCTATCCCCGGGCGTCTGCCAAGCGGTACCGTGACGTTCACGTTCACGGACATCGAGGGCAGCACGCAGCGCTGGGACCAAGATCGCCAGGCGATGCAGGACGCCGTTCGCCGCCACGACCGCGTGCTGCGCGACTCCATCACCGCGCACGGCGGCTACGTCTTCAAGACGATCGGCGATGCGTTTTGCGCGGCGTTCTCGCGCGCGGAAGATGCGCTCGCCGCGATGCTCGACGCCCAGCGCGGACTCGCGGCTGAGGACTTCTCCGCCGTCGGCGGCGTCCGTGCTCGCGCCGCGATCCATACCGGCACAGCCGACGAACGCGACGGCGACTATTTCGGGCCCGCCGTCAACCGCGTCGCGCGCCTGCTGGCCATCGGACACGGCGGCCAGGTGCTCGTGTCCGAAACCACGGCGGACTTGCTCGGCGACGACCTGCCGCCGCAGGTCAGCTTGCGCCACCTCGGACAGCACCGGCTCAAGGATCTCTCGCGCGCCGAGCAAGTCTACGAGCTCGCCGCACCCGATCTGCCGTACGGGTTTCCCGAGCTGCGCTCGCTCGACGCGTTGCCGAACAACCTGCCGCGCCAGCTCACGTCGTTCGTGGGTCGCGACACCGTGCTGGCCGACGTCCGGGCGCTCATCGAAAAGTCGGCGCTCGTCACGATCGTGGGTCCGGGCGGCGCCGGCAAGACGCGCTGCGCGATCCAAGCCGGCGCGGAGCTGCTTGACGGCGCGGGTGACGGCGTGTGGCTGGTGGAGCTGGCGCCGATCTCCGACGCGACGCTGGTCGCAAGCACCATCGCCAAAGCGCTGAACTTGGAACAGGCGCCCACGTCGTCGGCGCTCGATACGGTGATCACGTTTCTCCGGCGCAAACGGCTGCTGCTGATCGTCGACAACGTCGAGCACGTCATCGACGAGGCGCGCACGGTCGTGAGCGCCATCTTGCATCGTTGCCCGGACGTGCGTCTTCTCGTCACCAGCCGCGAAGCGCTCAATATCGCCGGCGAAGAGTGCTATCGGATGCCGTCGCTCGAGGTGCCCGCCACGAGCGCGGTGACCGTCGACGATTGTGCGCGGTACGGCGCGTTCGTCCTCTTCGGCGACCGAGCGCAGTCGGTCGAGAAGCGGTTCGCCCTGACCGACGATAACGCGCCGTTCGTCGCGGAGATCTGCCGGCGGCTCGACGGTATGCCGCTCGCGATCGAGCTCGCCGCGGCGCGCGTGAAGATCTTGTCGCCGCAGCAGCTCATGGAGATGCTCGACGAGCGCTTCCGCGTGCTCACCGGCGGCGATCGCAGCGCGTTACCGCGCCAGCAAACGATGCGGGCGCTCATCGATTGGAGCTACGACCTCCTGTCCGAGCAAGAGCAGACGCTGTTCCAGCGGCTCTCCATCTTTGCGGGCGCCTTCACGCTCGATATGGCGACGGCCGTGTGCGTCGACGACGCGATCGATGCGCTCGCGGTGCTCGATCTGCTCACCTCACTCGTCGCGAAGTCGCTCGTGCAAGCGGACGTCGCCGACAGCGGGACCTGCTACGTGCTCCTGGAGTCCACGCGGCAGTATGCGCGCGAGAAGCTTCAGGACTCCGGCGAGTACGCCGCGATCGCCCGCGCGCATGCGCGCGCGTATCTCGAACTGGAACGGCAATTGGAGCGGTCGTGGGCTGTCACTCCGGCACAGGAGTGGCTGGCGCGCGTCGAACCGAATCTGGAGAACTGGCGAGCAGCATTGGAGTGGGCCCTCGAATCGCGCGGCGACGTGCGCATCGGGCAAGAGCTCGCGGCGTTGTCGGGCGTGACGTTTGCCCGCCGGCTTGCCGAGGCACGGCGCTGGGTCAGTGCGGCGCAAGAGACGGTTGATGCCGACACGCCGCCGATCGTCGCCGTGAGACTCGACCTCGCGCAAGCGTTCATCGACTGGCGGTTCCAGCAGCACAAATCCAGCTATGCGGCGGCGCAACGCGCGCTGGCGCGCCTTCGCGAGTTGGACACAGAACCGATACGCACCGCCCACGCGTTGCGGATCTCGGGAAATGCGCTCCTCCTGATGGGTCGCGTAGCGGAGGGGGAACCGCTCTTGCAGGAGGCGCTCACGATCTCGCGCGCGCTCGGCGCACGCAAGTTTACGGGCTGGATCCTGGAATCACTCGCGCTTGCGCGGTATCTTTCCGGCGACCTCGCCGGCGGTCGCGTGCTCTTCGACGAAACGGTCGCGATCGCGACGGATACGAATCACTGGCAGCTTGCCGCGACCAGCTCGCTCAGCCGCGCGGAGGCCGAGTTCCGCGGCGGCGACACGGATACGGCCTTGCGGCTGGCGGGCGATGCGCTCGACGCCTACCGCGGCGGCAAGGACAGGCCGAACGCCGCGGCGACCGAGTCGTCGATCGCGGCGTACCTCGCGGCGCTCGGCCGCTACGACGAGGCGGTCACGTACGCGCGCGACGCGCTCGCGCCGTTGCGCGAGTCGCATCGGGAGGTCGCCTTCGCGTTCGCGCTGCAGCACTTGGCGGCCATCGCAGCGCTGCGGCCGGCCGATGATGCGGAGCGAGCCCGCGACGATCGTGAGCGCGCCGCAGGGCTGGCGGGATACGTGGATGCGCGCCTCGACGCGCTGGAGGCGCAGCGCGACTTCATCGACCAGGAAGAATACGACAAGATCATTCCCGCACTGCGCGTTGCGCTCGGCGAAAGCCGCCTGGCGCAGCTCATGAACGGCGGGCGCTCGTGGGGTGAGGATCACGCCGTCGCGCAAGCGGCGCTGCTGTGACGAACATCCTCGCGAAGGCGAGCACGCGGTTCTTCTACTCCGCGGTCGCCGGCCGGCTGTTTACGAACGCCTGGTACTCGCTCGTCAACAAGCTCGACACCAACGGCGAGGCCCGGCTGCTCAACTACGGGTATGCCGAGCTCGACGGCGCGAAAATCGACCTCGATCCGCAGCTCGAGTCCGATCGGTATGCGATCCAGCTCTACCATCATATCGCCGGTCAGGTCCCCGTTCACGCGAACGACGTTCTTGAAGTGGGTTGCGGCCGCGGAGGCGGCGCATCGTACGTCGCTCGCGTGTTCGAGCCGCGGCGATACGTCGGCCTGGACATCAACAAGACCTCGATCGCTTTCGATCGGCAGTTCTACCGCGCGCAGCGCAACCTGGAGTTCGTCGCCGGCGATGCGCACGCGCTTCCGTTCGGCGACGATACGTTCGACGGCGCGCTCAACGTCGAGTCCTCACACCACTACCACGATCTCCAGCGGTTCCTGGCCGAGGTGCATCGCGTGCTCAAACCGGGTGGAACGTTTGTAATGGCGTGCTTCCCCAACGGGAACGAGCCCGATGCGCTACGACGATGCCTGCGTGCGTCGCAGTTCGACTGCGCGCTGGACGAGGATATTACGGCGAACGTCGTTCGCGCGCTGGAGATCGACGGTGCTCGCCGCGAGGAAGCCGTCTCGCGCTTGTGCCCCGCGCCGCTGCGAACGTTCGCGCGCGAGTTTGCAGGCACGCGCGATTCGAAGCTGTACGAATCCTTCGCCTCAGGCGAACGCACGTATCTAAACTTCGTTCTGCGCAAAGCAGTCGAACCGGCGCGCGTTCAGTCGCCGTAATACGCGCGCTCCCACTGCCGGTGGTTCTTGCGGCCTTCGCGAACGAACGCCGAGAGCGCTGCGAGCTTGAGGAGCAGCGCGTTCACGATGTTCGCCGGAAACTTCAACGGGCGCGCGAAGTCCAAGAAGAGGACGACGCGCAGCTGCTCGCTGTCGTTCCACGCTTCGTGCTCGTACGAGTCGTCGAAGATGAGGACCTTGCCCTCTTCCCAGTGGCGCACGTGCGGCCCGACGCGGATCGCAACGTTGTCGCTCGCGTCGGGAACGATCAGGCCCAGGTGCAATCGCAGCACGCCGTTATATGGGCCGCGATGCGGGGGCAGCCGCTTCCCCGGCTCGAAGATCGAAAACATCGCCATCGAAAGGCCCGGAACGTTCTGAACGATGCGCCAGGTCTCGGGGCATTGCGCGATGTTGCGCCGCGACATTGCGCCCATCCCCGCGAGCATGAACGACTTCCAACCGCGGTCGTTGCTGATCAACGCAACATCCGGCAAGATGTCCTGAAAACCGGGGAGCTCGTTCTTGCGGGCCATGACGCGCTCGAACTCGGTACGAATCGTGCGCCACTCGCGTTCCACGGCCGGCACCCATGCAAAGCCGGCGTTGTCGAAGATCGGCGTCGTGTCGACGGCGGAAAACGCGCGGTTGAAGCGCTCGGCGATCGGAATGACGCGCATGATCAGCCATGCGCTGAACGTTTGCTTGCGATAGCCGTGCGAAAGCCATCCGTCGCCATGGGCGGCTAACGTGAGGTCAGCGTGCTCGATTGTCTCGACTCCACGAGGCCAGCTTGTACGTCGCGCTTTCCGAGCCTTCCGGCAGGCAGCTTTCCCCGAAGGCGGAATCGCCCGCGCATGACGGTGTCCTCGCCGGATGTGGAGCGGGTGCTCGCTGCTTTGGAGCGCGGCGCGGCCGAGACGCGCGGGTTCGCATTCCTGATCGAATCGGTCAAAGACATTCAAGGGACGATCCGCGCGATCGATACCAAAGTCGGGATCTTGTTGGCCGTGCTCGCCATCCCGCTGCCCATCGTGCAGTCGGCCCTGCACGACATTCACACGCGCGGAGCGACGCTCACGCCGCAAAACGTCCTGGGTGGCCTGGCCTTTCTCGCGTGGGTGGTCGCGGCGCTGGTCGCGATTCGCGCGCTGACCGGCGTCGGGGACGCGTCGAAGCACGTTCGCGCGGAGGTCCCGCCGGACGATCTCTTCTACGCCGGCGGACAGTACAGGCTCGGCTGGATCGACGCGCTGATCACGCGCGACGCTCCGCTGTCGGCCCGGTCGATCGAAGACTTTTCCGCGGCGGTTCCGACGACGGCGGAAGCCGCGCACCAGCACCTCGCCTTCGAAGTGCTGAGCCTCGCGTACATCCGCGACCTCAAGATTTTCCGCCAGAAGATCGCGTTCGAGCTCACGGCCGTCACGATCGTGCTCGGCTTTCTCGCGCTCGTCCTGTCACGCTAACGCCGTCCGGAGGCAAGGACTGATGCTCCGATCGTTCCGTATGCCGCTCGTGCTCGCCATGGTATGTGCCGTCGCGGCGGCACCGCACGCCGCGTTCGCACAGGCCCAGCCCGACAGCGCCGCGCTGATCGTCGCACAGCGCGACGCAATGACCCGGTTCGCGTACATGGACGGCGTGTGGCGAGGACCGGCGTGGACGATCCTTCCCTCGGGCCAACGCCACGACGTCACGCAAACGGAGCGCATCGGTCCCTTCCTCGACGGGACCGTGAAAGTGCTCGAAGGCCGCGGCTACAACCCGGACGGCACCGTGGGATTCAACGCGTTCGGCATCATCTCGTATCAGCCGGGCCAGCAAACATACACGCTGCGCTCGTATGCGCTGGGATATGCCGGCGACTTTGCCCTCACGCCGACGCCCGACGGTTACGTGTGGCAGATCCCCGCCGGGCCGATGACCATTCGCTACACGGCGACCATTCGCAACGGTACCTGGCGCGAAGTCGGCGACCGCGTCGCGCCCGGGAAAGACCCCGTGCGATTCTTCGAGATGAACCTCAAGCGCGTCGGCGACACGAAGTGGCCCGGCGACGGAGTGGTAAGCCCGCAATAACCCTCGCTCCCCCCGATGGAGGATAGCGGCAAGGGCGCGCGCCGCCCATCATGCGCGGGATGCATGGGGACCAGGCGGCGACGATCCGCATCATCAAGGAAAATATCGCGCAGCTTCACCGCGACGCGCGCGCCCGCATCCGCAAGTGGGCGCTGGACGGTTTCGACGTGCGCGGCAAGGCGAAGTCGAAGGAGCCCGACGCCGCGGTGCTCGTGCCGCCGGAGGTGCGCGAGCTCGTTCTCACGCTCGCGCCGGAGCCCCGCGCGGCGCTCCGGGGATGGATCTTAGCGAGCTACGACGTGCGCGGCGCGATTCGGGCCCGCGGCTCGGCGCGCTGATCCGGCTCGGCGCGCGGCGGCAGGATGCCGCGCCGAACGCACTCCGCCACGAGCTGATGCTCCGCCCGCGTGCCGAACGCACGGTGCAGCATGCGGATGTGCGTGCGAATCGTCTCGTAGCCGCGCCCTTTGATCGCGGCGATCTCCCGCGGCGTGCGCCCCTCGAGAAGCCAGCGAAGCACCTCGCGTTGCGCGGGCGACAGCATACGCCCACGAGGATCCACATAGACGCGCATCCAGCCGTCGAATTGCCGAGCGAGAAACGATTTGGGGAAGTGCCGTGCGACGAGGGCAACCGCTTCGTCGAGAGGCGCCGCGACATCGTCGGTGCGTACGCTGGGCGGAAGGTCCGCGAGGGCCGCGAGCGTTTGGGCCTCGCGCCAGCGGTAGCCGCATGTGCGGAATGCGTGAAGCGCCGTGGTGTAGAGGGGAGCCGCAACAGCGAGGTGACCCTGAGCTTGCGCGACAGATGCGCGCACGAACGCAGTCCAGCCGCGCAGCCGCTGATCGCCGGTCCGTAAAACGCGCGTCGCGGGGATCGGTGATTCGATCGCGTTGAACGCTGAGAGGATCTCACTGGCGCCGGCGGCATCGAAGCTGGAAAACACTTCCGCCAACATGAGCAACGCGAACCGCTCATCGTCAACGGTCGCGTTCCAGTCCACGTGCGAGGCCAGTGCGCGCGCCTCGACGGCGAACGATTGCGCCGCCGTAACTTCGCCAAACGCTGCGGCGATCGCGGCTCGTGAGGCGAGGCCACGAACTCGCCAGGCAGGTGTTGGCGCAACGCGCTCCGCCTCGCGTGCCTTCGCATACGCGCGCACGGCGTCGCCGTCCAGGGCGAAGAGCCATGCATCATCAACGCACAAGCGCACGCGCCACGCGCTCGACGCACCGAGTCCGACGGCGGAACGCGGAATCGTGCGCCCATTGCGTCCGCCGTGCGTTCCCGGCACGGTATCGGAGCGCAGTGTCTGTTCGAGTGACGCGATCTGTTGCAGCACGATCATCGCGACCTCGACGTCGTGCTCGCGGCAGCGGCCATAGGCACGTCGTGCCGTTTCGAAGAGCACGAGCGCATCATTGAGGCGCCCCTGAGCAACTGCTACGAAACCGCGGAGGTGCGTAGCGTGCACCGCGAGCACGTCGACATTCGCGCTCTCCGTAATCGTCGCCAGGCGGTCCGCTTGTGCGATCTCACCGCGTATCCAGTGCGTCTGCGCACGCCGATACGCGATCTCGGCCAGTATCGACGGGTGCGCGTGACGGCGTCCGGTACGCTCCGCCTCGACGAGCATCGCCAACCCGGTCTCGGGATCGCGCCGGCCGATGGCGGTCGCATAGAGCATCGCGGCCGTTGCCGCGGAGTCGGCGTCGTCAAACGACGCGAGGTGCGGCGCCAGCAGAGCTTCGGCATCCTCCGCACGATGTTCACGTAGCAGAGCACGCGCCCGCAAGAGATGCAGGTCGCTCGCCGGTTCCTTCGGACTGAGGGCGCGTTCGGTCGACACGTACACTGCGGCGAAATCGCCGCGGCGGTAAGCGTCGCGCGCATGCGCAATGGCTGCGAGGGGGGCGCCGCGGCTGCGGTCGTTACGCCGGAGGTTCGTCACACCTACGTCGTCCGTTCCGCGGGCCGCGGCGCGGCACCTAGTTCTCTAGTGGCCTGCCGGGCCTCCGCCCGTGACGTCGTCGGCGGGCGGGGGAGCGTTCGCGATCACGTCGGTGCTCGCTTTGCCGGCGGGTCCGCCGCCTGTGACGTCGTACGCGACCGGGCTTCCGCCCGTCACGCCGCGGGTGACGGGCGCGCCGGCGGGCCCGCCGCCCGTGACGTCGTCCGAAATGGGTCCGCCCCCGAACAGCGCTATCAGCAGCGCCAAAAGGGTCAGCATCGTGGTTTGCTCCTTCCAGAGGTGTGACGCTCGGTGGCGCCGGTCACATCGTATCGCCAGCAAGGCCCTTAGGGCGAGCGCTGTGCCAAGATTTTCGGCTCACGCATCGGGGGGATGGCGCCGCAAGCGACTGCCAGGCACTATCGGCACGCGTCCTCCAGAGGGCGTCGCCGCCTCGGACCGACGGT
>JAXDMA010000297.1:0-3353 GCA_034666305.1 Vulcanimicrobiota bacterium
CACGTGACATGGGCCCGGTCCGACGGCATGGCCAGATAGTTAAACGCGCCTTTGTCGGCGATCGGCAGTAGGGATACGAGGAAACATTCGATCGGCACCGCGCACTCTGCGTCATCGACCATAGTCCGCAAGTCTTTTGGAGAATCGTGCTGAATAAGCTCCGCATCGCTCCAGGGGTCCACGACCAGCACGGACCCCGTGGCGTGCCGCTGTGCCATCAACGCAAGGACACAGGCGCTGCGACCCGCCAGCACGCCGATCTCGACGATGTCCCCGCGGGGAGCGTCGGCGAAGATCGCCATCATCGCGGCGAGTTTGAATTCATCCGATTCTCCAAAAATGCCGAGTGCTTGGCGCAGTACGGACGCGACGTCGATGACCGTCAAGTCGGAGCGGCCGATCGTCAGGCTCTGGATGAAGGCATGGAGCTCTGCTGCCGCTGTGATGAGCGCTCGGTGGCGGCGGACATCGCGTCGTCTCGGCATGTCGCCGACGAGCGGAACGGACAGTTTCGCTTCGGCAATCAGTCGACGAAGGCCCGTATACACGACAGAGGCCGGGCAGTAAATGCGCGTGATGCCGTATGTTTGAATGGCTTCGTTCAATCGATCGATGAAATCGTCGGCATAGATGCTCGGGAGGAAGAACCAGGTGTCGAATTTCCGGGCGGTTTCGTCGTACGTCAGTGAGGAGGCCGCCACGACGTGCTCGCCGCGCTCCCGCGCTGCCTCGGCGTAGCGTTCCCCGTCCGGCACACAAGCTGGGAAGATCAGCGTCGTCGCCACGATCTCAGACCGTTCCGGCGATACTCACCGCGGGAGTGACGCGAATTGCGGTTGTGACGCATAACTGTGCCTTCGACCATCGCGAACGGCGAGCCGCCTCGGTACTTGGAATCGATCTTGCTTGGACGACCGGCGACCCGACTCATGTACCAGTTGAGTTTCGCCGGACGCGACCGTGGACTTGCGCGCGCCGACGTGTCGGGTCAGCGTGCGTGGACAGGCGATTCGGGCCGGAAATCGAACGCCGCCCCGATGATGTCGGACGGAGTGATCCCCCTGCTCCGGCCGCTGCTGCCGACGCTCGAGACGCTCTCGCCGTACCTGCGCGAACTCGAGGAAAACCGCTGGTACACGAACTTCGGACCGCTGGTGCGGCGCTTCGAAAAACGTCTCGCCGAGCACGTTCGCGTGCCCGCGGCCGGTGCCGCCGTTTTTTCCAACGGGACGACGGCTCTGAGCAGTGCGCTCATCGCCCTTGACATACCCCCCGGAAAAACGTGCTTGGTACCTGCTTGGGCCTTCGTAGCTTCGGCGGTCGCGATATGGGCGGCGCATCTCGTTCCGCATTTCGTCGACGTCTCGCCGGAGACATGGATGCCCGATCCGCGAGCGCTCCGCCGCCGGTCCGATCTCGCCGAGGTCGGCGCCGTGATGGTCGTCGGACCATTCGGGACTCCCGTGGAAACCGCGGCGTGGGACGCGTTCTCGGCCGACACCGGCGTGCCCGTCATCATCGATGGTGCCGCGTGCTTCGATACCGCCGCGTCGGTGCCGCAGGCGCGCCCCGGCAGATCGCAGATGATGATCAGTCTTCACGCCACAAAAGCCCTCGGCGTCGGGGAGGGCGGGTTCGTCATCTCGACCGACGAGGCCGTGGTTCACCGCGCGCGGCATGCCGCGAATTTCGGCATCGGCGACTCGCCGGACGACGAGAGTCTCGGCTACAACGGAAAGATGAGCGAATACCACGCCGCCGTCGGGCTCGCCGCGCTCGATGGCTGGCCGAAGCGCCGCGCAGAGCTCGAATCGCGCACGGCCCGCTACGTTTCCGAACTTTCGCGCGTCCCCTCGGTGCATACCTCGCCCTCGTTCGGGGAGGGCTGGGTATCGGCATATTGCACCGTGCGGATCGATGGTGACGCCGGCAGCTGCGTCGAACGGCTGCGAACATTGGGTGTCGAAGCGCGCCGCTGGTGGCGGGACGGGATCCACGCGCAACGTATATATCGCGATTGTCCGCGCGACGCGCTGCCGGTTACACAGGATCTTGCGGCCCACGTCTTGTCACTCCCGTTCTCACCCGACATGACCGACGCGCACATCGTACGCGTCGTCGACGGTCTCGCCGAAGCGACGGCATCTTGACGACGGTTGCGGTGATGCAGCCCTATTTCGTCCCCTATGCCGGGTATTTTCGATTGTTCGCCGCGGCGGACGTCGTCGTGATGTTCGACTGCGTGCAATTCCCGCGGCACGGCTGGGTTCACCGCAATCGCCTTCCGATTTCATCTGATGCTACGGACTGGTTCACGCTGCCGCTCGGCAAGGCGGCGCGCGAAGCGCGGATCTCCGAACTGACCTTTCCGCCGGACGCTCGCGCCCGGATGGAAGCGCGAATGCAACGGTTTCCGATCTTGGTGCAGGCCCGCAAGAATGGGACTCCGTTGATCGACCGGCTGCTGCAAATTGCGAACGATCCCGTTGCGGAATACCTCGCCGGCCTCATCGACGACCTCACGCGCATGCTCGGTTTGGAGCGCACGATGGTGAGGTCGAGCACACTGGGAATTTCCGCCGAGCTCAGAGCGCAGGATCGCGTCATCGCCATCGCGCAGCGTCTCGGCGCGACGAGATATGTGAACCTCTCCGGCGGGCGCGCGCTGTACGACCACGCTACGTTTGCCGGGGCTGGAATCGATCTCGCTTTCCTTACGCCGTACGGAGGGGCAATGGAAAGCATTCTCGCCCGTTTGCTCGCCGAGGAGGCTCCCGTGCTGAAGGAAGAGATCCTCCGCGAAACGATCCTGGAGCCGTGAATCGTGATTGCGGGCCGCGGCTGCGGTTGCTGGTCGCGGAGACCCTGCGGATCCCCGTGGAGTCGATCGTCGACACGCTCGACATGCAGGCGACCGGAACCTGGGACTCGTTGTCGCATATGGAGCTGATCGGAGCCATCGAGGATGCATTCGGCGTGGATCTCACCGCAAACGAAATCATCGCCATGACGAGCGTCGCGCGCATCGCGGACGTGCTGCGCGCGAAGTCGGTGGATCTCTGATGGAAGTCGCCGGCAAAGGCGTTCTCCTCGCCGGCGGCGCCGGCGCCATCGGTCAAGCCGTCACCGCGAACCTTCTGCGCCGCTCGGCGCGCATCGCCGTGCTGGACAGCGATCCCGACGGCGCGCGGCACTTCAGCGACGCCGCGATCGCGTACTTTCACGCCGACGGTGCCGACGAGCAGGCCGTCGCCCAGGCAGTCCCCGCCGCCGTGGCGGCGCTCGGGACGATCCACGTTCTGGTGAATTGCATGGGCGCGATGCATAGCGAGCCATTGATCAAGCTCGCCGAT
>JAXDMA010000298.1:0-5515 GCA_034666305.1 Vulcanimicrobiota bacterium
GCACCGACCGGTTGCGCTTGGGCGGCATCAAGACGTTCGTCGACGGTGCGATCGGCGGGCGCACGTGCCTGATGGAGCAGCCGTTCGAAGGCACCACCGACGATTTCGGCATGCAGACGCTCTCCGATGACGAGCTGCGCGACGTCGTGCGCATGACGCACCTCGACGGCAATCGCGTCTGCGTGCACGCCAACGGCGATCGCGCCATCGGCAAGCTGCTCGACCAGCTCGAAGCCGCTCACGACGAACGCCCGCAGTCCGATCTTCACCACCGGATCGAGCATTGCAGCATCGTCAATGACGACATCTTGCGGCGCATGAAAGCGCTGGACGCGATCGCCGCACCGTTCGGCAGCTACGTGCACTATCACGGCGGCAAGCTGCTGGAGTGGTACGGTCCGGAGCGCATCGAGCGCATGTTCGCGCATCGGTCGTTTCTCGATCGCGGCATCACCGTCGCGGGCTCCTCGGACTATCCGTGCGGGCCCTACCAGCCGCTGCTCGCGCTGCAATCGTGCGTCACGCGCACCGGCTACGACGGCACGCCGCTGGGCTTATCGCAGCGCATCACGCCGCGCGAAGCGCTCGCGCTCTACACCATCAACGCGGCGTGCGCGTCCGGCGAAGATGGCGTAAAAGGCCGTCTCGCGCCGGGCTATCTCGCGGACTTCGTCGCCCTCGACGACGACCCGCTCACCGTCGATCCTATGACGCTGGGCGCGCTCGGCGTGCGCGCGACGTACGTGGGCGGCACAAAGGTGTGGGACCGCAAAGCCTGACGTCGGGCTTTACCCCGGCTAAACAAATCAGGCGGCTTGCCGAATACTGACGAAATGGCCGGCGCAGCTCGTCTGAAGCAACCCGCGCTCGAGCGGCTCTTGGGAGCCGCTCAGCCGTACGCCATCGCCCGGGTGACCGGCCTGACTCCGGCGCTGGGCTGGTCGTGCGGCTGCCGCGCGATCGAGCACCAGGCCGGCGCGTACACGCTCATCACGTGCGATAGTCATCTCGAGCTCTCCGCGCGCAGCGCCCGAATGATGTCCTTCCGCTAGCGCGCCCCGAGCAGCGCGGGTATCGCGCGCGGTTCGACCGCTCCCATCGCGATCAGCCGCGCGGCGAACGTCTTCGCGTCCAGATTGCTCGCGGCACGCGCGCGCTCGATCGCATCGAGGCCGGCGAAGTAGGTGGCGAGCTGAACGTGTGAGAGCTGCAGGCGGTGCCATTTGCTCTCCGCTTCCGAACTCTCTTGAAACGCGCCGTCCACCATCAAGCGGATGGCTTGATCGTGCGTGAGCGAACCGGCGTGGTACTCCACGTCCAGCAGCGCGTTCGTCGCCTCGCGCAGGCGCCATTTGAGCTGCGTGAGCTTGAGCGCCGAATCGTCGGGGCGGAACCCTTGCTCGATCATCAGACCTTCGGTGAAGCACGCCCAGCCTTCGATGAACGAGCCGTTGCCGAAGACCCGGCGCACGAGCGACGGGTTCACGTTGTTCGCGCGCAACTGCACGTAGTGACCCGGCACCGCCTCGTGGATCGACAGCATGCGTATGCCGGCGTCGTTGTTTTCGCGAAAATACGAGGCGACGCGCGGCTGGCCCCATCCGATGGGGATCGGATCGACGTTGAAATACGACGGCTCGGTCGGCGGGTCGAACGGGCCGCTGGTCTGCATGCTCGCGACGGCGGTGCCGCCCTGGATCGGCGGCGTCTGGCGCACGCGGATCGTATCGGGATCGGGCAGCGCGATCAAGCCGGTGCGCCGCAGAAACGCTTCGTTCTCCGCAACGTCGGTGCGCGCTTGATCGAGCAGCGTGTCGGGCGTTGCGTGCTGCTCCGCGATCTTGTCCAGCACCGGGCGCACGATCTCGTTGAGCCGTGCATCGTCGGTATCCGCCGTCGGCGCCGGAAACATCGCCGCGTGCATCGGCCGCGCGATGGCGAGCATCGCCGCCCGCGTCGACGCGATCCGCGCCCGCGCGCGCCGCTCGAGTTCCGCGGGCGTGAGGTCCACCCCGGTGATCAACGGGAACAGTTTGCCGTACGCGGCCGCTCCGATGCGTGGATCGTCCGACGCATGCGCCTTGAGCGGCCCGTCGATGAACGCCCGCACGGCGAGCACGTCGCTGATCGCCTCGTAGTTCACGGCGGCCAGTTGGCTGCGCACGGCTTCCGACACGCCCTGTTTCACCGCGACGAACGGCAGCGACTGATAGAGCTGCAGAACTCCCGATATCTGGACGCTTGCGAGCGCCTGCGCCGGCTGCGTGGTGTGCTGCAAGTTCGCGATCGCGGCGTCGCGCACGGCGCGCATGCCCCGCAGCCGCTTGATGATGTGCCCGAAGCGTTCGTCGGCGGGCCGGCCTTCGCGAACGAGCTCGATGAACACGGACTGACCGAGCAGGTTCACGTAGAACGCGGGATCCGTGTGCCACGGCGCGAGCAGCTGGTCCTCGACCAGTTGCGCGTCGAGCGTGTCGAGCATCGCGGTCCGGTCCGCGCGCACGTCCGGCGTGTCATCCGAACGTTCGGTGGCGGCGAAGCGCTCGCGCCACGTGCGCACCAAGGCGATGCTGCGGTCGTGCCCCGTGATCGAGACGTCTTCGAGCCGGTCGGCGCCCGCCGTCAGGCCCAGCGCGTCGGCGTACACGGGATTCGCGCTGGGGAAGTCGGCGAGATACGCGTCCATCACGACGGCAAACGCGGACGGCGGACCGGCGGCCGGCGCGCCGCACGGCGTGAACGCTAGCAAAGCGGAAAGGCCCACCACGAAGCGCTTCATTGGCGCGGCATACGCTAGCCTCGCATCCGCTTCCTAGATTTCAACGTCGGAGCGATAAGCGAAAAGCGAACGTTCACGCAGTGTTCGCTTCGGGTTAAGTTCGCGCAGAAAGCCGTTTCCCGAGGTTTGAACGCTTGAGCCTGCGCTTGCTTGTGGCGTAGAATGAGTGCATAACCTGGACGGCGCCGCGGGTGTGGTTACACGATCCGGGTCATAGCCATGGAGGGTCGGCTTTTGTACGAGCATACGTTTGCATTTCTCCGGGCCACCCTCGGCCCGCCGGCCCGTACATTTTCCTACACGGCGAGCGCCGCGCCGGACCTCCGCGATCACGTTTGGCGCTGCGGCTGCGGCGCGCGAGAGAAGCTCGACTTGTGCGAACTGGTCCCGTGCGGGAAGCACGCGACCTTGAACCGGGGTTCGCTGCCGCGCGCGGAATATGCGGTCGAGATCGTATCGCCCTGGACCCGAGGTATGGATGAAGCGGTTTGACATCTTCCTGAGTGACGGCCATCGGCTGACGACCAATGAAGACGGTTACCGCTCCCTCAAGACGGGTTTCGCGAGCACGCTCGGAGCGCGCTTGGTACCGCTCAACACCGTGCGCGGCGAGCGCGTCGCCCACGCGGTCGAGATCAACGTCGACCACGTCGTGACGATAAGCGCCGTCGACGACGACGCTTAGAGCCGCGCGAGGAAGTCGTCGAGCGCCTTTTGGAAGCGCTCCGGCTGGTCGAGCATCACGAAATGCCGGGAAGGCGCGATCGTGACGACGTCGAGCTTCGCTACCCCGGCGAGCAGCGTGCGATAGTAGCCCGCCTTCTCCGCCTCGGTGAAGTGCATCTGTGCGGCGGGATTGCCTTCGGCCGGGCTGTACGGAGCGATCTCCAGCACCGGCACGGTGATCTTCGCGAGGTTCGGGCGCAGGTCGGCGGCGAGATCCGCCTGCAGCCACGCGGCAACCGTCGGCGAATCGCTCTGCGCGGAGAGGATCGCAACCTGCTCGGCGAGCGCGGCATCGTTCACGCCGACCGTCGCCATGTAGTTTTTCTCGAACGCAAGGAACTGGTCGTGCGTCTGCGTTTTGACGCCGCCGGCCATTTGTGTTCCTATCGCTTCGCGCTGCTGTTGCGTGAGCTGCTGCATCCCCGGGAAGATCGGCAAGCCGTCAGCGGCGACGATGCCGCGCACGCGGTCGGGATGAGTTTCGGCATAGTCGATCGCGAGCATCCCGCCGATGCTGTGCCCCACAAGCACCGGTTTGGCGAGACGCCGTTGGTCGAGCAGCGCGGTCAAGTCGTTTTCGAACGCGTCGATGCTCGCGACGCCGACGGCCGGCCGGCCCGCGAAGCCCGCGATGGTCACCGCGTACACGCTGTGTTTCGCCGCAAGATGCGGGATGAAACCGTTCCACACCCACGCGCCCGAGGCGAGGCCCGGAACGAGGACGATCGGGTCGCCGCTGCCGTAGCGGTCGACGTGCAGCATGCCGACGTCGAAACTTTCCGCGCGCGGCGGGTCGGGCGCCAGCGCCGCAGCGTGCGCCGCGAGCGGCGCCGCGCTGATGATTGCGGCGACGAACGCGCCGGTGAGTCGGTTACGCACGTGGATTCTCCTCATCGGTGAAGATGTCGTGGATCGAACGCTCGAACATCCGCGCGATCTTGAACGCGAGGGCGAGCGACGGGTCGTACTTGCCGACCTCGAGCGCGTTGATGGTTTGCCGGCTGACGCTCAGGTGTTCCGCGAGATCGGCCTGCGACCACTCGCGTTCCGCGCGCAGCACGCGCAGCGAATTCTTCACGAATAGCGCCGCTGACCGAGAAACACGCCGATCGCGTACAGACCGCAAATCGGGAGCCACAACCAGAACACGCCGAAGAGCGGGATGCCGGCGATGAACTGCATGAGCCCGACGCCGAGCACGATCGCAATCGTGCCGAGCAGCGAGAGCAGCAGCGCTTCGACGTTGATGCGGCGTTGCAGCTCGTCCATCGCGCGCACGGCGCGAAACGTCTCGTTGAGCGCGAAGAACAGCGGCACGAGCGGGACGATCGCTGCAGCCAGGTGCGCCGCGTCGGGGCGCGGCGGCTTGCCGACCAGCGCCGTGCCGGCAAAGAGCACCACCACATAGGTGCCCATCCACATCCAGAACCGGCGCCGATAGGGCGGGTGAAAGGCAGTGTTCGTCATGCCGCCATAGTAAAGCATCCTTGTCATGAAGTCAAGCAACCTTGACTAAAAGTAAGGGGAGCTTGACGGCCCGCGGGAGGCCGGGCGAGGCTTATGGCGTGTCGATCGTCGTCACGCGGCGCAGGTCGCGACGCTCGCGCGTTTCGTCGAACGCAAGGCCCCTATGCATCGTGCAGCGGTTGTCCCAGATCACGAAATCGCCGACGCGCCACGTGTGGCGGTACACGAACTGCGGCAGCGTCGCGAGCGCGAGCAGCTCGCGCAGCAGAATGCGGCCGTCGGGCACGGGCCAGCCGATGACGTGCGACGCGTGCGACGCGACGTACACGCTCTTGCGGTGCGAGCCGGGATGAACGCGCACGAGCGGCTGTTCGGCACCGGGAAACTGCGCGCGCTCCGCGTCGCTGAACTCGGTGAAGCCGATCGTCGAGCGTGAGTAAATGATCGAATGAAACGCGCGCAGGTCTTCGATCTGCGTCTTGAGCGCGTCGGGGAACGCGTCGTACGCCGCGCGCATGTCCGCATATTCCGTCTCGCCGCCGG
>JAXDMA010000299.1:0-10165 GCA_034666305.1 Vulcanimicrobiota bacterium
CATACTCTAACGAAGAAGTCCTGAGCCTCATCGTCGAGTTGGGCGCTGCCGGTGATCGCGTTCAAGTCAATCTACAGCAGGAACCGACTGCCGAGCAGCAACGTGATGCGGAAACTCTACCAAGTCTTCCTCAACGATCGCGAAGTGTTCGAAGACAAGTACCGAGAGCGACCGCTGGTCGAGCCGGTATCTCCGCGCTGAAGCGAAAGTTCATGGAGGCCGTTCGCGGCCGAACGTACCGCACGCAAGTAAACGAGATCGGACCTCAATTCGGGCAAAGTCCTACAGTGCCAGTCTGTTGGCACCATCGGCTGCTACAACAGCAACGTGTATCAGCCGCCCGAGATCATTCTTGAGCTTTTCGCCGAGTACCGCCGCGCCGCCAGGCTTCCAATGCTTTCACGCGACGATCTACTGCGGTTATTTGCACAGACAGACGCTCCACCAGAGCCGCCTGCGACCGATCCGCAGCGGGTGATACGCTTTCCGGTGGAGCGTCGCGCCCGGTCGCCAGAAAGTACGGACTGACGCCGAGCACATTCGCCAATTTCAGGCCGACCAAAAAGCTCGCGCTCTTCGTCTGACCCGATTCCATCTGGCGGATCGCGCCTTCCGTCACGCCGACCGCGTGCGCGAGCGCGCTCGGCGTCAAACGCTTGCGCGTGCGCAACGAGCGAAGACGCTCGCCGAAGGTGTCGGCCACGCCGGAAGTATACGAGCGCGTCCTCGGAGTGTGGTATTGCGTGCTGCGCGGAAGTATGCTACCGACACACCGATGCGTATTTCTCGCGCCACTCCGGGCGCATGCGGACCCTCCACACCGGGTTCGCATGTGCGCATCGGACGCCGGGAAATCGCATCCGATGCGTCGCCGGCCGTCCCCGCGAACTCGCGCGAGCGGATTCGCCTACACCCCGGGCACGGCCGGCGGCGCTCGACGAATCACAAATCGCGCGTGCGAAACGCGACGATGCCGGCGATGAGGACGGCGATCACCCATCCGGCTGCCCACGCCAGCATCGCAGGCGGCGGCGGCGACGTCACCGCGAACGGATTCACGCCCGCGCCGCTCGCGTTCGCGTTCGCTGCGACGGCACTGAACACGGCCGGCTGCAGCGCGTAAAGAGCGCCGCGCCAAAACGCGTCCGACGGAAACACCAACGCGACGATCGTTCCGGCATCGGCGACGCGCTGGTTGCCTAGCGCGAGCCCGATCGATTCGATGATCCCGCCGATCCACGCGAGGCCGAACAGCAGCGCGGACACGATGCCAGCGGCGAGCGCCGGCAGGCGCGCGGCGAACGCGACCGCGGCCGTGGTAACGACCGCACCCAGCGCGCAGAGGTATCCCAGCGCAGCGAGCGGGTGCGGCGGCACGTAACCCGTCGTCACGCGAACGACCAGCAGTTCCACGCCGCCGGCGACCGCGACGTAGATCGCGAGCGCCACGACCGTGCCGAGCCAGCGCCCCAGCATGATGTCGGCGCGCCGCACCGGGCGCGCGAGCACGGCGAGGATCTCGCCGTTGGCGATGCTCTCGGCCATCGCGGGTGCGCCGACGAGCGCCGCGCCGAGCGCGAGCACGAACGAGAACAGGAACGCGAGCACGATGACGATCCCCGCCGCCGCGCCGTGCTTGCCCGGATCCGCGATCGGCGCGCCGTCCACGACCGCGGTGGCGAGCCGGTGCAAACCCCACGCGGTGAATGCGACGATCGCAAGCGTCAGCACCGCGACCGCGGCGACGAGCCGGCGCCGCGCGAGCTCGCGCAGCGTCAGGCCCGCGAACAGCAGCACCGTCACGCGCGCCGCACCAGCGCGAGAAAGCGTTCCTCGAGCGACGTGTGCTTCGGCTCGACGGCGTGCACGCGCACGCCTTCCGAAACAAGCCGCGCGACCAACGCCGGAACCTCCACGTGCGCGACGTCGTACTCGCGCCATCCGTCGTCCGAACGCACGCGCACGCCCCGCGTCTCACCGGTCAGCGCGTCCACGGTGCCTTCGGCCACGACGCGCCCGCGATCGACCACGCACACGCGATCGCACACGCGCTCGACTTCGCCCAGCAAGTGCGAGTTCAAGAACACCGTGGTGTTGCGCGCGCGCAAGCGCTCGATCAACGCGCGCACGTCGCTGCGTCCGACCGGATCCAGCGCGGACGTCGGCTCGTCGAGGAACACGATCTCCGGTTCGCCCAACAGCGCCACGGCGAGGCCGAGCCGCTGCTGCATCCCCTTGGAATAGGTTCCGACGCGGTCGCCTGCGCGAAGGCGCAAACCGACTTCGTCCAGCACGAGATCGATTGCGCGCGCTGCGTCGCCGAGCCGCATCAACCTTGCGTGGAACCGCAGCACCTCGCGTGCTGCAAGCCAATCGGGATAGCGGAACAGCTCGGGCAGATACCCGATCCGCGCGCGCGTGCGGCGGTCGCCCGCCGGTCGTCCCAACAGTTCCGCGTCGCCGCCCGTCGCGCGCACGAGCCCGATGAGAATCTTCACCGCGGTCGACTTTCCCGCGCCGTTGGGGCCGAGGAAGCCGAGACACTCGCCGCGCTCGACGCGCAGCGTCAAATCCGCCAGTGCGTCGACGCGACCGTAGCGCTTCGCGAGCGCGCGCGCGACGATCGCGTCGGGCACTATTTGAGCGAGTTGGCCAGCGCGAGCACCGTGCTCTGCGGCAGCGTGCCGCCGACGGCGTACAGCCGCCCGTCCTTCGTCCATACGATCGCCGAACCGATCCCCGTCTCGTCACCGATCGCGAGCCCTTGCACGCCGTCGACGGCGATCGGGTTCGCGGTCTGCTTGTCGAATTGGATCGGGATCGGCAGCGTCTGCGTCGGATCGCCGATCGCCTTGATCTGCGCGACCAGATGCGGCGGCACGCCGGGCTGCGCCGCGAACCAGTCGGCGAGCGTGCGCAGCGATGCGCCGCTCGACGTCACCGTCGGCACCGGGGCCTGCACGATCGCGAGGAACGTTCCGCGCCGCGCGCCGTGTTCGGAGCGATGCGTGCGCGGCGGCGTGCCGTAGGTGACGAGGGTAACGGGTCGCAGCGTCGCGGTGTACGTGGCACCGTTGAGGCCCGTAGGAAGCGGATGCAACGCGACCTTGTGTTCGCGCGCCCATGCCGTCGCTTTCGCCTGGTCGAACGTGAACGAAGTTCGCGCGCGCTGCGTCACCTGGTAGTGCGCGTCCTTGCCGAGCGACGCCGGAACGTCCGCCGGAAGACGCAGCGCGTAGCCCGCGTCCTGCGCGGCCTCGCTCGCCGTAGCCACTTCGTCGAGGCCCGGGCTCCGGGTGCCCCTCACGGTCCCGAACGCTTCGAGCGGCGGGAACGAGTGGAGCGCCTTCGCGTCGGCCGGCGTCACCGAGATCGCCCGCACGTGCGTGGGCTGAAACACGGAGAGCGGATCGGCGGTCGCGGCGGCGAGCGGCAGCGTCAGCGCTGCGGCGAGCCCGAACGGAATCATCGGTAGAATCTTCATCGCATTAACTTTGTATCACAGAATCGCTAGGGGCAAGTCGCTGGCGCACCCTTCGACAGGCTCAGGGTGACATGGACCGTACGAAAGGGGCTGATGCCGGCTCGCAATTTTTTCCGCCCGTTCATCGCATTGCTTTCGCTGCTGATCGCGCTGGCGGCGGCCGCATCCGCTCAAGAGCCGGGGCATCCCCGCGCGGAGGCATCGGCGGCGCCGAGCCCGAGCCCGTCGCCCAGCCCCGGGCCCGCGGTGCACTGGCGCAGCATCGGACCGTCGGTCTCGGGCGGGCGCGTGGCGGCAGTCGCGGGGACCGACCTCGACCCCGCGCTGTTCTATGCCGGCGCAGCGGGCGGCGGGCTTTGGAAGTCTACCAACGGCGGCGGCGACTGGCGCCCCGTGTTCGACAAGGCGGGCACGCAATCGATCGGCGCGATCGCGATCTCGTCCCGCGACAAGAACGACGTGTGGGTCGGCACCGGCGAGCCGTGGCCGCGCAACGACGTGATCCCGGGCGACGGGATCTATCATTCCACCGACGGCGGCCAGAACTGGGCGCACCTCGGCCTCGCGCAAACCTCGCAGATCGCGCGCGTGCTGCTCGACCCGCGCGATGCCAAGCGCATCGTCGTCGCGGCACTCGGCGATCCGTTTCGCGATAGCGATGAGCGCGGCGTGTTTCGCAGCACCGACGGCGGCAAGTCGTGGGCCAAAACGCTGTACGCGGGACCGGCGGTCGGCGCGTCCGATCTCGCGATGGATCCGAAGAACCCCGACGTGCTGTACGCGGGCCTATGGCGTTTCCGGCGCTCCGCCTGGAACCTCACGAGCGGCGGCGCGGACGACGGAATCTACAAGTCGACGGACGGCGGCGTCACGTGGAAACGCGTCGCCGGAAACGGTCTCCCCGCCGGCGTTACCGGGCGCATCGCGCTCGCGATCGCGCCGAGCGACGCCAAGCGCATCTACGCGCTCGTCGAGTCGACCGAGGGTCTGCTGTGGCGATCCGACGATGCCGGTGCGACGTGGAAGCTGACGTCGTCCAATACGCTCATCAACGAGCGGCCGTTCTACTACTCGCGCATCGTCGTCGACCCGCACGACGCCGAGCATCTGTTCTCGGTGTCGGTGAAGCTGGCCGAGAGCAATACCGGCGGCAAAACGTGGCACGTCAGCGGTAAAGGCCTGCACGGCGACCACCACGATCTCTGGATCGCGGCGAACGGCCGCACGATCGTCGAAGCGAACGACGGCGGCGTCGCGCTGTCGCGCGACAACGGCACCACCTGGGAGTGGCGCAACGTGCTTCCCATCTCGCAGTTCTATCACGTCGCGTACGACCTGCGAAATCCGTATCACGTGTGCGGCGGTCTGCAGGACAATGGCGCGTGGTGCGCACCCGTCCGCACGGGCGACGAGCGCGGCATCTTACCGTACGATTGGACCAAAGTGCAAGGCGGCGACGGCACGTGGGTCGTGCCGAACCCGCGCGATCCGCAGACGATCTGGTCGGCGGCGGGCGGCGGCGACAATCAGGGCGCGGTCGCGCGGTTTGACCGGCGCACGGCCTCGGTGTTCGACGTGTCGCCCTACGAGCGCGACCAAAACGTCGTCGCGCCGGCACGCCTCAAGTATCGCTTCAACTGGGAGACGCCGGTTGCATTCGATCCCTTCGACGCGCGCGCAGTGTATGTCGGCGCAAACCTCCTGTTCCGTTCGACCGACGACGGGCTGCACTGGACGGCGATCAGCCCGGATCTCACGCGCAACCTCAAGGAGCGGCAGACGCTCTCCGGCGGTCCGCTCACGCTGGACGTCACGGGCGCGGAAACGTTCGACACGATCCTTGCGGTCGCGCCGTCGACCGTCGCCGCGCACACGATCTGGATCGCGACCGACGATGGCGTGGTGCAGCTCACGCGCGACGCGGGCGCGCACTGGCGCAACGTCTCGATCCCGGGCGTCGACGCCGACGGCCGCATCCCGGCGATCGAGCCCTCACACGTCGGCGCCGGGACGGCGTATGCGGTCGTCGACCGCCATTACGTGGGCGACCGCGCGCCGTACGTGTACGTGACGAACGATTTCGGCAAGACGTGGCGCGCGATCGTCAGCGGTCTGCCGCACAGCGAGGTGCACGTCGTACGCGAAGACCCGCGCAACCCGCGGCTGCTGTATGCGGGCACCGGCAAAGGCGTGTGGTGGAGCGATGACGCGGGCGCATCGTGGCAGCCGTTTCCCGCCACGCTGCCGCCGGTCGAAGTGCGCGATCTCGCGGTGCATCCGGTGGCCGGGGATCTGATCGCCGCGACCCACGGCCGCGGGATGTACGTGTTCGACGACCTCACCGCGCTGCGCGAACGCGCGAGCGCGCGCACGGCCGACGCGCGGCTGTTCGCGCCGCGCGCGGCGCTACCGCTGCAGCGGTACACGCCGACGGTCAACGCGCACGGCGGCGGCGAGGATGCCGCGCCCGCGACGTTCACGTTCTGGCAAGCCGCGCCCGCGAAGACCGCGCCGGCGCTGCAGATCATCGATCGATTCGGCCGCGTCGTGCGGCACATCCAGGGCACGCATGACGAGGCCGGCGAGGACGTGCCGAACGTTCCCAACGTCGCCGGCTACGACCGCGTCGAGTGGAGCTTGGATCAAGACCCGCCCGTCCCGTGGCGGCGCATCGCGCCGTGGGATCGCGGGCCCGACACCGGCGTGCCGGTGCTCAGCGGAACGTACACCGTGCGGCTTCTGCGCGACGGCAAGACGTACGCGCAACAGGTCGTCGTGCTGCGCGACGGGCGGGTTCGATCCGGCGCCGACGAGATGCGCGGATATCGCATTCGATCCGACATGGACCGCGAGCTTTCGGCGCTCGACGATGCACTCAACGTACTCGACAACGTGCGCGTGCAGCTTCCCGACCGTATCGCCGCGGCGAAAGACCCGGCGCTCGCGGAGCGTGCGCGCGCCGTGCTCGTCGAGGCCAAGCGTGTGGAAGGAACGATCAGCTCGCAGCCGGTCAACGATCAGGACGACGACTTTCTCGAAGACCTGTTGCGCGAGCGCGTGCTCACGTTCATCAGCAACCTCTCGCCGGGCACGCCGACGGGCGCGCAGCTCGCGGAGAGCGCAGCGCTGCAGCGCGAAGGCGCCGTCGCGCTGGCGGGCTACCGCGCGTTCGTCGACCGGCAGGTCCGGCCGCTGAACGACGCGCTGCGCGGCGCGGGCTTGAGCCCGCTCGATCTCAACGCGCTGCCGCCAAAGGTGAAGCCCGATCCCAACGCCGACGAGCACGCGCGCCGCGGCGGCGCGCACGAATGAGCGCTGCTAGCCGGCGATGATGCCGCGCCGCACGCACTCGCGCACCAGCGCGGCGCGGTCGGCAACCTCGAATGCCGTCAGAACGCGCGACACCGTGTTGCGGATGGTTTGCGTGGAACGCCCCCGCGTGCCGGCGATCTCGGCCGTCGACTTCCCCTCGCACACCAGCTCGAGCACGGCGCGCTCCGTGCGCGAGAGCTTCGTGAGGATCGGGTCCTGCAAGGCCGGATCGTGCCGCCGCGCGCGCTCGCGCAACGGCGAGCGGTCTGAGATCTTGCGCAGCGTGCGGTCGACGTACTCGAGCAGATACGTCTGGCCGCTGATCTCACCGATGCGCAGTGCGGCGAGCAGCGCGCGCCGTTCGTAGCCGACGCGCTTGAAGATCTGGAACGCCGTGCGATAGTGGTGGTGCGCTTGCTGCGGGTCGCTCGCGGCGTCCGCGACGACGCCGTCGACGAACGAGCGCGCAGCTTTCAGACGCGGATCGTGTGCGAGCGCGGTCGTGCCCGATGGTGCGTCCAGCGCGTCGTAGCGCTTGAGCAAGGTGCGCGCGCCGACGACGTCGCCGCAATACCCGACTTCTTCCGCCACCGACAGCGGGATCAGCTTGTCGTCGCCCTTGAGCGTCGTCAGATCGATCGCGTCGAGCTCGTTGCGCATGCGCCGCACGAGGTCGGCGTGACCGAACCGCTCGCCCGCGGTGCGCAGGATCGCCGCGCGGCGGCATTGCGCCAGCAGGCGCAGGACGGACGTTCCCGCGAGTTGCTCCGCGTCGCCGGCGAGGCGCAGCGCTTCGCCGGTGCGCCCTTCCACCTCGTACACCATCGAACCCGAGATGCGGACCCAGAACTGCGGCGTCACGAGGCCGCTCGCGCTCCAGTCGAACCGGTCGGAGCGGTGCTCCGCGAAGAGCCACGTGACCCGGTCGAGGCGCTCGGCGGCGAGCATCGACAGCGCGAAGATCCCCTGCGCTTCGAGGAAGCGGTCGTAATGACGGCACAGGTCGAGCCGGCGAATCGAATCGCTGAAGAATTCCGTCGCGGACGCATAATCGCTGCGTGCGATCGCGATCCACCCGCGGTGCTCGAGCGCGCGCGCGTGCACGATGTCGGCGTCGGCGTGGACGAGATCGAGCGCGCGCTCCGCGGCCTCCAGCTCGCGCAAACAGTAGTGGCCCAGCGCGATGCTCAACGCGATCTCCGAGCGAATCGTCGGATGCGCATCGGAGGAGGCGCGATACGCTTCTTCGAGGATCGCGATGCCGTGACGATGATCGCCGCGGCGCACGTACGCGGTGCCCAGCAGCATGCGCGCGGTGAGGGACGCGTCGAGCGTGCCGTGCGCGACGAACACGTCGCTCACCACCTTGATTGCGTCCTCAGGGCGCTGGAGCCGCAGGAGTGCGCGCGCGCGCAACAGCGCGAGTTGCGACACCATGTCGACGTCATGCGGGCGGACGCGGTCGCACAGTGCCAGACAGCCTTCGAAATCGCCCGTGAACCACGCGCGCATCGCTTCGGAGAACGTCGCACGGCCGGACGGCCGTGCTTCACGAGCCCGTTCGAAAATCACATCACACCCGACGGCATCGGGGGCAACATTCCGGCACTACGCCGGTCCGCCTCCGGCGAGCACGTCGTACGGGGCCGGCGGAGCGGGCGACGGCGCCGGCGTGAAACTCGGTGCCGCCGTAGCGCCGGCGGAGGGGATGACCGGCGGGCGGGAGCTCCCGCCGGTCGCCGCGGCTGCTAGGCTCACGAGAACCGAGACGACGAGGATGAGGATATTCACGGGTGGCCTGCTCTTTCAACAACGGTAAAACACGGCCGGTCAGTAGACCGGCCCCGTTGTTAGATCGGTACGATCGTACCGATTCCACATCGCGGGCGCAGGGCAATTCGGCCCTACGAGCTAGGCCCGCTTTCCGGGCGGCGTGCGCACGATCTCGAAGAGCTTGTGCATCTCGGTGAGCTCGAAGACGCGGCGCACGGAAGGCGCGGCCGCCACGATCGTGATCGAGCAGTCCGGCAGGCGCCGGCGCAGGCGCACGAGGGCGCTGAGGAAGGCGCTGTCCAGGTACCGGACGGCTGAAAGGTCGATCAAGGCTGCGCAGCTGCCGTCGAGGGCCGCTAGCTTTGCCTCGACGTCGCTTTCCTTCCAAATATCAAGCTCGCCGCTGAATGAAACGACGTGCGGACGCTGCACCTGGACCTCGCTGTTGGACGCACGAAACCGCGGCGGCAATACCCGTCGCGCTCGTCGGCTTCGCAAGCGTACCAGACCGGCTCCCGCCCAGGTAGTGACCTAAGCCCTACCCGGTCAGCTCGGTGCCCAGCCCGCGCAGCGCCGCGTCGATCGCGCCGTATCCCGCGCCCGCCACGACGGCCCGTTTGGCGCCCGTCCTCACGGCGCCGATCGCTGCGCGCATCTTCGGGATCATCCCTTCGGTGACCGTGCCGTCGGCCAGCAAAGCCTCCGCCTCCGCGACGGTCAGCCGCGCGATCACCGACTCGGGGTCGGCGGGATTCCGACGGACCCCCGCAACGTTCGTGATCACGACGTACGCGTCGGCTTGGAGCGCGCCGGCGAGCGCGCCCGCAGCGGTGTCGGCGTTGCAGTTCAGCGCGCCGCCGCCGGCAATGTCGAGGGCCACCGGCGCGACGACCACGATGAAGCCCGC
Organism: Vulcanimicrobiota bacterium; assembly: GCA_034666305.1. Taxonomy (GTDB): domain Bacteria; phylum Vulcanimicrobiota; class Vulcanimicrobiia; order Vulcanimicrobiales; family Vulcanimicrobiaceae; genus Vulcanimicrobium. The sequence goes on from JAXDMA010000299.1 coordinate 9,477, forward strand.
GTCGAGCAGCGCGCGCGGCGCAGCCGGGTCGACGCCCGCGATCTCGCCCACGTACCCGAGGTCGATCCCGTTGACGGCGCCCGCTCGGCGCGCGCCCAGCAAGCCGCCGTCTTGGCCGGAGATCCCGACGGCGCGCGTTCCGCGCGCCGCCAGCGCGCGCACCAGCGCCTTGTTCACGCTGCCGCAGAGGACATACTCGACCACGTCGCGCGTCGCGCGGCCGGTGACGCGCAGGCCCTGCACGCGCACTTCGTCGATCGCCTTGAGATCGAGCTCGGCGTCGATCTGCGGCCCGCCGCCGTGAACGAGCACGACGCGTTCGCCGCGCGCCGCGAGCGCCGCCACCTCGTCGAGCGTCGGGTCCTCGGTGCCTTCGGCGGCCATCGCGTTCCCGCCGTACTTCAGCACGATCAGCATCGGGAGCACCCTGGCCTTTCCGCGCGCGATGCTCCTGCCGGCGCGGACGTAAAGCTCTCGCACGTTGACGCATGTTCACGCGCAGGTCCTAGGACCTTTGGGTAGATCACCCCCCGGGCGAACCCACGCTCAATTCGGAGGATCAAACTCAGTGAAGAACTATGGATGGCTCGCGGTCGCTTCCGCAGCCGCATTGTGCGCATGCTCGGGCGGGCTCGGCGCCGGCGCCCTGGCTCCCGCCAACGGCTCGGCCGCGGGGACCAGCAGCACCG
>JAXDMA010000300.1:0-7842 GCA_034666305.1 Vulcanimicrobiota bacterium
TCGACGTCGCCGGTTTGCCGACGCGTGCGGGCTCGTCGTTCTTTCGCCGCGACCCCGAACGCGACGCGCCGGTCGTCGCGGCATTGCGCGCCGCGGGCGCGCTGGTCGTCGGCAAGACGAACACGCATGAGTTCGCGTGGGGCATCACCACGGAGAACCCGCATTTCGGGCGCACCGCGAACCCGTGGGACCCGGCGCGCACCGCCGGCGGCTCGAGCGGCGGATCCGCCGCAGCCGTCGCGGCGGGTTTGGCCGACATCGCGCTCGGCAGCGATACGCTCGGCTCCATCCGCATCCCGGCCGCGCTCAACGGCATCTCGGGCGTGCGTCCGGCGACGGGCACGTTTTCCTTGGACGGCATCTTCCCGCTCGCGCTCGGATTGGACACCGCCGGGCCCTTCGCGCGCGACCTCGACACCGTGCGGCGGACGTACGAAGCCCTCGCGGGGAGCGCCGTACGGGCGGCCGTCGTACGGCGCGCGTGCCGCCTGCGCGGCGGAGCGTGGGACCGCGTCGAGCCGGCGGTGACCGCCGCGCTCGATGCGGCGGTCGAAGTGCTGCGCGAGAACGGGGTCACGGTGGACGACGTGACGTGGTGGGACGACGAGCTGGTGCGGGCCGTCGGCACCATGCAGCAGCGCGCCGCGGCGCGCGTGCACGAGCCGTACTTCGCCGAGCACGCCGCCGACTACGGTGAGGACGTTCGCGCGCGCGTCGCGCACGCGCTCACCGTGAGCGAGAGCGATGAAACGGATGCGCGCGCCGTCGTCGCTCGCGCGCGCGCGTCATGGAACGCCGCAACGTTTCGCTATGACGCCGTGCTCGCGCCGTCCGCCGGTTCCGAAGCGCCGCTCGCGCCGGTTCCCAAGATGTTCCGCGACGAGACGATCCCCCTCGTCACGCCCGCGAGCGCGTTCGGGTTGCCCGCCGCCGCGGTGCCGATCGGTTTCGGCCCCGCCGGAATGCCGCTCGGCATGCAGATCATCGCGGCAGGCGGCGACGTGGCGTCCGCATTCGCGCTCGGCGCCGCGTTTCAGCAGCGCACCGATTGGCACGCGCGCCGTCCGCCCGCCGCGCGGCCGTAACTTCACTCGCCGCTGCGAACGGGTTCCCGTGCGAACGCGGCGCCGACCGCTTTGCCCGCGTCGATCACGGCTTCGCGGCCGCGCGGGAACAGTCCGATGAACGAGAAGAACGCGTGAATCTGACCTTCGTACACGCGCATGTCGACGGGTACGCCGTCGGCGCGTAAGCGCTCCGCGTACGCGACGCCGATGTCGTGGAGCGGGTCGCATTCCGCGAGCAGGATCGTTGCCGGCGGAAGCCCGCGCAACGACTCCGCCCGCGCGGCGCACACCGTCGTGAGCTCCGCGAGCTCGGGCCGCGGCACGTAGCATTTCCAATAGAACGCGATGCGCTCGGCGGTCAGAAAATGTCCCTCGCCGTAGGCGCGGTACGATTCGGTGCCCTCGATCTCCGCGACGGCCGGATACACGAGCAGCTGATGCGCGATGGCCGGTCCGTTCGCATCGCGCGCTTCCAGCGCGACGCTCGCCGCGAGCCCGCCGCCGGCGCTGTCGCCGCCGATCGCGAGCCGGCCCGGCTCCGCGCCGACGTCGGCCGCGTGCGCTGCCAACCACACCAATGCCGCGTACGCGTCTTCGAACGGGGCCGGCGCGGGGAACTCAGGCGCGCGCCGATAGTCCACCGACGCGACGATGCAGCCGCTGGCTGCGGTGAGTTGCCGGCATACGGCGTCGTAGCTGTCGCGGCTGCCGTTGACCCAGCCGCCACCGTGATAGTACACGAGCAGCGGGCGCGGCCCGGTCGCACCCTCGGGCGTGTACACGCGGACCGGAATCGGGCCGCGCGGACCGGTCGCCTCGACTTCCTCGACGCGTGCGACCGCAACGCCCGGCCCGCCCAGCCGCGTGAACGATTCCTCGAACAGCGCGCGCGCTTCCGCGAGTGGCATGCGGTCGATCGGTGGCCGGTTCAACCCCGCGATGTAATCGAGAAAGGCGCGCGCCTGAGGATCCAGCATGCCGACGCGTTTCGGCTGCTTGCAGCCGCTGCCTCCCGGCTTCCCGCCGGCCGATTCACCTGCGAGCAAGTGGGCATGATCGGAATATGGACAACGAGACGAAGGTCACCCAGACCAAAGAGACGACGACGGAAACCAAGGTCGTCAAGCAAGAAGTCCCCGAGCCCGAGCACACGACCACGATCACGACGACGCACACCGAAGGCTGACGGCGCGGCTGCAGCCGCGCTGACTGCGGTTACGGCTTGCCGTACTGCGCCGTGAGGTAGTCGACGATCGCCGGCACGGCATCGTCTGGGATGGGGGCGCCGTAGACGTTCTTCATCTTCACCACCTCCGCGGTCCACTGCGCCTTGCTCAAGACCGGCTGCGTGGACACGTACGCCGATGAGTGGCAGGTGAGACAATTCGCTTGCGCGGCGCCGACGCCGGGACCGGCCTTGAACGCCATCCCGGCGTCGCCCGGTAGCGAGATCGACGCTTTGCCGTGCGGGGGCGCGGTCTTGGGCGCGGCGAGCGCCGTCGCGCCGAACGCCGCGACGCATGCAAGGGCGAGTAATGTCGCGCGCTTCGTCATGCCGTCACCTTGTATGTTTCGATCGCGTTGCGAAGGTAGCCGCTGGGATTCCATCCGGCGGCGCTCTGCTGGACTGCGCCGTCGTTCGCGGTCGCCCGCACCGCGAGCGTATACGCCGTGCCCGCGAGCGCGTCGAACGAGCCGCGCCAGCGCCGGAAACTGTATTTGCCGTAGTCTTTTTCCAGCGCGGCGTCACGCCACGTCGCGCCGTTGTCGGACGAAACCTCGACGCGCTTGATGCCGCTGCCGCCGTCGAACGCGATGCCGCGCAGCTCGACCGGTCCCGCGGCCACCTTCGCGCCGTCGGCAAGGCTCGTCACGAACGAACGGACCCGCATGCGGTTGATCGGGATCGTCGCAAAGCCCGTCGACCCCGGCGCGACGCTGTTGTCGGGCGTATCGGGGATGCGGTACGCGGTCTTCATCCAGAAATTGTCGTCGGCATGGTCGAGCACGGTGATCGCCGAGAGCATCTTCACCCAATACGTCGAGTACCAGCCGGGCACGATCAGCCGCACCGGGTAACCGTTGAGCACCGGCAACGGGTCGCCGTTCATCGCGTACGCGACGATCACGTCGTCGCGGCGCGCGACGTCCGCGTCGAGCGCCTTGCGAAAGTCGGGCGTCGCCGGAAAGATGCCGCGATCGAGCCCGTCGAACTGAATCTGCTTCGCCGTCGCCTTGAGCCCCGCGCGATCGAGCACGTCGCGCAGGCGCACGCCGGTCCACAACGCGTTGCCCATCGCGCCGTTCTGCCACTGGCCGCCGGCGACGCGCGGCGCCGAAAGCCCGCGCGAATTACCCGAGCATTGGTTGACGGCCGACACCTCGACTTGCGGCAGCTTCGCAAGATCGTCGAGCGACAGCGACAGCGCCCGGTTTACCTCGCCGGTCACCGCGATGCGATGCGCGGTCGCGTCGACTTCTTGCGGTATGTTCGGCAGATGCCAGCGCACGAAGAACGCATCGTTCGGCGTGTAGACGCCCTGATCGAAGATCGCGAACGGCGTTTCGAGCTGCGGCGGTCGCGGAGTGAGCACGATCAGCGGGCGCTTCTGCGGGAACGCGATGAGCGGACGTTCGCCGTTGGCAAACGGCAGCTGCACGGAGTCCGCGAGCGCTCGTGCCGGCAGTGCGCCGGCGGCGGCCGCCGCTGCGGCGCCCGCGAGAAAATGACGACGGCCGAGCTCCATGAGAGCGCCTCCTCTTGTCCCGTGCGGCTTCCTTCACGTCGTGCCGGACGTTTCCTCGCCGCCGATTTTCATCCAAGCCTCAAGCAAGGGCGCGCGTCCGGGGGTACGGTGCTGACATGAGGATGCGTCTCGCCGCTGTTCCGTTGCTCGCGCTGGTCACGGCCGGCGCGCTGGGCGGCAGTTCGGCCGGCCGGACCACGGCACCCGATCCCGGCATTCACAAGATCGAGCACGTGGTCGTGATCATGCAAGAAAACCGCTCGTTCGACACCTATTTCGGCACGTATCCCGGCGCCGACGGCATCCCGGCCGGCGTCTGCGTCCCCGATCCCGCGGGCGGTGCGTGTCAGCGCCCGTACCACAACCCGAACGACGTCAACGGCGGCGGGCCGCATGGCGAGCGCAATGCCATCGCCGACATCGACGGCGGCAAGATGGACGGCTTTCTCGCGCAGGCGAAACGCGGCCGCCGCGGCTGCACGGATCCGAACAACCCCGCGTGCACGAACTCGCGCAACGCCGACGTCATGGGCTGGCACGACGCGCGCGAAATCCCGAACTACTGGCGCTATGCGCAAGCGTTCGTTCTGCAAGACCGCATGTTCGAGCCCAACGCGTCGTGGAGTCTTCCGGAACACCTGTTTCAAGTGTCCGAATGGTCGGCGCTGTGCACGCGCCACGACGATCCGTCGAGCTGCACGAACGCGCTGCAGTCGCCCGGCCGGCCGCCGGATTTTGGCAACGGCCGCCGGCGCAACGCCGCACGCGCGTCGCGCGAGCCGCCGATCTACGCCTGGACCGATCTCACGTACCTGCTGCACCAGAAACACGTGAGCTGGGGATATTACGTTGTCGCGGGCGGCGAGCCCGACTGCCAAAACGACGCCGCGGTGTCGTGCGTCGCGCCCAAGCAGAATGCGAAGACGCCGGGCATTTGGAATCCGCTGCCGTACTTTGACACCGTCAAAGCGGACGGCGAGCTGGGCAACATTCGCTCGGTCGGCGACTTCTACGCCGCCGCGAAAAAAGGTGCGCTGCCCGCCGTCGCGTGGATCGCGCCGTCGAACGCCGTCAGCGAACACCCGCCGGGCGCGCTCAGTGCCGGACAAGCGTACGTCACCAGCTTGATCGACGCGGTGATGCGCTCGCCGCAGTGGAACAGCACGGCCATCTTCGTTGCGTGGGATGATTGGGGCGGCTTCTACGATCACGTCGTACCGCCGCGCGTCGACGCGAACGGCTACGGCCTGCGCGTCCCCGGCCTCGTCATCTCGCCGTACGCGAAAGCGGGTTTCGTCGACCACCAAGTGCTCAGCTTCGACGCATACGTGAAGTTCATCGAGGACGACTTCCTGGACGGCGCGCGCCTCGATCCAAAGACGGACGGGCGCCCGGACCCGCGGCCGGGCGTGCGCGAAAACGCGCCGGCACTCGGCGAGCTCAGCCTGGACTTCGACTTCACCCAGCCGCCGCGGCCGCCGCTGATCTTACCGGTCCATCCCACGCCGGGCCCCGCATCACGCTGACGCGACGATCCCCATGGCGGCGCACTTCGAGACCAGCGCCGAGCGCGTCCGCACGTCCATGACCTCGTAGACGCGGCGGGTTTGATTGCGGATCGTATTCTTGCTGCGTCCGAACCGTTCGGCGATCTCCGCCGTCGAGCGGCCCTCGCAGATGGCCAGCATCACGCGGTGTTCCGCAGGGCTGAGCTGCTCGACGCCGCGCGCGCGTTCCGCCAACGCGGCCCATCGCCGCCGCAGCCACGACCGCGGTACGACTCGCGTCAGCTCGTCGACGCGCTGCAGCGATTCACCGCCGGGCGCGATCTCCGCAAGCGCGAGCAGCGCGACGGTCTCGTCGAAGTGGTCCCCGAGCCGGCGCCAGATCGCGACGGCGGCGCGCAACCGTCGTAGCGCCTCGCCCGTGTCACCGCGGCTGCGCGCGAGCGCGGCCGCCGCGACATGTTCGAGCGCGTCGAGTCGCCGCGGCGCTTCGAGCACGTCCAGCGGCGCGCGCGGCGCCGGCAGCGCCTCATAGACTGCGAAGAGCTCCGCCGCGGTCGCCGTGTCGCAGTCCGCGGCGTCGTGAATCAGCGCGAGCAGCGCAGCGCGATCCTCGGCGCCCGTTCCGCCCCAATCGGTGCCGGCCGCCATCGCGGCCGCCTTGCGCACCAGGCGCTCCGGCGTGAACGCGTCGCCGGCCGCGCGCACGATGCGCGACAGCGTGACGAGGGCGGCCACGCGCTGCGCGCCTGCCGCCGAAGCGAACACGGTCTCGTCCGCGAGCCGCCACGCTTCGGGCGTGTTGCCTTCCAGCAGCTCGACAAACGCGCGGCTACAACGGATCGCGAACAAGGACGTCTGCAGTTCCGGCGACCACGTCATCGCATCGACGTCGGCACGCACGCGCGCGAACAGCTTCAGATCGAGCGTCTCCAGCGCGATGACCGTCATGCCGCGCAGCAGCGACGCGACCATCAGCGCGTCGCGGTGCGTCGCTTCGCGCAGCGCCTCGAGCGCGTCGAAAAAGTGGCGCGCGGCGATCGGGTACCGTTCGCGGCGAACTTCTATCCAGCCGTAGAGCTCCAGCGCGCACGCGTGAACGATGTCGGCGCCCGGATCGGCATATGCATCGAGCGTCATCTCCGCGTCATCGAGCCGGTTCGCGGCGTAGTACGCCAACGCGAGATCGTAACCCGCCTCCGCACGCACGGCATGGTGTGCGCTCGCGCTGCCTGCGGCCGCGCGCTCGAGCAACGGCAATCCCTCGCCCCCGCGGCCGAGTCGCACCAATGTCTTGCCGCGTAGCATCTCCGCCGTCACGCGCTCGTCGGCGCCTTCCGCGAGCCCAGCGACATCGTCCAGCGCGATCAACGCCCGGACCGGTTGGCCCGCGCGTAACGCAGCCCGAGCGAGCAGCAACGCCGCTTCGACGCGCTCGCCGCGCCCTTGGAGATCGGCGCCGGCGAGCAGCGCGATCGCACGTTCCCAATCGCCCGCAAACCAGGCATTTCGCGCATCGCGCAGAGTAGTGCGCGCCGTGGAGCGGCGCGCTTTAGGCCGTGGTCCGACGACGCTCAACGCAGCTTCCACCCGAGAAGCAACAGCGAGCTCACGCACGTCGTATTGCATGCGGTCGCGGAACGCACCTCGTCGGCGCGCTCCGTACCGCTAAGACCGATTAGGTCCCAGTGCGCGTACCGCACTCCGGACAGAACTTCGCGTTCGGGACCAACTCAGCGTGGCATTTCGCGCATGACGGCTTGCCCAGCGGCGCGCCGCACTCGGCGCAGAACTTGCCGCCGCCCGCCACCGCGCCGCACGCCGCGCACGTGGGCGTCGCGGACGCGCTCGCGTTCACGTCGACGCCGTGGGTCTGATCGACTTCCTGCGCGCGCGTGTACACCTGGTCGCGCGCAATGGCCGCCTGCGCCGCCGCGAGCTCTTCTTGCAGGATCGGCGCGCACTGTTTGCACAGGCTGCGGTCCGCGTTCCAACACACCTCGCCGCACACCCACGTGCCGCAGCGCTTGCACTGATGGAAGTGCGGCTTGATCTCTTCGACCGCCGCTTTCAGCCCAGCATCGTGCTGCGGCCCGCCGACGGCGCGCTGGATGTCGTACGCGCTGTTGCCGGCGCTGCCGAGAATGCCGCCGAACAGACCGCCCGCCGCACGCAGCAAGCCCCCGGCCATCCCAAGCGGGTTGGACTGAAAGCTGGACATGTAGCCGTTGCCGCAGCGGTCGCACATGAATTTGAACTGGAAGCCCTGGTCCGTCGAGAGATCTTCGTAGTTCTGGGTGAACTCGATCATCGCCATACGCCCCGGACGATTCCGAGCGCCCTGCCGCGGTACCTTGGCGTTCAGCCGGCGGCGGCGCCGTCGCGCACGCGCCAGCGGCCGCGCACCATGACGTGGCGCGGCGCCGCGCGATCGGTCGCGAACACGTACCGGTCCAGGATCTCGCCCGGGTGCCCCGCGGCTAGCTGCGCCGCACGGTCGTCGAGCACGATCAGGTCGGCGCG
>JAXDMA010000301.1:0-5888 GCA_034666305.1 Vulcanimicrobiota bacterium
TCGGGATCGCGATCTTCCCCGACGACGGCGACGACGCCGACGCGCTGATCAAGCACGCCGACGTCGCGATGTACCGCGCAAAAGAACGCGGGCGCAACACGCACCAGTTCTTCACGCCGGCGCTCGCTGCGAGCTTGAGCAGCCGGTTGTCCCAGGAGAAGTCGCTGCGCAAAGCGCTCGAGCGCGACGAGTTCGTGCTGCACTATCAGCCGCAGTTCGAGCTCGAGGGCGAACGGCTCGTCTCGCTCGAGGCGCTCGTGCGCTGGCAGCACCCGCAGCTCGGCCTGATCGGCCCCGACCAATTCATCCCGAGCGCCGAGATGAGCGGCTTGATCGTGGGCTTGGGCGACTGGGTGCTCGAAACCGCGTGCCGCCAGATTCGCGAATGGCAAGCGATCGTGCCGGGACTGCGGCTCGCGGTCAACCTGTCGGCGCGCCAGTTTCACCAAACGGCGTTGAGCGGAAAGATTCGCGACCTGCTCGCGCGCACGGGGCTGCCGCCGGATCACCTCGAGATCGAGATCACCGAGTCGGTCGCGATGAGCGACGCCGCGATCTCGATCCAAATCCTCGAAGAGCTGCGCCGCGCCGGCGTGCGGCTCGCGGTCGACGACTTCGGCACGGGCTACTCGTCGCTCGGCTATTTGCGGCGCTTTCCGCTGGACAGCCTCAAGATCGACAAGTCGTTCGTGCGCGAGATCCTCGTCGAGCCGGACGACGCGACGATCGTCCGCACCGTCATCGGGATGGCGCACAGCCTTGGCCTGGACGTGTGCGCCGAAGGCGTGGAAACGCGCGAGCAGCTCGCGTTCTTGCGCGCCGAAGGCTGCGACCGCGTTCAGGGCTTTCTGTACGGCCGGCCCATGGCGGCCGAGGACGTCGAGGGCTTCCTTGCCGAGCGCGGGAATCGGGCCGCGGTCGGGTAAGATCGCTGGCGTGGACACGCTCGCTCCCGCCCACACCGTCGACCGGGAGGCGCTCGCGGCGCGCTATCGCGCGAACCGGCGTCGTACGGCCGGGCTCTTCGCGACGATCGCACCGGACGCGTACGAGGACCGCCCGCTTCCACTGCGGCACCCGTTCGTGTTTTACGACGGCCACATCCCGGGCTTCGCGTTCATCACGCTCGTTCGCGACGCGCTGAAGCGGCCGTCGGTCGATCCTGAGCTCGAGAAACTTTTCAACCGCGGGATCGACCCGCGCGACGCGGCGGTTGCCGCGCGGCACGCGCGCTCGGCGTGGCCGGATCGCGCCACCGTGCAGCGATTCACGGCGGCATGTGACGCGGCGATCTTCGACGCGTACGCGACGGCGCGGCTGGACGATCCGTCAAATCCGAACCTCGTGCACGCGCAGGCGGCGTACAACATCCTCGAGCACGAGGAGATGCACCACGAAACCCTGACGTACATCATCCACCGGCTCGCGCGCGACAAGCAGCGCGGCATCGTCGCCGAACACCGCGACGTCGCCCCGCGCAAGTGCGACCCGATCGCGATTCCGGCGGGGCGCGCGACGCTGGGCGCCCGCCGCGACATGATTCCGTTCGGCTGGGACAACGAGTTCGAAGAGCACGCCGTCGACGTCGCCGCCTTCGGCATCGATGCGTACAACGTGACCAACGGCGAGTATGCTGAGTTCGTGCGCGACGGCGGTCCGGTCCCGACGAACTGGTTCGAGCAGGACGGCGCGTGGATGCTGCACGGGATGTTCGAGGATCTGCCGCTCCCGCTATCGTGGCCGGCGTGGTGCACGCAAGAACAGGCGACGGCCTTCGCGCGCTGGAGCGGCGGCCGGCTCATGACCGAGCCGGAATACCATCGGGCGGCGTACGGCACGCCCGCGGGCGACGAGCGCACGCACCCGTGGGGCGATGACGAACCCGATCCCGCGCGCCACGGCAACTTCGGCTGGCGCCGCTTCGACCCCGAGCCCGCCGGTTCGTCGCCGCAAGGCGCCAGCGCGTTCGACGTGCACGATCTCGTGGGCAACGGCTGGGAGTGGACGTCGACGGTGTTCGCGCCGTTCCCGGGCTTCGCGCCCATGGCGTCGTATCCGCTGTACTCCGCCGACTTTTTCGACGGAATGCACTACGTCATGAAAGGCGCCGCACCAGTAACCGCGTCGGCACTGGTGCGGCGTTCGTTTCGCAATTGGTTCTACTTCGATTATCCGTACATGGATGCGGCGTTCCGCCGCGCCTACGATTAAGGCTTGGGCGGCGGCACGTAGGCGCCCTTGGGCGCCGGCAGGTAGCGATGGCTGTGCAGAATCGCTTTGCCCTGCGCGTTGGTCATGAGCGTCACCATGTCCGCCGCTTCCTTGGGGTTCTTCGCCGACTTCGGAATGAAAATGTAGTAGACCGAGTCGATGTTGAACTTGTCGGGGATCGGGATCGTCGTGTACTTCGACGGGTCGACGGATGAGACAAAACCGATCATTACGTCGGCCTGCCCCGCGTCGAGGCCCTTGAGCACGTCGTCCTCGGACTGCAGCGAATTGAAATAGTCGGGCGAGTTCTGGCGAACTTTCAGCGGGAAATCCGCGCCGTAATCGGCGGCGGCGTTCTTGAGCAGCGTGCGCGCCAGCGTCCCGACCGCCGAGCCGGTACCGTTCGCCATCCCGACTTTGACGCCCGGATTCGCCAAGTCTTTGAACGTCTTGACCTTCGTCTCGCCGCGCCGAACGATGATCGCCTCGCGATTGGTCAGGACCGCGACCGGCGTGTTGATCCGCGCGGCCAGCTTGTCGACTTGGTTCTTTCCGACGACCACGATGTCGATCGGGCTGTCGGCTTCGACGTCGGCTTGAATGACGCCGCCGCCGAGATACTTCGCGGCGATCGTCGTGCCTTTGTGCTTCTGTTCGTAGATCTTGGCGAACTGCTCGAACGGCGGCCGCACGCTCGAGGCGACCTCGGCGTTGAGGACCTTGTCGGCCGCGGGCGCGGGCATCGACGTCAGCCCCAAAGTGCACGCCGACGCGAAGACCGCAGCGCGTAAAAGCAACTTCATAGGTAACCTCTTCTTTACGGTGTGGCGGGGGCTGGGACGATGTCGGGGCCGCCGGGGAGATTGCCCTCGTCTCGCGACTTTCGGGCACGCATCGGCTTGATGACGAACATTGCCAAGAGCGCCGCGCAGACGTTCAACGCAGCAACGGCGTAAAAGATCGGCACCCAGGTGTGATACCGCTCCTGCAAGATGTTTCCGAACGGAACGAGGAGGACGGCAGTTCCCTTTGCCGTGTAGAGAAAGCCGTAGTTCGTGGTGGCATACTTGCGCCCGTACGTATCGGCGTTGAGGGACGGGAAGAGGCTGAAGATCTCGCCGTACGTGAAGTAGACGAGCGCCGAAAAGAGGACGAACAGGTACGGGTTCGCGGCGACCTTGATGAACATCAGCACGATGAGCGCCTGGCCGCCGAACGCGATGAACATCGTGTTCTCGCGCCCGATTCGATCGGAGAGCCAACCGAACGCTGGGCGCGCCAGCCCGTTCAAAACGCGATCCATCACCAGCGCCCACTGCAAGGCCGGCAGCATGAGGAACATGATCGTGACGGGGAACTCGTCGACCGCATAATCGCGCGCGATCGGACCGAGCTGTGCCGTCGCCATGTTGCCGCCGATCGCGACGCAGAGCATCGCGATGTACATGATGTAGAACAGCGGCGTCCGGAGCATCTCTTGCGGCTTGAAGTTGCGCGCGGTCTGCTTGAGCACGACCGATGCGACCACGTCGGGAACTTCGCCCGGCCGCGGTGCCAGAAGCAGGAAGCCGATGATGAAGACGATGATGCCCTGCGCGATCCCGAACACCAGGAACGTGTGCTGGTATCCGCTCGCCGCGATCATCCGCGCGATCGGGACGATCGTTACCGCGGAACCGGCGCCGAAGCCGGCGGCGGTGAGCCCCGCTGCCAGACCGCGGCGATCGGGGAACCACTTCAGCGCCTGGCCGACCGTGCAGCCGTACACGATGCCCGCACCGATACCGCCGATCACCGCTCCGATGTAGAACGTCCAAACCGATCCCGCAAGGGCGTACATCACCCACGATATCCCGACGAGCACGCCGCCGAGGATCGTGATCCGGCTCGGACCGAACCGATCGATGATGTAGCCCTCGACCGGCACGAGCCACGTCTCGACGAAGACGAACGTCGTGAACGCGACCTGGATCGAAGCTCTCGACCAGCCGGTATGGTCTGTAATCGGGTTGACGAACAGCGTCCAGCCGTACTGCAGGTTCGCGATGCAGATCATCGCCAGAATGCCGAGGACCAGCTGGACCCAGCGGTTCCTAAGCCCTCTGCCGGGCGTCATAGCCATCGAAGCGGTCATAGAGTCACCTCCAATGGAAAAGAACTTTCTTCCACGCTGCGGCTACGCCCGACACGGCGCGGCTGCATCATAGCAGCCCGGCGCCGCGAGCCCAGCGGTATTTCGCGCCGAGCGCCGCGACCATGGTCTCGGTGTTGTACGGATACGCGGGGATGCCGTGGTCGAAGAGATACTCGCTGGCTTCTTCCACCTCGACGTCGCCGGCCAGCGACGCCACGACGGGCTTGTTGATGCCGCGCGCGCGGAACTCCTCGACGACCTCGGCGGTGAGTTTCGCGAACACCATCGGGGGCGTGACGATGGTGTGCCAGTACCCGAGGATCAGCGCATGGATCCGATCGTCCTCGAGCCCGAGCCGGATCGTATTCTGATACGTCTTGGGCGGTTCGCCGCCCGTGATGTCGACCGGGTTGCCGGACGCACCGAACGGCGGGATGAACTTCTTGAACGCTTCGTCGAGATCGGGCGGGAACTTCATGAGCGTCAGGCCGGCGTCCACGACGGCGTCGGAGAGCAAGACGCCCGATCCGCCCGCGCCCGTGATGATGACGACGTTTTCACCCTTGGGCGTGGGGAGCACCGGGATCGCGCGCGCGAACTGCAGCATCTCGTTGAGACCGCGCGCGCGGATCACGCCGCTCTGGCGCAGCACGTCGTCGTAGACCTTGTCGTCACCGGCGAGCGCGCCGGTGTGCGAGCTAGCCGCCTTCGCGCCGAGCGCCGTGCGCCCGGCCTTGAGCACGATGACCGGCTTCTTCTTCGAGACGCGCTTCGCCACGTCCGCGAACGAGCGCCCGTCCTTGAGATCTTCCATGTGCATCGCGATCGCCTTTGTGGCGTCGTCCTGCTCGAAGAACGTCAGCAGATCGTCCACGTCGATGTCGGACTTGTTGCCGAGCCCGACGATCGCGGAGACGCCCATCTTCGCCGAGCGGCTGAAACCGATGATCGCCATGCCCACGCCGCCGCTCTGTGACGACAGCGCGACGCTGCCTTTCACGTCGTACGGCGTGCAGAACGTCGCGCACAAGTTCTTGGGCGTGTAATAGAAGCCGTAGATGTTCGGCCCCATCAGGCGCACGTTGTACTTGCGCCCGATCGCCTGGATCTCGCGCTGGCCTTCCTCATTGCCCGTTTCGGCGAAACCCGACGGTATGAGTACCGCGCCGGGAATTTCTTTTTCACCGCACTCCACGATGGCGGCGGCGACGAACTTCGCGGGGATGGCGAACACCGCGACGTCGACCGGTCCGGGAATGTCCTTGACCGATGCGTACGCCTTATAACCGAGAATCTCGTCGGCCTTGGGATTGATCGGGTAGATCTTGCCTTGATAGCCGCCGTTGACGAGGTTCTTCATCACGGAGTTGCCGATCTTGCCGTCCTCGCTCGAGGCGCCGATCACGGCGACCGCGTCGGGGCGCATGATGCGGTTCATCGCGCGCACGATCTCGTCTTGCGCGGGACGATACCGCTGCTCGGGCGGATCGAAGTCGACGAGGATGCGCACGTCGACCGCCGTCGCGCCCTTCGGCGTCGCGAA
>JAXDMA010000302.1:0-4473 GCA_034666305.1 Vulcanimicrobiota bacterium
AAGCGCCGCGGCGGCCCGCTGAAGCGCCGCGGCCGCTTGGGCGGGCGTTCCGCTGCGGGCTCGATCGTGATCGTCTTTTCTTGCAGCTGCGTGTTGTTGAGCGCCTTGATCGCCGCGGCGGCCAGCGCCGCGTTCGGTACCATCACGTAGGCGATGCCCTTACGGCGGCGCGTGCGCCGGTCGCGCGGCAGCGCGACGCTTTCCGGGTCGCCGCCGAACGGCGCGAAGAGCTCCGCGACCTCGGTGCTCGCGACGCCGCGCGCAATACCGCGAATCAGTAATCGAACCTCGCCGTGCCGTTCCACCCGGCCCGCGTTCCCGCCGCGCCGTCCGGCGTCCTTGAGCCTACGACGAACAGCTTACCGACAAGCCCGCGTACTTCGCCGGCGCGGCCTGCGTCCACGCAGCGTGCTCGGGGTGTTCGTCGAACGGCGCGCGCACCACGTCGAGCACGGCGCGGACCACCGCGTCGTCCCCGGCCTCGCACGCGGCGATCGCTTCTTGCGCGACCCAATTGCGCAGCACGTACTTCGGATTGGTCGCGCGCATCGCGCCGCGCCGCGCTTCGTCCGTGCGCGGGTCGTCCGCCGTTCGCCGCGCGTAGCGCGCGAACCACGCGCGCGAAGCTTCGTCGTGGCCGAGCAGCGCGAGCGCGCTCGCGTCGGCCTCCGAGAGCGCACGCCAGAAATTCGTCCAGTCCGCGCGCCGTGCTTCGAGCAGGCCGAACAGTTCGACGACGAGGTCCGCGTCGTCGTCGTGCGCGTCGAGCAAGCCGAGCTTCGCGCGCAGCAGCGCCAGCACCGTCGTGCGGTACGCGGATTCGTAGCCGGCGAGCGCGGCGTCGAGCGCATCGCGGTCGATCAGCGACGACAACGCTTCCGCGAGCGCGTGACAGTTCCACAGGCCGATCGTCGGCTGCCGGTCGAACGCGTAGCGCCCGCTCTCGTCGGTGTGGTTGCAGATGAAACCCGGCTCGTACGTCTCGACGAAACCGTACGGGCCGTAGTCGAGCGTGAGCCCGAGGATCGAGAAGTTGTCGGTGTTCATCACGCCGTGCGCGAAGCCCACGGCTTGCCAGTGCGCCATGAGCGCCGCCGTTCGCTCGACAACCGTCGCGAAGAAACGCGCGTAGCGGTCGTCGCCCGTGCCGCACTCCGGGTAGAAGCGGTCGACCACGTAGTCCGCGAGCGTCTTGATGTGCGCGTGCTGTTTGCGGTAGTGGAAGATCTCGAACGAACCGAAGCGCACGAACGTCGGCGCCATGCGGATCACGGTCGCGGCGCGTTCGACGCGCTCGCGCAGCACGGGCTCGTCGCCGGCCGCCATCGCGAGCGCGCGCGTCGTCGGCACGCCCAGCGCGTGCATCGCCTCGCTGGCGAGAAACTCGCGGATCGTCGATCGCACGACCGCCCGGCCGTCGGCGAAGCGCGAGAACGCCGTGATCCCGCCGCCCTTGATCTGCAGTTCCCAAGGGCCTTCGACCGTGTCGACCTCGCCGAGCAGGATCGCGCGACCGTCGCCGAGCTGGCCCGCCCACACGCCGAACTGGTGCCCGCCGTACAGTCCGGCCACCGGTTCCATCCCCGGCAGGAGCGCGTTTCCGCTGACGATCTCGGCGAACTCCGGCCGGCGTTCCTCGCCGGGCCGCAGGCCGATGAGCGCGCCGGCTTCGGGACTGAACGCGACGAGGCGAGCGCCGGGAATCCCCGCCGGCGTGCGGCGTTCGGAGAACGCGTCGCCCAGCGCGGCAAAGGAGTTGTCGAAGCGAAGCTCCTCGAGCGACGTGCCGCGCGGCGGTGCGATTGCCATCGTCCTCATGCAACCCTCACCCCGCCCCCGGTCGTTGCGGCCGGCCGCGTGTTGATTTCTCAGCGAAACGGAGAAGACTGAGCGGTATGCGTGGATTTTTCGCCGGCTTCGTCGCCGCGCTCATCCTGATCGCCCTGGTCGTCTTCGGGGCCGTGAAAACGGGCCGGGTCCCCGCACGTGCCGACGCTCCGCCGCTCCCCTTCGAGACGTGGGCGGCGCACACGTCGCTCAACGCGACGACGGCGCGCGAGGCGCCGCCGCCGCCGTATCCGTACACGCAGACCGACGCCGACATCGAGTCGGGCGCCAAGCTATACGTGCAGAACTGCGCCGTCTGCCACGGCACCGCGAACTCCACGCCCAACGCGATCGCGCGCGGATTGGGCGTGCGCCCGCCGCAGTTCAACAAGCACGACGTCATGGACGATCCTGAAGGCGTGACGTATTGGAAGGTGGAGCACGGCATCCGCTTCACGGGCATGCCGGCGTACAGCCCGGCGCTGGACGAAAAATCGATCTGGCAGGTCGCATACTTCCTCAAGCGCGCTCCCGACCATCTGCCGGCCGCCGCGAAGAACGTCTGGGAACATCCGGAAACGGTCGCCGCACCCACGCCGATGCCGAACGAACCGCAACGCCCGGGCCAAGGCAGTACGCACCCGTAAATGTCATCCTAGGGCATCATGAATAGCGCCCAACGGGCGCGCCTTTAGCGGGCAAAGATTACGCGTAGCGTAAACTTTGACCGATAAAGGCTACATCTTGTAGCTGTGCAGGCCGCTGATCCAGATGTTGACGCCGAGGTAGCAGAACACGATCGTCGCGAACCCGAAGACGCTGACCAGCGCGGTGCGCGTGCCGCGCCATTCGGGGCGCGTGTGCAAGTGCATGAACGCGGCGTAGACGATCCACGAAACGAGCGCGGCTGTTTCCTTGGGATCCCACTGCCAGTACGCGCCCCATGCTTCTTTGGCCCACATCGCGCCGGTAATGATCCCGAGCGACAGCAGCGGGAGGCCGACGGCGATGACGCGGTACTGCATCACGTCGAGGCGCGCGAGCGACGGGAGCCCGACGAGCCAGCGCGCGGTCGTGTCGCCCGCCGCGGCGGCGTCCGCGAGCGCGGGCGTGTCGTTGCGCACGATGCCCGCGGCGGCGTCCGCGGTGTATGCGCTCATGGCGACGTCGACGCTGCCGCCGCCCGCGCCCGCCGCCGCCGCGCGCAACGCCGGACCGCGGCGTGCGTACCGGTTTTCCGCCCACGCCTTCACCAAGTAGATCGACGACACGCAGAACGCGACCATGAACGCGGCGTACGCGGTGATCACGATCGGCACGTGGATCTTGATCCAGTACGACTGCAGCGCCGGCACCGCCGGCATGTAGCCTTCGTTCCACGTCGTCGCGTAGCCGAGCGCGATCGCCGCCATCGCGAGCACGGGACCGCCGATGAACGCCAAGTCGTATTTGAACGCGAAGACGAGGAAGATCGCGACCGCGCACGCGCTGAACAGCGAGAGCGAACCGTAGAGGTTCGTGAGCGGCCACACGCCGGTCATCCACCAGCGCGCGCCCAGTTCGGCGAACTGCGCCAGTGCGCCGGCGATCGCGAGCGGGATGCCGATCGTGCGCATCAGCGGGTTGCGGAACAAAAAGTGCGCGAGCAGCACGAACGCGCCCGTGACGTACGCGGCGATGCCGACCACGAGCAGCGTCTGATCCAGCGTCTGTCTGAACGGATCCATGGACTCCCCTTTACGTCGTGCGCTCGGCGCGCCGCAGCGCGTCGACGATTTCCCGGAAACGGTCTTGGAACACGTCGTAACCCTTGACGGTCGTCGCCGCGATGCCGACGTCGGTGCCGCCGCCGGGCGCTTCGCGCGCAAGCACGAACAGCCGCGCGGGCAGAAAATAGAGCGAGATGCACAACCCGGCCAGCAGCACGAGCGCGCCCAGACCCACGACCGGAATGCCCGGATCGTTGCGATACTGGAACCCCGAGTACAGCACGTAGCGCGCCGCGTCGAGCTTGTAGCCTGCGCCCAGATCGATCGGCCGTCCGAGCGCCATGAGCGCCGTGCCCGCGGGCTGCTCGCCGTCGTACGCCTGGATCACCACGCCCGGGTCGTTCGGACGCGGATCGGCCGCGGGCCGTCCCGTCGCGCGGTCGATGGTGCCGACGAAGCGCTGGTACTGGATCGAGCGCGACGTCCCCGGGATCACGAAGCCCTCGCCTTCCTTGAGCGGATGGTCCGGACCCGGCGCGGGCCGCCCGTCTTTGGTCAAGCGAAAGTCGATGGCGAAACCGTACGTCGCTTGATAGATCGCCGTACCGTCCACTTCGTAGGGATGGTTGACGCGAATCTCCGCCGCTTGCGGCTTGCCGTCGCTGCCGGTCACCGTCGCGTTGGACACGTAGTCGATCGGCTGATACACCGTGCCGGCTTTGGTCTGAATCGGATCGATGCGGTACGCGAAGCGCTTCAGATCGACTTTCACGCCGTTCTCGGGAATCGTCGCCGTTTGTCCGCTCAGCACCGCGAATTGTCCGCTGTAGCCTTTCGCCCAATAAATCGTCGTGCCGATCGCGATGAGCAGAAAGCCGACGTGCGCCACGAGCACGCCGCGGCGCGCCCAGTTGTTCTTGTCGGCGAACGTCCACTC
>JAXDMA010000303.1:0-5658 GCA_034666305.1 Vulcanimicrobiota bacterium
GTACGTGTAGCGCGTTTCGCCCGTCTTCGAGTCGACGGTGCGCTTGCCGATGCGCGAGAACGGGATCACCGCGTCGCCGACCTTGAGCTCGACGCCCGCGCCGCGCACCGTCTGCACTTCGACGCTCGTCGTCGTGCCGGACGTCACGCCGTCGTCGCTCGGCGTCACGAGCGACGCGTTGAGCGTGTCGGTGGCCGTGAACGTCAGGTGCGTGAGGTCGCCGCCCTCGGGTCCCTTCGGCGTCGTGGAGATGCCCATGGTTTCGGCCTGCGCGACGGTACCGGTCGCCGCTTCCGCGGCGACCGCGGCCGCCGTCGCTTGCGGCGACGCGCCGGGCTGCGCCGGCGCCGCCGGCTGCGGGGCAGCCGAAGAGATCGCCGCCGGCTCGTCGGCGTACGCGACCGGAATCTCGCCCGCGGGGTTCACGTCGACCGTCGAGAGGACGAGCCCCATGACGGCGATCGCGACGCCGCTGCGATGGATCCGGTTGCGCGAACTCATGCGGCAGGCTCGAGCGCGAAGTTGACGTCGTGCATCAGGCCCGCGTCGTAGATGCCGTGCAGCAGGCGCTGCAAGCTGCGCGGGCTGTCGTAGCGGCGATCGTCATACGCTCGCACCCCCGCGGGCAGCGTCGTGGCATCGACGCGCAGTACGTGCTGGCCCGGATGCACCGACGGGAACGTGAACCGGCCGTACCGGTCGGTGGTGACGGACTGACCGTCTTCCATGAAGACGCGTACGCCGGCGACGCCTTTGTCGCCGTCGCGGAACCGTCCGGTGCGCGCGCTGTCGACGAACACGCGGCCGGTGACGACGATGCGGTTCCCCAGCGCGCCCGCGACGACGCGCGTGTCGGCGGTGGCCGAACCGTGCACGCGCAGACCGCCGTTGGAGAGCGTGTCGACGTCGACGACGTTGACCAGCGTCGAACCGTCCGCGGTGAACGGCATCACGACGCACGCGTACGTGATCGTGTGCGGCGCGACCAGTGCGGGGAACGTCCACGTGAGGATGCGCCCGTCGCGCTGCGGCTCGACGGCCGCGCCGTCGACGCGCGCGGTGCCCGGTGCGTACACGACGCCCGCCGGCAGCGTATCGACGATGCGCGTCGCGCCCAATTGCGCGCCTTGGCTGCCGACGACCACGGTGTAGACGAGGCGGTCTCCGCCCGACGCGATGTCGCGGTCGACGGTCTTGGACACCGTCAGCGGATGAGAAGTGAACATCGGTTGATTCCCGAGCAAACCGAACACCTCTGAGAGGGAAACGTTGGTGGTGACGAGCTCGAACCCGCCGGCGCGTGCGAGCTGCTGGTCGTCGAGGGCGGTCAACGTGGCGCCGTAGAGCAATCCGGTCGCGTCCGGCGTGATCGTGATGCCGACGCGCCGGTCGCGATACCCGGGCGCGCTGATGTCGAGCTCGTAGCGCGCGGGCGTCGCCGCCGTGCCGAGCTGCGACTGCGAGAAGACGAAGCTGTATGCGCCGTCCGCGCCGGTCGTGAACGGGTTTGCGTTCGCGGTGTTCGGCGGCAAGCCGGCGGGATCGGCGGCTGCATCCTGCGTCGCGCGCGCGAACGCTTGCGACGCGGTCTTGGGGAGATCGACGATCGCGTGCGTGTCGAGATCCCGCAGCGTGAGCGTGGCGCCGCCGATCGGCGAGCCGCCGCCGGCGTAGCCGTCGTACACGACGTTGCCGACGCCGATGAACACGCTCGCCGGCGCGGTCGACGTGGCGGCGATGGAGTCGGCACTCACCGACGCGACGTTGACGAACGACGAGCCGGCGGTCAGCGCGTTGTCCACGACGGCGTCGAACGTGACGACGTCCGACTCGTTGACCGCCATCGTGCCGACCCGAACGGTCAGCCGCTGGCCCGCGAGCGTCGAGGAAGCGACGGCGCTGACGCCGTTGAGCGCGACGGTCGGCAGCAGCGCGTGAACGCCGGCGGGAACGTCGTCGATCACGACGACGTTGGTCGCGGGCGAGCCGCCGTAGTTGCGGAACGCAATCGAGTACGTCACCGTCTCGCCCGGGTGCGCGGCATGCGAGCGCACATGGTTGACGAGCTTGGCGACGATCGTGTTGGGCCCGTTCGGGCCGGCGATCGACGCGCCCGGCTGCGCAACGGCCCATTCGCGACCGTTGTCGGTGACGATCCCATTCGCGGACGTAGCGTTCGTCGAACGCGCGGTGAGCGCGATCGAAAACGGCGCGGCGACGGCCACGCCGGCCGTCGCGATGACGACTTGAACTTTAATGGTCTCACCAGGCTGAAGCGTCGGCGAGACGGTGCTCCCGATCGTCGCCGGGATCACGCCGTTCGCGGTGATGAATGCGATGGAGGTGATGGTGCCGGCGCTCGACGTCAGCGACGCGATCGTGTACGCGTCGGGAACGTTGCCGGAGTTGGCGATCGTGAACGTCCGCGTCACGGGCGTTCCGACCGGAAAGCTTTCAGCGTTCGGGTCGACCGCCGGCTCCTTGGGAGAGACGGCGATCGACGAGACCGCTGCGACCGAAACGGTGACCGTGTTGGACTGCGCGCCGTACGTCAATCCTTGCGGATCGCTGTATTGCGCGATCACCGTGTTCGAGATGACGACACCCGCTGCGGGAGATGCCTCGCCGGTCCCCATCGCCGCGGCGAGAAGGGGAACGGCGAGGCCCATCGAGCGCACGACGCGCACGAAGACTCCCGGCATCGGATCGTTACTTGACCTGGACCTTGAACGTGCAATTCCCGGTCGCACCCGCGGCGAGCGCGCCGATGGTGTCCGTGAACCGCGACGATCCGGCGGCACCCGGGCCGGGGTTGTACCCGCCCAGCACGCCGCCGTTGGAATCGACCGGCGCCGCGAACAGCCCGTTGCTATTGGCCGCCCAGGTGTTCGCGTACGCGACCTGCGCGCCGCCCGCGGCGGCGCCGTCCTCGGTGAGTACGAACGACGACGCGTTGACCGTGATGTCGTTCGTTCCGCCGCTCGGCATCACGTTCAGGTACGTGATCGTGTACTGGACGCAATCACCGGGATTGACCGATGCGGAGCTCGCCGTGAACACCGTCGCGGTCGCGCACGGCTGAAGGAGCGCCACCGACCACGTCTTCGTCAGCTTCACGAAGCCGCCCACGATGATCTCGTCGATCGTGACGTTGTTCTTCGTGTTGTCGTTCACCGACGTCGCCGTGATCGCGTCACCGTAGCCGGTGTACGCGTTGAACACCGTCGCGCCGGCGGGCGGCGTGTAGATGGTCTTGTACGTTTGCGTCGCGCCCGACGGCACGCAGACCGACGTGATCACCGTGTTCACCACGACCGCGCCGCAGCTACCGCTCGCGGCTTGGCCCGTGCTCTGGAACGTCACCGTCCAGCCCGCCGGCAGCGCCGACAGACCGGCTGCCGTCGCGGCGGTCAGGTTGTAGGTGTCGTCCTTGTTCCCGGTGTTCTGGAGCGAGTTGGTGATCGTGGTCGCCGCCGCGCCGGCCGCGACCGTGACGGTGTTGCCGGTCACCGCGGAGACGCTCGCGCCGCCGTTGGTGTAGCTGACCGCCGTGTAGTCATCGTTGTTGTTCGTCGGTCCCACCGCTTGCGGGAAGCCGTTGGGTCCGTTGAACAGCACCGTGTTGAGCGGCGACGCCGCCGAGGTGATGAAGCCCGCACCGGCGAGCGCTCCGTTCGCGTTCGCGATGATGGGCGCCGTCTGGGCGGTGGTCGCCGCGGCGTTGTTCGCCACGGTCTGCACGCCGATGCCGGGGCCTTCGATGAAGCCCGACTGGTCGCCGTACGTGGAGTTCGCGACGTTGGTGATCGCGTTGCCGTTGGCAGCGCCCGTCGCCGTCGAGCCGTTCATGACGAACGTCAGCGTGAGCGAGGCGTTACCGGCGCTCACGGTGTTTTGCGACGTCGCGTTGTTGTTGGGCTGGAACGTCGTAAGGCCCGCGCCCGTGATCGACGTTGCCGGCAAGAACACGCCGATGTAGACGGCGCCCGCCTGCGTGGTCGTCCAGGTCGTGCCGTCGACGGAGTAGATGATCGTACCCGTCGCGCCGGCGATCGTCGGAACGGCCGCCGTGAGCGTCAGCTGCGTGGCGTTGTAGGACGGCAGCTTGTCGGTAAAGGCCACGCCGCACGCGGTGCTGTTGGTGCAGCCGCTGTACGCCGCTGCGTTACCGCCCGGGAGTGCGTTCTTGAAGACCGGCGCGAGGTTGCGCGCGCCGCCGTTCGCGAAGCGCACGGTGTACGTCACCGTGGGAACCGCGACGGAGCCGCCTACGACGGCAAGCTTCTGCACGTCGATGCGCGCGTCGACAGTGACCGTGTCGTTGTACTGGCCGACGACCGTCGAAGACGTCGCCGTCGACGTCCCTGCGGGGCCCGTCGGCGCACCCGGCAGCGTGATCGCCGGGGTGAGCTTGGTCGTGATCGTGCCGCTGGCGCCGACGTTGGCCTGGTACGTCACGCCGATCGTGATCGTCCCGTTGACCGCCGTCATGAACGCGCCGCCGGCGTTGCCGGTGGTCAAGTAGTTGTTGACCGCGGCGATGGTGGCGAAGCTTTGATTTCCGGCGCCCGCGTTGACGACGTAGGTGCTGAACGTACCCATGCCGGCGGTGACGCCGTCATCGGTGTTCTGCACGCCGGTCAGCTGGAAGTAGCCCGCGCTGTTACTGGTGTTCGTCAACGTGTAAGTGTCGGTGATCGTGCCGCCGGGGCTGACCGTGTTCGTGCCGGGCGCACCGGACGTCGGCGCGATCGTCATCGACGGCGCGTTTTGCACGGTCGTCGTGACGGTGTTCGACTGCGAGTTGTACGTGGTGCCGCCGGGGTCTTGGTAGGTGGCCGTCGCGGTGTTGCTGATCGCGGTACCCGCAGGCGTCGCCGCGGCGGACGCGGGCGCTGTGCTCGCGATGCCGATGCCGACGACTACCGGTGCGACGATCGCCAAGCACGTTCGCAGCAGCGAAGTGAACGAAGTCGAGCGCATCATTTGACGCGCACCTCATACGTGTACGCGACGCTGCCGCGCGGCGCCACGGCGCCGGCGGTCACGAAGCGCACCATCGTATAGAGCGCCGGATCCGCTTTCTTCACCACAGGCTTGCCGTCGGGGCCTTTGACCGTCACCGTCGGTGAGGCCGACCACGTCTTGCCGCCGTCGAGCGAGAACTCGGGGTGGGCGCGCGCGGCCTTGGCCGAGCCGTCGATGTATGCGGTACCCGCCGGGATCTTGCCGACCGGGACCAGACGCACCGCGGGCGTGGTGCCCGCGTTCGAAGCGACGATGTCGTACTCGATCTCGTCGCCGGCCTTGGGCTGGACGTGCTCGACGGGGGTCATCGTCGTGCGGCCGTCGGCGGCCTTGGTCACAACAGACCCGGTGAGCTTAAGCGTGACGTTCGGTTTGGCGGACGCGAGCCCCGGAAGGACCAGCGCCAAAACGACGAGCGACGACGCCGCGATGCTACGCATTCAAGTGTCAACTCCTGGTAACGTGCGGAACGCCGCTACGAACATGACGCCTAGCGGCCGATGCACATGGTATCGGACGACGGCGACCCGCTAGGGAGCGCAACCTTGCCTGCAACACAAAGAAAACGGCGCCATTACGCGCCGTTTACATTTGGGGGCTCGGGTGCCGCGCCGGGGCGCGGGGGTTAAG
>JAXDMA010000304.1:0-4357 GCA_034666305.1 Vulcanimicrobiota bacterium
CGACCCAGTTTGCATCCACCACGACGCCGGCCGCGGCGCGCAATCCCGCCGCGATTCCGGGCGCCGGTTCGCCCGGCAGCAGCACGAGGCCCGGGCCGCCGAACTCGCGGACCAGCGCGAGGTACGACGCGTCCGCGACTGGGCCCGCGACGACGAGCGGGATCGCGGCCGTGGCAGCGCAGCGCGCGACGAGAAGGGCGTTGGAGACAGGACCGATCGGCGCGTGAAGCAGGAC
Organism: Vulcanimicrobiota bacterium; assembly: GCA_034666305.1. Classification (GTDB taxonomy): domain Bacteria; phylum Vulcanimicrobiota; class Vulcanimicrobiia; order Vulcanimicrobiales; family Vulcanimicrobiaceae; genus Vulcanimicrobium. The sequence goes on from JAXDMA010000304.1 coordinate 236, forward strand.
GAACGGGTCGGCGCCCACGAGCGGTCCGACCGGCAGCGCGACGGCGGTCGCCGCAACGGGCGGGACGACGACGATGAGCCCGCGGCGGCCGCTCCGGCTCCGGATCGCCTCGGCTTCCGCTTCCGTCGCCGCGAACACGACCGTCGCATCGCGCACCGCGGCGGCGGCATCGTCGAGCGCCGCGTCATCCGGTGCGTAGGCCGCGTCCGCGCGCGCGTCGCCGACGCTGACGGCGCGCGCCGCGAGAAGGCCGAGATACGTCGCGACGTCGTGCTCGTCGGCGCCGTATTCAAAACAGTAGCGCGTCACTTCGGCGCCCCACCAGCCGCCGTGCGCCGCGTCTTCGCCGTACGCGTGCACCGCCGCCGGAACGCCGCGCCGCCGGGCCGCGTCCACGATCGTCCGGGCGCGGCGCCCTTCGCGCGTGCCGATCAGGTGCACCAAGTCGGCGCCGTCGAGTTCGCCGGGCTCCTCCGCGAGGATCGCATCGAAGCCTTCCGCGCCGAACGCTATGACGAGCGCGCGCGCTTCGTCGGTATCCGCCGAGGGCCGGCGCAGCGCATCGGACCGGCCGAGAATCACCGCGATGCGCCCGGCCGAACCGCCTGCCGTGCGGTACGTGAGATCCGCGAGCGCACGGTGCGCGGGCACGGGCGCGCGTTCGACCGCAAACCAGCGGCGCGCGGGGCCTTCCGCCGGATCGAACACGATGCCCGCATCGAGCGGCAGCGGATCGACGATCTCGACGACGTGCGCGTCGCCCGTGGAATGCAACGCGGGATCGAGTCGCAGGATGCAAGCAGCATCGAACGCGTCTGCATCCGGCGCCACGATCGCGACGTCGGCGCGCGCGTCGTGCGCGACGGGCGCCTCGCCGTACCACGCGAGCGCAATAGCATCGCGGCGCGCGGCGGCGACCGCGACGTTGCCCACCGCGCGCAGCAACGCCCAGCCGCCGACGGCGTCGGGTGCGTCGATGCGCACGCTGCGCCCGCGTGCAAAGCGGCGCGCATAGCGATATGGGGCCAGCCGAACGAGCGCGTCGCGCAACGGCGCCGCGCCGAAGCACCCGGCCGCGCGCGCGGCCTCGAACTGGGGCGCGTCCGTGAACGCGAGGACGTGCTCCTCGACGCGTTCGCCACGCAGCACGAGCCCTTCGAGATGCGGCAAGATGCGTTCGGCCAGCGCGCTCGCGAACGCATCGTTGCCGGGCATTGCGTGCGGAAAGATCAGCGGTTCGCGATCGCGGTCAACGATCGCCGCAGGATCGGCGATGACGAGCGGGATCACCGTCGCACCGTCGTCGTTTTTCAGGTAGAGATCGAGGACGAACGCGGCCCTGCGCTGCCGCAGCACGGGCTCGATGCGCACGGCGGCGAGCCGCGCCGGATCGAGCACGGGACGTGCCGTGCTCCACGGCGCGAGAATCTCATGGGTGCGATGCGTTCTCATCGCAACACCGGTTCCAGCAGATCGGACAGCGCGCCGGCGGTGACGGTGCCGAGGTCGCGCAAAGCGGGCCGCTCGTGCCCGGCCGCGACGACAACGCGAACGCCGGCCTCGAGTCCCGCGCGCCACGCCACCAGATCGGCGGCGCGCTCGATGCGCACCGCGACGGTTTCGTCCATCGACGTGCCGCTTGCGGCGAGCACGGGGCGAATGCGCGTGACGACGTCGGCCGGCGCGACATCGCCGTCGAGCACGACGTGAAGCCGAACCGGAGAGCTCGCGTCGAACGCTCGCGCGGCGGACGCGATGAACCGAACCGCGCGTTCCAGCTCGGCCGCTCCCGCAACGGGGACGGCGATCGCGTGCGATGCGGCGGGATCGCCCGCGTCATACACGTTCTGGGGCGTCGTCGCAGACCGAACGAACGGAACGCGGCGCGCGGGATCGAAACCGCGCGCGAGAACGGCGGACTCGGGCGGCGCGACGGTTTGGTACGCACTGGCGGCCGCCGCCGGATTGTGCGATTGCGCCGGATCGAACCGGTGTGCTAACGCGTCGTCGCAGCGAACGACGCCGTAGCCGGCAGCGCGCAGGCGCAGCACGAGATCGGCGATGCCGGCTGAGGTCGGCCCGTGCGCGGGGTCGATGCCGCCGACGGCGTCGAACGCCTCGCGGGTGACGGCCACCGCCGGCGTGACGGCGAGGTCGATCGGCTCGAGCCGTTCGGACAACATGGAAGCGCGGCGCTCGGCAAGCGTCCGCAACTGCGCGAGATCGGCGTACGACACGTCGTGCACGCCCTCGCCGCCGGCCGCGCCGGCGACCGCGGGGAACGCCGCGCCGAGCGACGGCACGCGCACGAACGCATCGCGCAGGCGGTCGAGCGCGCCCGCGGGCAGCAGCACGTCGTCGGCGATCACGACGATCAGCTCGCGCGACGCCTCCGACACGGCACGATTCGTCGCCTCGCACAACAGCGGGTCGGACTCGTCGGTCGCGACGCGCACCTGCGGATACACGGCCAAAATACGGCGCGTCGTGTCCGCGTTCGCCGCGCACACCGCGACGAGCTCGTCGTCGAGCCGCGCGGCGGGCACGACGGCGTCGAGCGTCACGCGCATGATCTCCGGGAGCGACGACGCCAGGAACACGATCGTCGCGCGCCGCGGCGTGGGCGGCGCGCAGGCGAGCGGCATGAAGCCCGGCGCGCGGACGGCGCGGCGCAACATCGCGGCGCCGCCGGCGAGCGTACGCAGTGCGTCGGCCAGCGACGCGCCCTCAGCGGTGAGATGCTGTGGAATACGGGCTAGCGCGAGCAGCGCGCAGCTACCGTCGAGTGCGCCGGCGTCGGGCGCGGCGATCGCGACGAACGGCGCGGACTCGACGGCTGCGACGAGCGCCTCGAACGCCTCGCGATCCGGAAGCCGCGCAGCCGACGCCATCAGCACATAGCGGTCGCCGCGGACGCGCATCTCCGCGCGCAGCGCCGCCGCAGGATCGTTCACGGCGCGCGCGTGCACGACGGGTGCGAGCTCGCGCGCGCGGCGCGCGGCGAGTTCCGCGCCCTGCCCGTGAACCAGCACGGTGAGCGGCGGGAGCGGGATGCGCACGTGCATGCGTCTGCCGCCGTCGAGCCGCAGCTCGCGCTCGGCATGCGTGCGCCGCGCCGCAGGCGGCAAACGGTGCGTTCCCGTCAATTCCGTGCGGCGTTCGGCGATGGCGCGCAGCGCGGCGACCATTCCGCGGTCGTCCGCATCGAGCGGCGGCGCCTCGCATGCGAACGACGGGCGGCACACGACGTCGCGTCCGCTCGCGCGCGCCCGCGCGCAGAGCTCGACGAGCGCGGCCACCGGATCGCCGGGAAGCGGTTCGAACAGCAGCTCGCGCGCGGCGAGCAGCATCCCCGGCGCAACGACGTCGATCGCGCCGCGGACGCGGCCGTCGGCGCCCGCCTCGGCGATCGGCGCCGCGATCGCGACGAGCTCGAACGGCAGCGGACCGCACGGCGCGGGCGCGAGCATCCAGCCGAACGCGCGCGTTCCGCCGGCGTGCGTCGCGCCGCCGAGAACCCCGGCCGTCGCGGCAAAGGAATGCAATCCGCTGAACGCACGGGGCAGCGGGCGCGCACCCGGCGCGAGCAGCAGCACGTACGGCGCATCGGCGGCACGCGCGGCTGCGGCGACGTCCGCGGCATCGTGGACCGCGGCGCACGAAACCGCTCGCGCGCGCGCGTCGCCGGGATCGCTGCCGGGGAAAGCGAGGATCGCGAAGCGCAACGCTAGTTCAGAACGAACGCCGCGAGCTTCCCGGCATCGGCGACGCGGCCGGCTTCGAGCAACGCCGTCGCGAGGCCGACCGTGGCGTGACGGAGCGCGTTCTCGGCGGGCGCGGGAAGCGTGCGCACGCGTTCGAGCGTGGCGACCGCCCCGTCGAGATCGCCCGCGCGGCGCTGAATCTCCGCGCGCAGCGCGAGCGCCGACGTCGCGTGCACGTCGTCGCGCTCGATCGAACCGAGGTGCGCGAGCGCGTCGTCGTCGCGGCCGAGCCGCGCCGCGGCGAGGCCGGCGTTGTACGCGAGCACGCCGTCACGCGGTGCAAGCTCCAAACCTTGGCGCGCGACGGCGAGCGCGTCGTCGAGCCGCTGCTCTTCGAGCAGCCGGTGCGAGCGGCGCG
>JAXDMA010000305.1:0-5593 GCA_034666305.1 Vulcanimicrobiota bacterium
GCGACCACGGGTTGCCCTGCGACGCGTCGACGGTGAGAAACTCTTGCTGCACCTTTTTGACGACGTCGGCCAGCTTGTACGTGCGCCAGGCCTCGTCGTCCAAGCCGATCGTCGCCGCCGAGCCGAACAGCACGAGCGCGATCTGCACGTTGCCGTCGGGCTCGTTCCAGCCCGCTTTGAAGCCGTTGAGCGTGTTGACGACGAATTGCAGCGGCGCTCCGTCGTCGACGCGCGGCGCCGCGATGAGCTGACGGTGCTTCGCGCTGCTGCGAACGCGCGCGAGGAATGCGGCCTCGTCGAGAATCGCGTTGTCGGCGGCGCTTGCCGGCGTGCCCGCGGCCCCGACCGCCCCGGCCGTCAGCGCGGCTACGGCCCCGGCGGCCAGGAACTCGCTCCGTTTGGTCATGCAGTCACGATACCCCACTGGGCGCACCGAACGACCGGGTGGCTGTGATAAGAATTGATGTAGGACCGATCGGGCGCGCTTTCTCAGAAGAGGTGACGGAGCGCGAGCCCCAGCGCCGCGACGATCAGCGCCGCGGCCAGCATCGTGATCAGCGCCGGCGACGAAACGCGCTTCTGGATCAGCGGCCCGATGCTGCCGCCGACCAGGCCGCCTAGCACGAGCGGGAGCGAAAACGGCCAGTCGACATCGCCGCCGAGCGCATGCGTGAGGACACCGACCGGAGCCGTCGTCGTGATGACGAACGCGCTCGTCGCGGTGACGACGTGCGGCGGCATGCGCGCCGCGATCAGCAGCAGCGGGATCAGCACGACACCGCCGCCGATGCCGAACAATGACGAGAAAAAGCCGGTGGCAACTCCGGCGATGACGCCGATGCGCGGATCGTGCGCGAAGGTGCGTTCGGCTGCGTCGCGCGACGTGACCGAACGGCGTCGCACGACGAGGATCGCGAGCACGGTCAGCACGACCCCGTAAGCAAAGTCGAACGCGCTCGGCGTGAAGCGCTTGACGGCGAACACGCCGATGATGCTGCCGGGCACGGCACCGAGCGTGAACGGAACCGCGAACCGCAGATCGACCACGCGTGCGCGGAGGTAGCCGAACGTCGCGGCGGCGGTATTTGCGAGCACCATCAGCAGCGACGTCCCGGCGACTTGCGCGGGCGGCACCCCGAACGCGATGCGCAGTACCGGGATGATCACGAACCCGCCGCCCAGTCCGACGATCGAACCGAAGATGCTCGCCGCCACGCCGATCGCGAACAGCTCGAGCGCGCCGAGCGGCGTCATCGTGCGCGACGCGCGCGGATCAGCTCTGGACGCGCCCGATGTAGCGGCGGTCGCGCGTGTCGATGCGGATCACGTCGCCGGGATTGACGAACAGCGGCACGTTGACCGTCGCGCCGGTCTCGAGTTTCGCGGGCTTCGTCGCGCCTGTCGCGGTGTCGCCCTTGAAGCCCGGGTCGGTCTCTTCGACCTTCAGCTCGACGTGCGCGGGCAGGTCGGCGCCGATCGGCGTGGAGTCGTGAAACTGCACGGCGATGCGCATGCCGTCCTTGAGGAAGTCGGCGGGATCGCCGATGACGTCTTTTTGCAGCGTGAAGTTCTCGTACGTCTCGCTGTCCATGAAGTGGTAGCCGTCGGCGTCGTTGTAGAGCATCTGCATGTCGCGGTTGTCGACCGTGGCGCGCTCCAACTTCTCTCCGGCGCGGAACGTGCGTTCGACCGTCGCGCCGCTCTTCACGTTCTTGAGGCGGGTCCGCACGAACGCGGAGCCCTTGCCCGGCTTCACGTGCAGAAACTCGATGACCGTCCAAAGCTGGCCTTCGATAACGATGGTAACGCCGTTGCGGAAATCGTTCGAGCTAATCATATCTGGCGGTCCGCTTTCAGCAGACTGAGGCGGTTTTCCGTCCCGCGCCGGAGCCGCTCGAGATTCTCGCGATGGCGATAGATCACGAACAGCGCCAAGACGATCCCGCAGACGAGGCCCTCCCCGCCCAGGCCGTACCACAGGACGAAGCCCATCGCGACCGATGCGAGCATCGATGCGACGGACGCGAAGCCGCACGCGATCACGATGACGACCCAGACCAGCATGAACGCAAGCCCGGCCGGCCACCACAGCGCGAACAGCGCGCCGAAAAAGGTGGCGACCCCTTTCCCGCCTTTACCGCCCAGGAAGGGCGACCAGCAATGGCCGACGACCGACGCCACTGCGGCGAGCGTCGCCGGGACCACGCCGCCGAGCATGCCGGCGACGAGCGTGGGCACGAAGCCCTTGAGCGCATCGAGCGCCAGCACCGCGATTGCGCCGCGCTTGCCCAGCGTGCGCAGCGCGTTCGCCGCACCGATGTTGCCGCTGCCCGACTTGCGGATGTCGCGGTCGTAGAACGCACGCGACACGAGCACGCCGAACGGGATGGCGCCGACGAAGAACGCCACGACGACCGCGGCGGCGGCAACGACCACCGGGCTCACCGTGAATACTCTCCGTGGTCACCTTCGTCACGCCGCGACCGGAACTCGAACGTGAGCGGCACCCCTTCGAAATCGAACTCCGCGCGCAGCGTGTTCTCGATGAAGCGCTTGTACGACGCGGGCACGAGATCGGGGTCGTTGACGTGGAACACGAACAGCGGCGGGTGCGTCTGCGGCTGCGACACGTACAGCATCTTGAGCGGCTTGCCGGAGTGGATCGGCGGCGGGTGCGCCATCACGGCGTCGCGCACGATCGAATTCAGCTTCGCGGTAGGGATGCGGCGGTCGAGGTTCGTCGCGACCTTTTCGACCAGCGGCATCAAGCTCTGCAACCGGCGTTTCGTGAGCGCCGAGAGGAACGTCACCGGCGCGAACGACGCGAACGGCAGCTGCGCGTGGATCTCGTTGGCCAGATCGCCTTGGCTGTATTCGCCGAGTTCGCGCACGAGGTCGTATTTGTTGCCGACGATGACGAGCGCCTTGCGTTCTTCGAGCGCGATGCCCGCGAGCCGGCGGTCCTGATTGGTCGGGCCCGTGAGCGCGTCGATCAGCAAGATGGCGACGTCGCAGCGCGCGATCGCTTTGAGCGAGCGCAGCGAGGAATAGTATTCGATCGAGCCGTGATGCCCGGGCTGTTTGCGCACGCCGGCCGTGTCGATCAGGCGAAACGTGCGGCCGCTCCACGTGAACAGCGTGTCGATCGCGTCGCGCGTGGTGCCGGGAACGTCGGACACGATCGCGCGCTCTTCGTTCAACAGCGCGTTGAGCAGCGATGACTTGCCGACGTTGGGACGCCCGATGAGCGCGAGCGACAGCTCCGCTTCGCCGACGTTGCTCGGGTCGTCGGGCGGCAGCTTCTCGACGATCGCGTCGAGCAGATCGCCCGTGCCTTCGCCGTGCAGCGCCGAGACGCCGTACACTTCACCGAAACCGAGCCCGCCGAACTCCGCATGCACCGACGCGGCGTGCTTGGGCGATTCGATCTTGTTCGCGACGAGAATCACGGGCCGGCGGTTGCGCCGCAAGATGTCCGCGACATCCGAGTCCACCGGCGAGAGACCATCCTGCGCGTCGACGACGAACACGATCACGTCGGCGTCGCGCGCGGCGGATTCCGCTTGCGCCTGCGTACCCCGGCCGATGGTGTCGTCGGGGTCGACTTCGGTGTCGATCCCGCCGGTGTCGACGAGCGTGAACGTGCGGCCTTGCCAGTCGGCAAGCGCGTACAGGCGGTCGCGCGTGACACCGGGCGTATCCTCGACGATCGCGAGGCGCTGCCCGAGGAGGCGGTTGAACAGCGCGCTTTTCCCCACGTTGGGGCGCCCCACGACCGCAACGGTCGCAGGTCGCACGCGCAGGGAGGGTGCGAGGGCTTCGGACATGACCGACCAAGGTTCCCATCCTTATGCTCCGTCGCCTCGCGGCGGTCGTGGTCTGCGTGCTTCTCCTGGCCGCCGTCCCGACCGGATCGCTCTACGTGACGACCCTCCCGACCGGCGCGGACGTTTGGATCGACGGCACCTACGTGGGCCGCAGCCCGCTCGTGCTCGGCGCGTTGGCGGCCGGCCGGCACACACTGGGGCTGACGAAGACCGGCTGGGAGCCGCTGCAGCTCGACGTGAGCGTCCTCGCCGGGCACACCACCCTGAGCTCGACCCGGCTGGACACGGTCAAAACCGGCGGGCTGCATCCGCTGCCCGGTTGGATCGTCATCCACGGGTCGGCGCCGTCGGTATTCGTCGACGGCTTCGCGGCGGTACCGGCAAAGGACGGGACGATTCTGGTCGCGGCCGGCGCGCACGAGCTGACGGCCCGCACGCCGCGCGGCAAGATCACGCGCTCGGTGATGGTGTGGCCGGGGACGCGCACGGAGGTCGTGCTGCAGCCGGCGGCCGAGGTTACGCGCCCCAGCGTCGTCGCGCCGGCCGAGGACTACGTGCCGCGCGGTGCGATCCAGCTGGTCGGTGAGAAGGTCGTCGTGCGGTACGGCGGCCATGAAGTGATCGGGCACATCGGATCCACGTCGTACCGGGTCGACGGCAAGACCGTGGATTACGGCGAAGCGCCGACGATGATCGGTTCGCGCCTGTACCTTCCGCTCGACCTGCTCACCACGCTCTCCACGGGAACTCGCTGATGTCCCCGCTCTCCGAAACGAACTTCTAAATGGCGCAAATCTACATCGAGACGCACGGCTGCCAGATGAACGAGGCCGACTCGCAAGACATCCAGCGCCGCGCGATCTCGGCGGGCTTCACGCTGGCGGAGCGGCCCGAAGACGCGGCCGTGCTCGTGCTCAACACCTGCACGGTGCGCGACAACGCGGAGAAGCGCGCGTACGGGCGCATCGGGCACTGGAAAGCGATCAAGAACGCGGACAAGTCGGTGAAAGTGATCGTCACCGGGTGCCTGGCCGAACAGGACAAAGGGCGCATGCAGCAGACCATGCCGCACATCGACGGCGTGTTCGGCACGAGCGAGCTGGGCGCGCTCGGCGACGCGCTCGCCGCGTGGCGCGCGGAATATCCCGACGACGACTTCAGCGTGGACCGCGAGATCGAAACCGTGATGGGCGGCGCGGGCGAGGGAATCGCCGGACCGTACGACGGCCTGCGCGGCTTCGTCACCGTGCAGCGCGGGTGCTCCTACTACTGCACGTTCTGCATCGTGCCGCACGTGCGCGGGCGCTTCGACCACCGTCCGATGAGCGACATTCTCGCCGATGTGGAGACGAAAGCGGCGGGCGGCGCGCGCGAGATCACGCTCGTCGGCCAGACGGTGAACGCGTACAAGGAGCCGGCGACCGGCGCCGACTTCGCCGACCTGATCGAAGAAGTGTGCGCGATCGAATCGGTCGAGCGCGTGAGCTTCGTCAGCTCGCACCCCAAGGACCTCAACGAGAAGCTCGCGCGCGTGTGCGCGACGCTGCCGAAGATGAACCCGCGCTTCCACCTCGCGCTACAATCGGGGTCGAACCCGATGCTGCGCCGGATGAACCGCAAGTACACGCGCGAGCAGTTCCTCGAGCGCATCGCGACGTTCAAGTCGCACAACCCGAGCTGGGCGATCACGACGGACTTGATCGTCGGCTTCCCCGGCGAGACGGAAGAGGATTTCCAGCAAACCGTCGACGTGTGCAAGACCGGAA
>JAXDMA010000306.1:0-16719 GCA_034666305.1 Vulcanimicrobiota bacterium
TTGTTGAGCGAGTCGACGGCCTTGGTCATGTACGGCTCGATGCGGTGGTAGTCGGCCAGCACGATGTCGCCGCCGCCGTCGATGTTCACGTGGCGCAGCTCGTTCACGAAGAGATCGAGATCGCCCAGGCCGACGTCGAGGATCGCGAGCGACGCGCGCGCCGCGTCGACGCCGCGCACCATGTCGGAGTCCGCCGCGCCGACCGACGCCAGCATGCGCGGATACGACGGGAACGTCGCGAGCGCTTGCGGCGGCGGAGCGGCGAGCTTGAGCGGCGCGCCGAGCTCGGTGAGGATGTCGGCGTTTTCCTTGAGCAGCCCGCCTTCTTTGTTTCGCTCGAGCGAGCCGACGCCGGCGATCGACTCGGCGGCCTTGCTCGTCGCCGTGTCCAGCGACTTCGACATGGTGTTGACGTTGTGCAGCAGCGTGTCCAGACGCGAGTCCTTGCGAGGCTGCAGGCGCGAGAAGTCGGGCATGCCGTAGGCGATGTTCTGCACGCGCGAGCGCAGCGACTTGAGCTGATCGAGGCCCTGCTGGCGGCGGGTGGCGATCGCCGTCGACGCCAGCGTCTCGTTGCTCTGCGCGGTGGCGAGCTGAGCGCGCAGCGGCGCGAGATCCGGGTGCAGTAGGTTCAGACGGCGCTCCGCGTCGCGCAGCGCTTTTATACGCACGTCGGCGAGCGCCTTGGCCTGCGGTGAAACGGCCTGCGCGGCGGCGATCAGGTTTTGCTCACCCTTGGACACTTGACCGAGTGCGAGCTGCGCTTGACCTAGCTGGAAGCGCGCCGTCGCGTCGTCGGGGCGCCGTTTGAGCACGTCGGCGAACTTCATCGCCGCGATGTTGTATCGCCCGGTTTCAAAGTCGTGGATGCCTTGCGCTACGCGCTGATCGTCGGTGCGCAGAGCGGGGTTGAGCTCGGGATCGCCGTTGAGGTTCGCGAGGCGCTTCGGCGTTCCGGGATGATCGGCGAGGTACTTCGAGATGAGGTCGCGGCTCGAATCGTTCACGGCGCCCAGATGCGCCATGAACGTCTTCATCGCGTCGGGGTCGTACCCGGCGCGCGACATCAGCATCAGACCATACTTGTCGGCTTCGTTCTCGTCGTCGCGTGCGATCTTGGCTTGCAAACCCGCTTGCGCGATCTGACCGAAACGGTAGACCAGCGGTATGAACAACGACGCGACGCCGAAGATCACGTTGAGGATCGAGGCTTTGTTTTGCGCGGTGACGGTGTGGCGGCGCTCGATGTGTCCCGTCTCGTGACCGATGATGCCGGCGAGCTCGTCGTCGCTCTGGACGAAGTCCAGCGTTCCCTCGTTGATGTAGATGTAGCCGCCGAGCGTCGAGAACGCGTTGATGTCCGAGACGTCGAGGATCTTGATCGAGTACGGAACGTCTTTGCGCGCGGTCTGCGCCCACAGCCGGTTCGACACTTCGTTGACCCACTGGTTGAGCAGCGGATCGGTGACGATCACGGTCGAGTCGGTGATCTGCTTGTCGTACTCCTTGCCCATCTGGACTTCGGAGGACGTCGGCAGGGCATAGGCGGGTGCCGGGATGCTGGCACTCATCATCGCTATGGTGAGCGCGATGACGATGATTCGGCGGAACGGCGGCATTGGGCGATCCTCGGGGAGGAAGCGGACGGCGGAGCCGGACCTTGCCGGTTCGGCAAAAGCTCGGAACTCTCCACTAGTAACGTAAAAATCTGTGGGATGTATGTGGACAACCGAACTTTCCCGTGCATTCCGTGTGGAACGCGCAGGGCGGGGTTGTGGCCCCTCGGAACCGCGCCCGATCATGATCACCGAGCGATGCCTATGAGCACCGTGCGCGGCCGCGGCCGCAACCTCGAGATCGCGGTCGACCGGGCGCTCGGCGCGGCGGCGGAAGAACTTCGGGCGCAGTTCGGGACGCGTCCGGAATTCTATCGCGGCAGCCGGGCGGTCGCCGACCTCGGCATCCTCGAGCCGCCGGCGGCCGAGATCGCGGCCTTTCGCGACGCGCTGGCCGAGTTCGGGATCACGCTCGACGGCGTCAGCGGGGTCGAGGGGCTCGCTCCGGTCGTCGCGGGCCTCGACCTCGCCTACCTCGGCACGGCGTCCGCGGCCGACGTGGCCGCGCTTCCCCGCCCCCGCCGGCAGCGCGAGGTCCGGCTGTCGGACGAGGCGCGCTCGCTGGTGGCCGACTTTGCCGGGGCGCGCGACGACATGGTGCGCCGCCGCGTGTCGGGGCCGGTGGCCGTTTCATCGCCCACCATGGCCTCGGCCGGCGTCACGCTGCCCCAGGCGTCCCGCGCCGCGATCCCGGTGGGCGTCGCGACGCTGTATCACCGCGGCACCCTGCGCGGCGGCCAGGCGCTGCACAATCTCGGCAACCTCGTCGTCATCGGCGACGTGAACCCCGGCGCGGAGCTCGTCGCGTCGGGCGACATCGTCGTGTTCGGCGCGCTGCGCGGCGTCGCGCACGCCGGCGCGCAGGGCGACCGCGGCGCCCGCGTGATCGCGCTGGAGCTGGCGGCCACGCAACTGCGCATCGCGACCGCGATCGCGAGCGGCGACATGGGCGCCAAGCCGCGCGGACCCGAGCACGCATCGATCGCCGGCGACCGTATCGTCGTCGTCCCCTTCGCCGAGGCGGACCTCAGAAAAGAGAACATCGCACTATGAGCGCGCGTCGTATCGTTCTGACTTCGGGCAAAGGTGGCGTCGGGAAAACCACGACCACCGCGAACCTCGGTGCGGTGCTCGCCAAGCGCGGGCATCGCGTCGTGGTCGTCGACGCCGACATCGGGTTGCGAAATCTCGACCTCGTGCTCGGCGTCGAAAAGCGCATCGTGTTCGACCTCGTCGAAGTGGTCGAAGGGCGCTGCCAGCTGCGCCAGGCGCTGATCAAGGACAAGCGTTTGGAGAACTTGTCGATCTTGCCCGCCGCGCAGACGCGCGACAAGACCGCGATCAGCGAGCTGCAGATGGCGAACGTGGTTCAACAGCTCGGCGAACTGTGCGACTACGTGCTGATCGATTGCCCGGCCGGCATCGAGCACGGCTTTCGCAACGCGATCGCAGGCGCGAGCGAAGCGATCGTCGTGACGACCCCGGAGGTGAGCGCGATTCGCGACGCCGACCGCGTGATCGGCAAGCTGAACGAGCGCGGGCTGCCCGTGCGCCTGATCGTGAACCGCCTGCGGCCCGAGATGGTGCGCAGCGGCGACATGCTCTCGGTGGAAGACGTCACCGACATCCTCTCCGCCGAGCTGCTCGGCATCATCCCTGAGGATGAAGAGGTGATCGACACCACCAACAGGGGCGAGCCGATCGTGCTGCAGCCCGAGTCGCGTCTGGCGGCGATTTACGACAAGATCGCGCGCCGGCTCGAAGGCGATCTCGTCCCGTTCACGACGCTGCGCGCGCCGGGCTTCTTCGGCCGCCTCTTCGGAAAAGCGAGTTAGGTGGACGTTCAGGTGGAGCAAATGATTCAACGCGAAGAAGCGCCCGCGGTCAGCGCCGTTCCGCGCAAGCGCGGACGCGCGATCGTCATCACGAGCGGTAAAGGCGGCGTCGGCAAGACGACGACGACGGCGAACACCGGCGCGGCGCTCGCCGCCACCGGCGCGACGGTCGTGCTCGTCGATGCCGACGTCGGATTGCGCAACCTCGACATCGTGATGGGGCTCGAGGCGCGCGTGCGCTATCACGTGCTCGACGTGCTCGAAGGCGCGGCGACGCTCGACGACGCGCTCGTCGCCGACAAACGGGTCCCGGCGCTGCGCCTGCTCGCGGCCGCGCAAACGCGCGAAAAGGACGACGTCGACACGATCGCCTTCCGCGATCTGATCGGATCGTTGCGCGAGCGCTTCGACTACGTGCTGATCGACTGCCCCGCCGGGATCGAGAAAGGCTTCGCCAACGCGATCGTCGGCGCGGACGAGGCGATCATCGTCTGCACGCCCGAAGTGTCCGCGGTCCGCGACGCCGATCGCGTCGTGGGGCTGCTCGGCGACGAGCGCAGCGTGAAGCTGATCGTCAACCGCCTGCGGCCGGCGCTCGTGCGCAAGGGCAAGATGCTCTCGGTCGAGGACGTCAACGCGATCCTGCGGCTGCCGCTGCTCGGCGTCATCACCGATGCGCCCGACGTGATCATCTCGACCAATCGCGGCGAACCCGTCGCGCTCGACGCCGCGTCGCCGGTCGGCGCATCCTACCGCGAGATCGCGCAGCGCATCATTGGGACGCTCACGACGCCGCCGGTCGTGCCGCACGACAAATCGATCTTCGAAAAGCTGTTCGGGAGCCGAAAATAGTGTTTGAGTTCATCCAGCGTTTCTTCGGCAAGCCGGCGTCGAGCGCGACCGCGAAGGAGCGCCTGCGTCTCGTTCTGCTTTCCGACCATCTCTCGCTCGCGCCGGACGTCGTCGAAGCGCTCAAACACGATCTCATCGAAGTCATTTCGCGCTACGTCGACGTCGACGCGAGCAACTGCGACGTGACGTTCGAGCAGCGGGAGAAACAGGTCGCGATGCTCGCCAACATCCCGATCCTCGGCATGCGCGCGCGGCCCAAGCCGCCCGCGCCCCCGCCGGCTCCGCCGCCCGCACCCGAGCCCGAGCTGACGCCGGCGATGACCGAATCAACGGCTGCCGCAGCGAGCGGCGACAAACGTCCGACTCGCAAGCGCCGGCGCAAGACGCTGTCAACGAACACGGCTCCGCAGGCAACGTAAGCGGGGCGGCTAGCGCCGCGCTTGAACCATCACTCTATGGTCATGGAGCGAGCGCAGCGTGATCCAGCCATGCCCGGATTGACGTAGCGGAGCGCCGTTAGAATGGAACGTCCCTGGTACACCCGGTTCAACTGGCCGCTCGCGATCGCGCCGATCATCATCACGCTGCTCGGCGTCGTGTTCATTCGTTCGGCGACGCTGCACGAGCCGTACGCGGCCGACGAGTGGCGCAAGCAGCTGATCTACGGCGCCGCCGGCATCGGCATGATGGTCGGCGCGGCGTTCATCGACTACCGCGTGTGGCGGCGGTGGGCGCTGCCGCTCTATCTGATCACGCTCGGCTTGCTCGTGTTCATCACGTTCAAAGGGCACTCGGCGCTGGGCGCCGCGCGCTGGATCGCGGTCGGCCCGTTTCAGTTCCAGCCGTCCGAACCAGCAAAGGTGGTGCTCGCGATCGCGGTCGCCGGGCTCCTGTGCCGCAGCAGCTTTCGCAAGATTCAGGAGCTGTGGCTGCCGCTCGTCGCGGTCGCGCTGCCCGCCGTGCTCATCCTCAAGCAGCCCGATCTCGGGACGACGCTCGTCATCGGCGCGATCCTCACCGCCGAGCTGTTCATCGGGCTGCCGAACCTGTTCGACTTCGGGCTGTACGTCGGCGGCGTCGCCACGGCGGCGGCGTACGTGCTCACCAGCGAGCACATGCTCAAGCCGTTCCAGCGGGCGCGGCTGCTCGTGTTTCTCGATCCGAAGCTCGATCCGCAGGGCGTCGGCTACAATCTCAACCAGTCGAAGATTGCGGTCGGCAGCGGTGAGTGGTTCGGCAAGGGCATCTTTCGGGGCACGCAGACGCAGTTGAACTTCGTGCCGGAGAACTCGCGCGACTTCATCTTCACGGCGGTCGGCGAAGAGGTGGGTTTCATCGGCGCGCTCGTCCTGCTGATCCTGTACGCGATCACGATCGGGTTCGCGTTGCGCGCCGTGTTCGCGGCGAAAGACCGCTTCGGCGTGCTGCTCGCCGTCGGGCTCGTGACGATGCTCGCGTTTCACATCACGGTGAACGTCGGCATGACGATCGGGATCATGCCGATTACCGGCATCCCGCTCCCGTTCATGTCGTACGGCGGCAGCGCGCTCATGACCGATTACATCGCCGTCGGGATCCTGCTCAACATCGTGTTGCAAAAAGACAAGCTCGTGTTCGGCGACGCCGCCCGCCGCCCGTGACGGACGAAAAGCGCGTGAAGCTGCGCGGCGGACTCGCCAAAACGGCGTCGTGGGCAATCGTCGCCGACGACGGCGGACTCGTGATCGAGCTCTACGATTTCAGCGCTGAGGCGCACACCTGGCTGGGCAACGACGTCGCGTTTCTGCTCCAGCTCGACGTCGCGGCGAAGGACGCGGCGCTGGTGCGGCTGTTCGGCGGTGCACCGGCGAGCGGCGCGGATCGTGACGCGCTGCTGCTTCGCCTGATCGCCGAGCGGTTCGACGATTACTACGCGGTTCAGCAGTGGCTCGCCGATCAGGGAATCCCGTTTCGCAAACAGTTCGAGCCGTGGGCATGAACGAGGACGGCACGCCGCTCGAACGGCTCGAGGCGCACAGCCGAGAAGTCGAGGCGCTTGCAAACGAGGTCGCGGTGCGCGCGAAAGCGTTCGGCGGCGACGTGGGCGCGCGCTCGCGCGTGGAGCTCGTGAAGCAGCGCTTGAAGATTGCGCTCGACGAGCTGTCCGCGTATCCCGACACCCTGGACGACATCACGGACGAGTAGGGCCGAGCGCGCGGACCTCGCGCGCGAAGAGCCACGGGATCGCGGCGAGCATCACGGCCGCGCCGGTCCAGATCGTCGGGACGATGCCCACGGTACTGCCGAGCGTGCCGCCGATGAGCGCGCCGACCGGCATCACGCCCCACACGACGGTCTTCACCGTCGCGTTCGCGCGCCCGAGCTTTTCCGGTGCGACCAGGCGCTGGCGCAGGCTCACCTGCGTGACGTTGAACACCGGGATGCACGCCGCCGCGACGAGCTGCACCGCGACGATGACGGCGACCGGTTGGAACATCGACGCGAGGGGGATCGCGAACGTTGCGCCGACCGTGCCGACAAGCGCGACCAGCATGAGGCGGCCGAGGGCGAAGCGGCGCCCGATCGCCGGTGCGGCGAGCGCGCTGATGAAACCGACGTTGCCGCACGCGACGATCGCGCCCACCATGATGGGCGAAAAGTGCAGCACGCGATAGAAGTACAGCAAGTACACCGCGCTGACGATCGACCAGCCGAGGTTCACGCAGCCGGTCGCACCGGCGATCGCGCGCAGCACGGGCGAGCCGAACACCGTAGCGAGCCCTTCGCGCAGCGCGACGCCGAATGCAATCCGCTCGGCGCGTCCGTCCGCGCCATGATGCGCTTCGCGCACGCGAATGCCGCCCAGCGCCGCGGCCGACACGGCGTACGTCGCGGCGTCCACCGCCACGGCGAGCGGCGCGCCCAGCACGCCGATGAGCGCGCCGGCAAGCCCGGAGCCGACGAGCAGCGCCACCTCGTTCGAGGCCGTCAGCCGCGCGTTCGCATGCTCGAGCCACGCCGGTTCCACGAGCGAGGGCACGAACGCTTGATAGGCGATCTCGAAGAACACGGAGGCGGCGCCGACGATCAGTGCCACGATCACGAGCTGCGCGAACGTCAGCACGTGCAGATACGCCGCGAGCGGAACCGTGCACAGAACGAGACCGCGCACGACGTCGGCCGCAAGCATCGTTCGGCGGCGCGACCAGCGGTCGATCCACACGCCGGCGATGAGACCCAGTACGGGGTACGCCGCGAACTGCGCGGCTTCGAGCAGGCCGACGAGAAACGCCGGCGCGTGCATCCCGAGAATCGCGACGGTCGGCAACGCCAGGGCACTGATCGCCGTCCCGAAGACGCTGGTCGTCTGTCCGGCCCATAAGCGCGCGAAGGCCGGGCGCCCGTTCAACGTTTCAGACCTCGGTCGCAGCGAAGGACCATTCCGAGGCCCCCCGGAACAGCCCGCTTGAGAGCATCCGAGGGGCGATTGCGTCGGGCCGAATGGTTCGCGTTGGATCGTCCGGGTGCATTCAGCAGTTTTCACGATTTACACGAAGGACGGACGCGTCCGCCCGCGGCGCCCGCTCGATGACGCAAACCCCTCGACAAGCTCAGCCGCAGCTGACAAGCACGTCGGGGAAATCAGTTGTCGCGATGTGCGCGCGGAACGATGGCCGCGACGTCCGTAGAGAGGCCAGTTACCACTTTGCCGACCGACATCCTCATCTCGAGCGATCCGTGGGAGAACCGCGTCGCGATCCTCGAGGAAGGCCGTCTCGCGGAGATCTACGTCGAGCGCGAAGAGCGCGTCATCGGCTCCATCTACAAGGGGAAGGTCGTCAACGTCCTCCCCGGCATGGGTGCGAGCTTCGTCGACATCGGACTGGGACGCAACGCGTTTCTGTACGTCGACGACATCAATAAAACGCCGCTCAACATCGGCGACGTCGAGGTCACCTCGGGCCGCACCGGTTACACGATCACCGAGAAGGTGAGCCGCGGCGACGACGTTCTCGTCCAGATCGTCAAAGAGCCGCGCGGCCTCAAGGGCGCTCGCGTCTCCACCAACATCTCGCTCCCGGGCCGCTACTTGATCCTGATGCCCACCGGCAAGTTCAGCGGTGTGTCGCGCAAGATCGAGTCCGCCGACGAGCGCAACCGGCTCAAGACCATCATGAAGGCGATTCGTCCCGAAGGGATGGCGACCGTCGTGCGCACCGCCGCCGGCGGGGTGTCGAGCGCAGAGCTCATCGCCGACCTCGGCGTGCTCATCCGCATGTGGCACGGAATCCTCGAGCAGTACAAAGCGCTCCCGTCACCCGCGCTGCTGCACAAGGACATGAACCTCGTGTACAAGACGGCGCGCGACTTCATCTCGCCGCACGTCCAGAACGTTTGGCTCGACGACGCCAAAGAAGTCGACGACGTCAAGGATTTCATGCGGATGCTCGGGCCGCAGTTCGTCGACCGCATCAAATACTACGAGGGCGGCAAGAAGCTGTTCGCCGATTTCAAGATCGACGAAGAGATTCAGCGGCTGATGAAGCCGACGGTGAAGCTGCCGTCGGGCGGCTCGATCGTGATCGAGTCGACCGAAGCGCTGACCGTCGTCGACGTGAACTCCGGCAAGTTCACCGGCGGCAAGAACCTCGACGACACGATCGTGCGCACGAACGTGGAAGCGGCGACCGAGGTCGCGCGCCAGGTGCGCCTGCGCGACATCGGCGGCATCATCGTGTGCGACTTCATCGACATGTCGTCGGAGAGCGATCGCAACCGCGTCATTACCGCGCTGCAAGAAGGCCTGCGCAAAGACCGCACGCGCTCGACGATTCAGTCGTTCTCTCCGCTGGGTTTGCTGGAGTTCACGCGCAAGCGCGTCGGCAAGGACCTCGGTCAGCAGCTGCGCGGGAAGTGCCCGACCTGCGAAGGTTTGGGCAGCGTGATGTCGCCGGAGTCCGTCACGATCGGCGCGTTCCGCGAAATCCTCGGCCACGTCAATGGTGCGGCCAAGCACGTGCACATCGCGGCGGCGCCGAGCGTCGCCGCGCAAGCGGAGTACTGGTACGAGGACGAGCGCGTGCAGCTTGCCGAGCGCGTCGGCACGCACATCGACGTGTTCGTCGACCCCGCGGTGCATCCCGAACGACCGCGTATCATCTGGGGCGACGACAAGCTGCCGACGCTAGGGCCGATTCGCGTCGGCGACGAGTTCGAGGTCGAGCTGCTCACCATTCGGCTCCCGAACCCCACGTCGGCCGCCGCGATCGTCGCGGGCCGCCTCATCGAGGTCGAGAACGCCGCCAACGCCGCCGGCAAGCTCATCAAGATCCGCATCCTCGACGTCGACGGCAGCGACATCCTGGCCGAGCCCCGCAGCCCGGTCGAGGCCGCAACCGCGATCGGCGAAGCTCGCAGCGGCAAAAAGCGCCGCCGCGGCGGCCGCGGGCGCAAGCGCGAGCTGACGCCGGCCGAACAGGCCGACGAGCTGCGCGCGCTTGCCGAAGAGGCCGAGAAAGGCTTGGGCGGCCGCACCGCCATCGGCATCTCGACCGCCGAAGAGGTCAGCGCCAAGAAAGCCGGCCCGAAGACGACGGCTCAAAAAGCCGCCGAGGGCGGCGTGGCGCTGCTTCCCGGCGAGTCGCTGTCGGGCGCGCGCGTGGGGGGCATCCTGCCCGGCGAGAAGCTTTCCGGCAGCCGCGCGAGGGGCTCCGGCACGGCCGCGCCGCCGGCCTCGACGCCGATCCGCCCGCCCACCACGCCGGCCGCCGCGGCCAGCGCCGCCGCCGCAAGCGGCGAAGCCGAGTCCGAAGGTCAGGAAGGTCACGGCCGCCGCCGCCGTCGCCGCCGCCGTGGCGGCCGCAGCGGAGGCGCGGAAGTCGCCGCGCACGCGGCCGCGCCGGCTGCCGCCGCCGCGATCGCCGACCCGGCCGATCTCGAGGACGACGAGGACGAAGCCGCCGTCGCCGGACAGGGCCACACGGGCGCTGCCGGTGAGAACGGCGATCGCAAGCGCCGTCGCCGCCGGCGCCGCCGCCGTGGCGGGCGCGGTGCCGCCGGTGACGGTCAGGCCGTCGCGGCCTCCGAACAGACAGCGGTCCCCGACCGGCACATCTTTCGGGTCGATCCCGAAGGCGCGGCCCACGCGACCGGCGAGACGGCCCCGCCCGTGCCGTCGCGCGCCCTCGCGCCGTGGAACCGCAAGCGCGGCGACGTGGCCGTGGAGGCCCCGCCGCCCGTCATCACCGCCCCGCCGCAGCGCGGCGAGACCGTGAAGACCACCCGTCCGTCACGCCGGCGCCGCACGGGCGCCGCCGACGAGGCGCCGCATCGCATCGGCGGGCAGCTCGAAGCCGGCGCGCCGGTGCGCGCGCTCCCCGCGCCGCAGCCTGCCAAAGCCGCGCCCGCCGCGGCGGCGGTCGAGCCGCGTCGCGGCCGCCCGCGCCGCCGCGGCGAACCCGCTCTGGCCGCCGTGGTCGCCGCGCCTGCTCCGGCTCCGGCCGAGGTCGCGCCGGCCAAGCGGACGACCCGAGCCCGCAAGCCCGAGGCGACGCCCGTCGCGGCCGACGTGCCGAACGTGAAGCCCACCGCGCGTGCGCGCAAGACCGGCGCGACCGCGACGGCGGCCCCCCCGGCGAAGAAGGCTGCGCCGGCCGCGCCCGCCGCTGCGAAGAAGTCGCCTGCGCGCAAGGCGACCGCGAAGAAAGCGGCCGCCGCCAAACCGGCCGCCGGCGCGAAAAAAGCAGCGTCCGGCACACGCAAGGCGCCGGCCGCGAAGAAAGCGACGACGACCCGAAAGAAGAGCTGACCCATCCGACCAGCCGCACTCGCGATCTTCGTCGATTACGACGGCACGATCACGGATTGCGACACGTTCGACGTCCTGGTCCGGTCGGCGGGCGGTCATGATGCGTGGGGCGAGCTCGAAAACGAGCTCGCCGCCGGACGCATCTCGCTGCGCGAGGCGCTGCGGCGCGAGGCCGCGCTCGTGCGGCTTACGCGCCCCGAGGCGTTGGCGTTTCTCGAGTCGCACGCGAACGTCGATCCGAGCTTCGCCGGCTTCGTGGCGGCCGCGCACGCGCGCGGAGCGTGGGTGGGCGTGGTCTCGGCGGGGATCGCCCAGGTCATCGCCGCCGCGCTCGACCGCGTGGGCGTCGACGTTCCGGTGTTTGCCAACGACGTCGACTTCGATCCGGCCGGCTGGACCATGACGTTCATCGACGACTCCGTGCTGGGGCATGACAAGGCGGCGCGCGTTCGCGCGGCGCGCGACGGCGGCGCGCGCACCGTCTACGTCGGCGACGGAATCAGCGACTTCGCCGGCGCGCTGGAAGCCGACGTGCGCTTCGCAAAAAAAGACCGCGCTCTCGAACGCTATTGCCGAGAGCGCGGTGTCGAGTGCACGTCGTTCTCGTCGTTCGACGAGATCAGCCTTGCACTATTTTCGCCATCATAGGCGGATCGGCGAAGCCGAACGCGAGTGTTCGCGCACTTTGCGCGAACACACTAGATTTTTGGTGCTTGCGCGATCCGGCTGTTGATGAAGGCGACCGCGGCGACCAGCTGCGGGTCCTGCGTGATGTCGCCGAGCCGGACTTTTGCGTCCTTGGGAATGTCGCTCCTGATCTCGGGCTCGATGCCCACCGAATTGATGTCGCGGCCCTTGGGCGTGAAGTAGCGCGCCGTCGTGATCTTCACCGCTGAACCGTCGCGCATCGGGAAGATCGACTGCACGACGCCTTTACCGAACGTCTTCTCGCCGACGAGCGTGCCGACGCCGCTGTCTTGAATCGCGCCCGCGGTGATCTCGGAGGCCGATGCGGTGTAGCGGTTCACGAGCACTGCCAGCGGCCGCGGCGCGATCGCGCTGTTGTCCGCGTCGTACTCGGTGTCGACGCCCGCGCGCGACTGCACGCTGACGATCGGGCCGGTGGAGATGAACTTCGACGACACGTCGATGGCCGCGTTGAGATATCCGCCGCCGTTGCTGCGCAGGTCGAGCACGTACGCTTTGGCGCCCTGTGCATCGAGCCGCTTGAGCGCCGCCGTCAACTCGGTCGCGGTCGTCTGGCCGAACACGCTCAAATCGACGTAGCCGATCTGACCGGGCAGCATCTTCGAGGTGACGCTCGGCGCATGGATCGTTTCGCGCGTGAGCGTCACGGGTTCGAGCAGCTTGCCGTTGCGCTGAATCGTCAAGCGGACGCGCGTGCCCGGGTTGCCGCGCAGCACGCCGCTAATGATCTTCTGCTCGGCGCCGAGCCGCTTCTGGTCGTCCTTCTCGGACATCGCCGGCGCGAGCAATTCGGCGACGGACTTGCCGTCGACCGCGGTGATGGCGTCTTCGGGCTGCAGGCCGGCCTTGTCGGAGGGACCGTCCGGGATCACGTTTTCCACGTGCAGCGTCTGCGTTTTCTCATCGGGCGAATACGAGATCCCGACCCCGCCGAACGACGTGCCGTCGAGACCCTCGTTGAGCGCCGCGTACTCTTTCGGCGTCAAAAACGTCGTGTAGCGGTCTTTCACCGACGCCAGCACGCCGGCGATCGCCGCGTACGTGATCTGCGACGACGGTGAGATCGACTCGACGGGCGTGAGCTTCGACGCGTACTCGGTGACGGCGGTCGACACTTCGCGGTACAGCGCTTCGGCGTTGGTATTGTCGTCGGCCGTCGCGCGCAGCGGCGGAAGCGACGCGTTGGCGATGTTGTGCTTCTTGAGATACTCGAGCATCGAGGAGCGCGCACCGTCGAGCACCGCCTGGCGATCGACTTTCTTGTAGAAGTCCGCCGTGAGCCGAACATAGCTGCCGACGAGCTCTTCGGTCTGTTGCGACGAAAGCGCCGATGCGGCGGCCGTTGCGGCGGGGACCCGGGCGGTCGCGAGCGCAAGCAGCGCGGCGAGGACGACCGGAACGATGCGTTTCATGTGGCTGCTACCTTCTTGTTCTCAATGATCTTCTTGGCCGCGCTGAGCTGTTTGTCGGCGGGGCTGTCGATGAGTCGCAGATCTTCGGCGCGCTGCGGGACGATCACGTCGGGCATGATGCCCTTGTGGTGGATGTCGCGGCCCTTCGGGGTGACGTAGCGCGCGGTCGTGATCTTGAGCGCGCCCTTGTCGGGCATGGTGTAGAGACTCTGCACGACGCCTTTGCCGAACGTCTTTTCGCCGACGATCGTCCCGACGGCGTAGTCTTGCACGGCGCCCGCGGTGATCTCGGACGCGCTGGCGGTGTACTTGTTGACGAGCAGCACCAGCGGTTTGGTGTCGATGGTGCGGCCGGTCGCGTTCTTCACCTCGCGGTATCCCGCGCGGTCGATCGTCGATACGATCACGCCCTGCGCGATGAAGAGGCTCGAGATGTCGACGGCAGCGTCGAGCAAGCCTCCGCCGTTGTTGCGCAGATCGAGGATGTAGCCGCGCACGTTGTGCTTCTTGCCGTCCTCGAACGCTTGGCGAACCTCGTCGGCTGAGGTCGTGCCGAAGTCTTGCAGCCGAACGTACTCGATGTTGTTCTCGACCTTCGCGATGACGGACGGAACGTGAATCTGCGCGCGCGTGATGCGCACGATGACGGGCGTCTCCGCGTCGCGGCGCTTGAGCGACAGCGTGACGACGCTGCCGACCGGACCGCGAATCTCGCCCTCGACGGCGTCGATCTTCTGGCCCAGCGTCAGCTTGCCGTCGACCGCGAGGATGACGTCGCCGGGACGCACGCCGGCTTTGATCGCAGGGTTGCCCTCGATCGGGTTGGCGACGATCGCGCCCGTCTTCTGGTCTTGCACGATGAAGACGCCGACGCCGCCGAAGTTGCCGCCGCGCAGCTGCTCGTCGAGCCCGTTGATCTCTTGCGGCGACATGTACGTAGTGTACGGATCGCCCAGTCCGCCGAGCATGCCGATGAGCGCGACCTGCGTGTACGTCGCGCGCGTCGCGAGCTTCGCGTACCGGTTCTGCACGCTGGTCAGCGTGCTTTCGAGGATCGCGATGTCGCGACCGCGCTCGCCCGTCGCGGTGTTGCGCGGGACCTGCGGGTCGGCGACGTTCTTCGCCTTGAGAAACGCCGTCAGCGCCTTGTGCTCGCCCGCGATGAGCAGCTGATCGGCGACGGGTTTGTAATACGTGTGCTCGACGCGCTCGTACGCCAGCTCCACGAGCTGGCGCTGCGGGTCGCCACGACCGAGCAGCGTAGCGATGTCGAGCCCGACGATCCGCTGGCCGGAACCGAGCACGATCGTGTGAGTGTCCGTCGCGGCGGAGGCATGCGCGGCATAGGTGGCGCCGCCCAAAGCGGCGACTCCGACCACGAGGACGGCGGACAACAAGCGGGTGCGGGCGGTCAAACGGCGGTCCTTCGGGTGCGAGGGGCGGCGGGTCGTACTTCCTGTTGAACCCCTTCGTAAGGCCCTTTGTTCCATCGTCCCATCGGCCTCTAACGGTCAGGCCTGAGTCTTAGCCTTCCCTGAGATCGGGCCGACCGATCCGCGCTCAGCGCAGATAGGACATCGGGTCAACCGGCCGGCCGTTCACGCGGACGCCGAAGTGCAGGTGCGGGCCGGTCGAGTTGCCGGTCGAGCCGGACGCCGCGATGGCCTGGCCGCGCTGCACGTCCTGGCCGACGGTGACAAAGATGTGGGAGAGGTGGCAGTACTGCGTCGCCAGCCGGTCGCCGTGATCGATGACGACGATGTTGCCGCAGCCGCCGTCGTCCCAGCCCGCGACAATGACGCGACCTTCGGCCGCCGCCACGACCGTGGTGCCGGAGTCGACGCCGATGTCGATCCCGGCGTGCAGCCTGAACACGTGGCTGACCGGGTTCACCCGCATCCCGAACACGGACGTGATCCTGCCCGAGGCCGGCCACATCAGCTGACCCGGCGCGTGATGCTCGGGCCCGGCGTCCTGGCCGGCGAGCTGCCGGGCGCGGCGCTCGGCCTCGCGGCGCCGCTCTTCCTCTTCTTGCTTCGCGCGGATCAGCGCCTCGAGCTGGCCCTCCGCCGCCGCGGTCTCCTCGTCGAGCTCGTTCACCTCGGTTTGCACGTGCTGGCGCTCCGCGTCCGCGGCGGCGAGCAGTTGCGTGCGCTGTTGCGCAAGGCCGTCCAGCGCGATTTGCTGCTGCCGCGCCTGTGCTTCCTGATCGCGCAGCTGGGACTGGATCCCCAGCAGCCCGCTTTCGATCTTGAGCACCTTGGCCTGGTCGGCTTTGCGCGCGCGGATCGTGCTTTCGTTTGCCTTCACCAAAAACCGCACGTCGTTCCAGCGCTCGACGAAGTCACCGAACGAACGCGCGCGCAGCAGCACGTCGACGTACCCGAGGTCCCCGTGCTCGTAGGCGTCGACCAGCCGCCGCGCGAGCACGTCTTGATGGCGCTTGAGCGTCGCCTTCGCGGCCGTGAGCTGGATGCGGTTCCAATCCAGCTTGCGCTGCGTGGACGTGATGCGGCTGCGCACGTCGCCGAGCCGGACGTTGACGCTGGCGATGTTGCGGTTAGTGTCCGCGAGCTCGGATGCGATGGAACCGACCTTGGCTTTGACGACGTCGAGCTGCGCCTTCTTCTGATGCCGCTTCGCGCTGAGTTCGTGCATGTGCGCCTTCTCAGCCTGAATCTTGTCGTCGATGTGCGACTTGCCAAAACCGGCGCTCGGCACGAGCGCCACCGCAACCGCGAGTGCCGTGACAGCGGCGCGAGCGTGTGGGGACCGCAGCCGAAGGCGACCCCACATCATGCGCGCAGGTGCCTTCCGACGCTGAACCACGACGCGATCAAACCGACGGCGGCGCCGACGGCGAGCAGTTCGAGGCTCAGCGTCAGCTCGTTGACGTGGAACGTCACGAACGCGAGCGTCGAGGCGAGCTTGGGCACGACCTGACGTTCGGCGAGCGCGAGCACCCCGATTGCCACGGCCGCGCCGAGCAGCCCGGCGAGCATGCCTTCGGCGATGAACGGCATGCGAATGTACATGTTGGTCGCGCCGACGAGCTGCATGATCGCGATCTCGCGCCTGCGCGCGAAGACCGTCAAGCGGATCGTGTTCGCGATGACGATCGCGGCGGAGATCGAGAGCAGGATGATCAGCGCGAGCCCTGCCCGGCCGAGCACCGTCGCGGTCTTGAGCAGCTTCTGCACCGTGTCCGCGGCGTAATCGGTCTTCGCGACGCGCGGGTCCTTGCCGATCCAGCGCGCGACGTTGGGCACGCTGTCGGGGTCCTTCACGCGCACGTGGTACGCGTTCGGAAACGGGTTCGTGGTGAGCAGCGAGGTGTCGAAGTCGGGTCCGAGCACGGCCTTCATCCGCTTGAGCCCGTCCTTCTTGGGCACGTAGGCCGCCGACGCGATGCGGGGATCGCTCGCGAATTTGGACGCGAGATCCTTGGCCTTCGCGTCGTCCACGTCGTCCTTGAGGAAGACGGCGATCTCGATCTGGGACAGGACGCC
>JAXDMA010000307.1:0-11146 GCA_034666305.1 Vulcanimicrobiota bacterium
ACGATCGCGCGCTCAGCGCCAAGTCGGCCCGAAACCGATTCGTTCCGACCCAGGCGTCCAACGTGTCGATCACCGCGAGCAGCCGGCGCTTCGGATCGTTCGTGGCCGCCAGCACGGCATACTCGAAGCGTGCGCGCCAGACGGTGTGCGCGCGGCGCCGGCACGCGGCGTCGAGCTCGTATGCCGAATAGAGCTTGCACAGTGTACGCCGCGCCATGCCGGTGTCGCGCGCGAGCGCCTGGATCACCGGCAGCCGGCGGCCCCCAGAAGCGATGAGCTGGCGCGTCGCGCTGTCCAAAATCCGTTCGAGCTGGTTCGGCGCCTCCGCGAGCAGATTGCTCGCGTCGCCGGCCCGTACACGACGGCGAACTTCGGTGACGAACTCGCGCCCCATCGCCGTGAACCGGGCGAGCCGGTCGTCGCCCTCGTCGGCCAATGCAACGATCGCGCGGATGCTGACGTAGTCGGGCGCCGTGCCGTCGGCCAGCACCGCGGCAAACCGCTCGCGTTCGAGGCGAGCGGTCGCGGAAGTGCGCCCCTCGGTCGCCGTCAGCATCATCAGCGTCTCCCAACGCTTCGGCCGGCCATAAAGGTAGCATGAACATGCTAGGGAACGTCAATCCACCACGGAGGTATCGCGGGGTGAGAAAACTCCTGATCGCACGTTCGGTGCCGTGCATCGTTCTGGCCGCACTGATCGCATGTAGTACCACTGAACTACCGGCGCGTGCGCAGCTCCAGCCGCGCGCGAGCGCGACGCAGTTTGGGCCCGCGGTGCTCGCGCTTCAAGTGATCGGCGCGAGCCGGGCGGCTACCGTTCTCCGCGCGCTCTATCCGCGCGCGCGCATACGGGTCGATTCGGCGGCGAACGCGCTCGTCGTCATCGCGGCCCCGGACGACGTCGCGGGCATGCGCACGGTGCTGCAAGGCATCGACGTGCGCAATCCGGCGCGTCCCGTCAGCGACGCCCTCCAGCTTCACCATGCCGATCCTGCGGTCGTTTCCGCGCGGATTCGGGGTCTTTATCCGGCAGCGCGAATCGCGCAAGCGCCGAACAAGACGCTGCTGATCGAAGCGAACGCCGCCGACCTGGCGCAGATCAAGACGCTGATCGCGACGATCGACACCGTCCCGGCGACGGTGTTGCCGACCTCCGCGCCGGTCGAAGCCGTGCGCGTCACCCGAGCCGCACCGCGTGACGTCGCCCTCGCCATCGCGCATCAGTTCCGCGCGGTGCGCGCAAGCGTCGCCGGTCAGTCTGTTCTGCTCGGCGGCCCGCCGGACGACGTCGCGAAAGCCAAAGCGCTCGTCGCGCTGATCGACCAGCCGCAGTCCGGCGTGCGTTACACGCAGGTCTACCGGCTGCGGTACGTCGACGCGCGTTCCGTCGGCGATTTGATCGCACGCTCGTTTCGCGACGCTCAAGTCAGCACCGACGCCGCGCTCAACGCGCTATCGGTGATCGCCACGACGGCGCAGCATCAGCGAATCAGCGACGCCCTCGCCCAGCTCGACACGAGCAGCACTGCGGCGACGGGTGCGGCCGGTCCGCCGGTGCAGCAGCCCGGCAGCAGCGTGGACGTCGCCGCCGGCGGCATCGAGGTCATCGCGCTCAAAGCCGCCGCGCCCGGGCTCAACGGCGCGCCGTCCTCGTCCGCGAGCGACATCGCAACCACGGTCACCTCGGCACTGCAAGGACAGGTTCCGGATCTGCGCATCACCGTCCCGCCCAACTCGACGCAGCTCGTGCTCACCGGCAGCCCGTACGCGATTCGCTTGGCGAAAAACCTGATCGACCAGCTGGACGTCGAGCAGAAGCTGGTCGTGCTCGACACGGAGATCCTCGAAGTCGACGAGAGCGCGGCGAAGAACCTGGGCTTGTCGTTCAGCTCCCCGGTCGTGAGCAGCACGTTCGGCGAGGTGGCGCCCGTATCGCCGGACGGCGGCACGCCGCCGCCGTTCCTGAAGTTCCAGCCGCTGGGTCGCACGCCGCTGTCGTTCGGACTCAGTCTGAACCTGCTGATCCAAACCGGCAAGGGCCGCGTGCTCGCCGACCCGCGCATCACCACGATCTCCGGCCGCACGGCGACGATCCGCGCGGGCGACAACATCGCGATTCTGACGACTACCGGCGGCGGCACCGGGACCGTCGCGACGACGCAGCTCCAGACGTTTCAGACCGGCGTCACGCTCGACATCACGCCGGTGGTGAACGCGGGGAACTTCATCACCGTCGCGTTGCACCCCACCGTGAACAGCCTCGCCGGAATTTCGAACGGCATCCCGCAGATCGCCACGCGCGACACGCAGACGACGGTAGCGATGCGCGAGGACGAAACGCTCGTCATCGGCGGCCTGATCCAGGACACGACGACGCGCTTCGACACGAAGATCCCGTTGCTCGGCGACCTTCCGCTCTTCGGGCGCGCATTTCGCAATTCGTCGCTCAACCGCTCGCGCAACGAACTGATCATCGCCGTGACGCCGCACATCCTCACGCCCGGCATGCAATCGGTGTCGCCGGGACCGCCTTTACCGGGGATTCCCGTCGCGGCGCCGTTGCCCACGCTGCCTCCCGGCACGGTGCTCCCGCGCGCGCGTCAGACGCCGCCGCCGCCGCTGCAGCCCCCACCCCCGACTACGCCGCCGGCGCCGAGCGCCATCGCCGCTCCGATACCGGCGGCGACCGGCTCCGCGACGCCGGTGACGGAAACGAACGCGTTCGCGTTCGGCCAGCCGCCCGCGAGCAATCTTGCCGGACCGGCGGATCCCGTCCGCATCTTCTCCGCCACGTTCGCGCCGACCGTCGTGCGCAACGGCACGCCGGTGCGGTTCACCGCCATCACGACGACGAACGTCGCGCGGCTGACGATCGGCCGGCCCGGGTTCGAGACGTCCGCCGCGCAGACTGCGCCGGGCCGCTGGGAGTCGGCCTACAACTTCACGGCCGGCGGTCCCGCGCCGTCGCAAGGCGGTTCGCAGCTCGTCGTCACGGCGACACGTCTCGACGGATCGACCGCCACGCTCAAGATACCGATCACCGTCGTGCCGTGAACGGCGCGCCTCGTGTTACGGCGACGCGGTACCGGGCGTGCCGGGTTCGAGCGTATCGACCTCCGCATCGTCGAGCATCACGCCGTACCGAGACGAGCTGTTCTGACCGTGCTGCGTCGATCCGGCCGCCTCGCTCACGATTTGCTGCGAGTGCGTTTGCGCGGATTGTTGCGCCGTTTGAACCGCGCTCTGCACTGTCTCTTGGAGGACCTGTTTTCCGTGCTCGAGCACGTCGGTCCCCACACTCTGTGCGCGCTCCAGCAGATCGTCGCGAATCGGTCCGACCTTCTCGCGTTCGTAATTGGTGACCGGCGTCAGCAGGCCCGCGAGGAAGCCGACCGCAACCGCGCCAAGCGCGAGGCCCAGCGGATTCTCCGCGACGATGCCGGCCCCGCGCCGCGCGACGTTCTTCACGTCCGCGCCGCTGGGAAGTTTATCCGCGATCCCGCCGACGCCGTCGGTCACGTTGCTGGTCAAACTGCTCGTCACATCTCCCACCTTGCCGGTAGCCCCGGTCAGCGCGTCCTTCACGCCGCCGACGACGCCGCCGATCGTGCCCTTGACCGTGTCGACCTTGTCGTGCACGGCGTCCTTGACGCGCGACGGTACGTCGGCTTTATAGCCCAGCGCTTCGACCGTGTCGCCCATGCGGGCACGGGTCTGCTCTATCTCGCGCCGGATTTCGCTCGAGTCTTTGCCCATTCGATGTCTTCCTTTACGGTCTGCGCGGTCTGCTCGGGGAAGAGCGGCGCGGCTTCATGCAATTTCTTCTTGCCGGTTTGCGCGAGCACGAATGCTATCGCGCCGTAGGCGACCGTCACGATCAGCGCAGAGGCCCACACGGGCACCCACAGCGCGAGCGCAGCGATCAAAAACGTGGTGAGCGCGCCGAACGCGCCCAGTCCGAGCAGGGCCGTGCCGCCGAACATGCCGGCGGACGCCACTGCGGGTTTCGTCTTCTCGGCGATCTCGACTTTGGCGAGGGCGATCTCCTGACGGACGAGCGTCGAGATCTCGTCGCCCAGCTCGCGCAGCAGTTCGCCGATCGGGCGATCTGCTTCACGCGGAGCGTCAGGACGCATACTGCCCGCCCCCGTACGCAGTCGTGTAGCGCCGCACGCTCGACGTCTTGAGAAAGCGTGATGCCGCAAAGCCGAGTACGAGCGCGGCGCCGGCGACCGCCAGCGGCTGCTGCCGCGCGAAATGTTCGAGGTCGCCGATCAGCGTGTCGCCGTCGGCATCTTGAAGATATCGAGCAACTTTGTCGATCAGCTCGGCACCTTGGTCGACGTAACCGGCGGCCCCGCCGGACGTCCCGCTTTCGCGAAGCTGGTCGCCGACGCTGCGCAAGTCTTGCGCAAGCGAGCCGATCTGTTGTCCGATCAACGTCGACCGTTCGTCGAGCTGTTTCCCTAAAAACGATTTGCCCTGGTTGACCGCGTTCTGAGCCGTCTCGCGGACGTCCGTTGTCTGCATACCATCCCTCACCGGATTGAGAAGAGCGTCGAGCAACGTCATACCCACCGTCGCGCAAAAGGCTCGCTCGCCTGACGCACTTCTGAAATGATCGAAAGGGAACGTTGCGATCCCGGGTAACCGGACGGATGTGAGCACGACGTCGCCGCGAACCGCGCCCGCGCTCGAGACGCTGGCATTCGACCATCTCGAGCTCTGGGTCGGGAACGCCAAGCAAGCCGCCCACTACTACTGCACGGCGTTCGGTTTCGCACCGGTCGCATACGCCGGCCCGGAAACGGGGGTGAAGGGGCGCGCGTCCTACGTCGTTCGGCAGAACGACCTGACACTCGTGCTGACGTCGTCGCTGGGCCCCGACGATGCGATTGCCGATCACGTCCGGCGGCACGGCGACGGCGTGCGCGACGTCGCGTTCCGCACGTCGAACGCAGGCGACGCGTTCGCGATCGCCGTCGCGGGCGGCGCGCGGGCGGTCACGCCACCGGCAGTGCTCGAAGACGGCGACGGGCGCGTCGCGACCGCACAGATCGCGACCTACGGCGACACGGTCCATTCGTTCGTCGAGCGCGCAGCGTATCGCGGCGCGTGGCTGCCCGGCTATCGGCCATGGACGCACGATCAGCGCGCCGCGAACGACGTGGGGCTGGTGCGCATCGATCACTGCGTCGGCAACGTGGGCTGGAACGAGATGGACCGCTGGTGCGACTACTACGCCCGCGCGCTCGGCTTCACGCAGCTCATCGGTTTCGACGACAAGGACATCTCGACGGAGTTCACCGCGCTGCGTTCCAAAGTCATGCAGAGTCCCAGCGGCAAGGTGAAGCTGCCCATCAACGAGCCGGCGCAAGGCCGAAAGAAATCACAGATCGAGGAGTACCTCGACTTCTACGGCGGGCCGGGGGTCCAGCACGTCGCGATCGCAACCGCCGACATCGTCGACACGGTGCGCGCCCTGCGTGCGAACGGCGTCGAGCTGCTCGACACGCCCGCCTCATACTACGACACGCTCGGTGAGCGCGTCGGCGCGATCGAGGAAGACGTCGCGATCCTGCGCGACCTGAGCATCCTCGTGGACAAAGACGATCAGGGCTACATGCTGCAGATCTTCACCAAGCCGCTGCAGGACCGCCCGACGCTTTTCTTCGAGATCATCCAGCGCCGCGGCTCGCTGTCGTTCGGCAAGGGGAATTTCAAAGCGCTGTTCGTATCGATCGAACAGGAACAGGCCAAGCGCGGCAACCTGTAGTTTCGCTGCGCGGCGTACCTCGGGCTAGACCTTTACCGACTTCGCCGCCTTTTCCACGAAGCTGTTGTCGTAGAGCTTGGCGGGATCGATCGTCAGCTTCTTGCCCAGGAAGAACTCGTTCGCTTCGATCACGTTGCGCACGGCGTCGGGGTTGATGCGTCCGACCGTCGTATACGCGGGACGCGAATGACCGAACGCAATCGCCCAATCGGACGCCGCCGCGCCGCCGCGGAACTCGTCCGATAACGCGGCCGCGACTTTCTGGCCCGAGCTCTGCGCCATGAACTTCATCGCGCGCACGAGCGCGTTGACGACCTTTTGCGTGCGATCCGGATACTTCGCGATGACGTCGGCACGCGTCAGCCCGCCGGTGAAGCACCAGGAACTAAAGCCGAGCCACTCGCGCGTCGCCTTCGCCGTGTAGAGCTCCGCGACCGGAACCGCGCGGCCCTGGCGGATCATGAGCGTCGCGTACGGGTCGTTCGCCAGCGCGACGTCGACTTGTCCGCCTTGCAACGCCGCCATCACGGTGGCACCGCCGCCGACGCCGACCGTCTTGACGTCGTCCTTGCTCAACCCGTTGCGATGGCCCGCCCAGTGCGCGATCACGTCGGTCGCCGAGCCCACGGACGTAATGCCGATCGTCTTGCCTTTGAGCGATGCACCGTTGGGAAACTTCCCTTTGTTCGCGGGCTTGGTGAGGATCGTGATCCCCGGCTGGTCCATGAAATCCGCCAGCATCACGAGACTCTTGCCTTGATCGGCCGCCGCGATGGCGTGGTCGATCGCGTTGCCGCTGTAGTCGACGTTGCCGGAGATGAGCGCCAAGCCGGCTTCGGTTCCGCCTTTGGTGTAGATCAAGTTGACGTCGAGGCCTTCCTGATCGAAATACCCGAGCGCTTTCGCAACGTCCCATGGCAGGTACACCAGCGCGTGTTCGGAGCCGACCGCAATGGTGAGCTTCTCCTTCGCCGCCGCGGCGACGACGATGGTCGGCACGCCGAACACGGTCGACGCGCCGAGCGCGCCGGATCCGGCGATGAAGGTGCGGCGATTGACGAGCATGTGCGTGATCTCCTTAAAGCGCGGTTTTCCAGAGAATCAACCGGCGCTGAATCCAGCGGATGAACGTGTCGACGAGCGTGACCAGGACCATCAGGATGACCAGGCCGGCGAATACGCCGGCGGTGTTGTAATTCGACTCGGAGTACACGATCCGGTAACCGACGCCCGAGTTGGCCCCGAAGTACTCCGCCACGACCGCGCCGATCAGCGCGAAGCCGACGGCGGAACGGAGCGACGAGAAGATCCAGGTGAGCGCGGACGGGACGAGCACGTGGCGGATGACGTCCAGCCGCTTCGCGCCCATGACGCGGGCGTTCGCGACCAGCGTGGGGTCGACATCCTTGATGCCCGCGTACGTGGCAAAGAACACGACGAACAGCACAAGCGCCACGGCGCTGGCCATCTTCGACTGAAACTTGAAGCCGAACCACAGAATGAACAGCGGCACCAGCGTGACGCGCGGGATCGAGTTGAGGAGCACGAGGAGCGGCTCGAACACCGCGCCCAAAAAACGGTTCGATGCGAGCACGATGCCGAGCACGATGCCGACCAGCGCGCCGACGACGAGCCCCGCGATCGTTTCGGACATCGTCGTGACGACGTCGCCGACGATGTAGCCGTGCCGCCACCAGTCGCCGATCTGCAGCCCGATGTCGCTCGGCTTGGAGAAGTAGACTTTGTCGATCCAGCCGGCCTGGCCGCCGGCTTCCCACAGGCCGAGCACGACGACGGTCAACGCGAGCTGCGTGCCGAGCACGAGCCGCCGGTCAACCGGCCGTAGTTGCTCGCGCATAGCTCTCCAGGACCTCGTCCCGCAAATCGTTCCACATCTTGGAGTACAGCTCGGTGAAGCGCGGCTCGAAGCGCACCTTTTCGATGTCGCGCGGTCGCGGCAGCGGTACGTCGTACCGCACCTTGATGCGTGCCGGTCCGGCCGTCATCACGATCACCTCATCCGCAAGCGCGATCGCTTCTTCGAGATCGTGCGTCACGAAGATCACCGTCTTTCGCGAGCCTTGCCACAATTCGAGCAGTTCGCCTTCCATCAAGTTGCGCGTCTGCACGTCGAGCGCGGAGAACGGCTCGTCCATCAGCAGGATCTCGGGATCGTAGACCAGCGTTTGCGCGAGCGATACGCGCTTGCGCATCCCGCCCGAAAGCTGGTGGGGAAACGACGCCTCGAAACCGCGCAGGCCGACGCGCGCGATCCACTCGGCGGCGCGCCGAAGCGCCTCGGTGCGCGCAACGCCGCGCAGCTGCAGCGGCAGCAGCACGTTGTCGCGGACGGTCTTCCACGGCATGAGCGCGTCGCGTTGAAACAAGAATCCGATCCCGGCGGTGATGCCGTCGACCGGCTTGCCGCGCACTTCGACGACGCCGCTCGACACGCGATCGAGCCCGGAGATCAGCGAGAGCGTCGTGGACTTCCCGCAGCCCGACGGGCCCACGAGCGCGACGAATCGTTCCGGCTCGACCGCGAAGTCCACGTCGCGCAACGCCGTGTAACCGGTTTCGAACGTCTTGGTCACGTTGCGAAACGCGATCACCGGCGCGATGACTCTACTCCGATTCGCAGCTCCGCGAGCACCGCCGTCGTGTCGGCGCCGATCGCCCGCGCCGCGTGATCGCTTACCGTGGGATGCGCGCGAAAGCGCGGTACCGGCGCCGTCGTCGCGACCTGGTTGCCCGCGTCGTCGGGCAAATGGCGCACGACGCCGCGCGCGCGGACCTGTTCGTCGGCGACGACGTCGGCGATCGAGGAGATCGGGCCGGCCGGGACGCCCGCGCCGGCGAGGACGCGCGCTGCTTCGGCGGCGTCGAGCGTGCGCGTCCACGCGGCGATCAATTCCTCGAGCTCGGCGGCGTTCTCGGAGCGTTCGCGGTTCCCGCGAAAGCGCGGCTCCGCGGCAAGATCAGGGCGGCCCATCACCGCGGCGAACCGCTTGAAAATGGAGTTGGCGTTGGCGCCGATCGCGATCCATTTGCCGTCGCGCGTCGGGAACACGTTTGACGGAACCGCCGCACCCATCAGGTTGCCGCTCCGCTCGCGCACGAGCCCGAGCGCGTCGTACTCCGGCAGAATGCCTTGGGTCAGCGCGATGGACGATTCGAGCAAGGAGACGTCGACGTAGTCGCCGACGCCGTCGCGCTCGCGCGCGAGCAGCGCCGCCTGGACGCCCGCGACGCAATACAGCCCGGCGAGTTCGTCCGCGAGCGAAAACCCAACGCGCACGGGCGGCCGGTCGGGGAAACCCGTCACGTAGCGCAGCCCGCTCATCGATTCGGCGATGTTGCCGAAGCCGGCGCGATCGCGATAGGGACCGTCTTGCCCGTATCCGCTGATCGACGCGTAGACGAGCCGCGGGTTCTGCGCGCGCAAGCTGTCATAGCCGAGCCCCCACGCTTCCAGCCGGCCGGGGCGAAAGTTCTCGATGAGCACGTCGCAGCGCAGAGCAATCTCGCGCACCGTCGCGCGGTCGGCCTCGTCGTGCAGGTCGAACTCGAGAAAACGTTTGTTGCGGTTGTGCGACTTGAACCACCACGACGTCCCGTCGGGCGCGGGCGCGCCCCACGTTCGCAGCCCGTCGCCTTCGCCGGGCTCGACCTTGAGCACCTCGGCGCCCAAGTCGGCGAGGAGCCGCCCGGCGGCGGGCCCGGCAACGGACGAGCCCAGCTCCAAAACGCGAATGCCGTCAAGCGGCGCCCGATACGAGGTCATACCGTCACCAGATCGACGTCGTACATCGCTAAGCGACGGTCGGCTGTAACCAAACGAAAACCTTCAGCGATGCTTTGCGCCACGAGGAGCCGGTCGAACGGATCGTCGTGATGCCGTGGGAGCTCCGCAACGGCGAGGGCGTGTTCGAGCCGCACGTCGATGACGCGGAAATCCCCGCCTGCCGCGCGCGCGGAGATGTACGACGCGGGCGGCGCCGGCAACGGGAGCTTCCCGATCGAATACTTGATGGCGATCTCCCACGCCGAAGCCGTCGAGAAATACAGCGTCGTCGCGGGGTCGAACATGATTCGCTGCGCCTTCTTGCCGATCTTGGACGAACCGAGCATCCACCACAGCCAAACGTGCGTGTCGAGCAGCAGCCTCACGAGAAATGGCGCATGATTTCAGGCGGCAGCGGATCATCGAAGTCGTCCGGCACTTCGAAACGGCCGCGGTCGATGCCAAAGCCGCGGTTGGGGTACCGTTCGGCGCCGGGCTCCCCCAAACGGACGATCTTGGCGACTGGACGTCCGTGACGGGCGATCACGACCTCTTCGCCGCGCTCCGCCAAGTCCACGAGCTGCG
This sequence comes from Vulcanimicrobiota bacterium, assembly GCA_034666305.1. Taxonomy (GTDB): domain Bacteria; phylum Vulcanimicrobiota; class Vulcanimicrobiia; order Vulcanimicrobiales; family Vulcanimicrobiaceae; genus Vulcanimicrobium. The sequence continues at coordinate 10,146 of JAXDMA010000307.1, forward strand.
AGAGCTTCGCCTTCGCTTCCGCGATATTCACCGCTTCCATAACGCTAGGATACCGAAGGTGACCAACGTTGGTCAAGTCGAACGAAGAGGCATGGCCCTTCTGCTTTCAGCGGCCTCGCCGACCGTCGATGCCGTGATGCTCGAAGCCCGCGCGTCGGGTTTTGCCAAGCGCTCGATCAAGAACGAGGCGAAGCTTGCGGCGATCGACCTCGCGATCAGCTGCATCGACCTGACCACGCTGGAAGGCCGCGATTCGCCGGGGCGCGTGCGCTCGCTGTGCGCGAAGGCCGCCTACCCCGCGCCGGGTGCTCCGCGCGTGGCCGCCGTGTGCGTGTATCCGAATTTGGTCGCGGTTGCGAAGGAAGCGCTCCAGGGCACCGGCGTGAAGATCGCCTCGGTCGCGACCGCGTTTCCGAGCGGGCTCTCCTCGCTGGACGTGAAGCTGCGCGACACCGAAGCGGCGCTGGAGTCCGGCGCCGACGAGATCGACATGGTGATCGACCGCGGCGCCTTCCTCGCCGGCGAGGAATCAAAGGTGTTCGCGGAGATCGCCGCCGTGAAGAAGCTCTGCGGACCGATCCACCTCAAAGCGATTCTCGAGACGGGCGAGTTGGGCTCGTACGACGCGACACGCCGCGCGAGCGACCTCGCGCTCGAAGCCGGCGCCGACGTGATCAAGACGTCGACCGGCAAGATCGGCACGTCCGCGACGCTCGCGACGGCCCTCGTGATGGCCGAAGCGATCCGCGACTTCGAACGCCGCACCGGCGAGCGGCGCGGGCTCAAGGTCGCAGGCGGCGTGCGCAACACGAAAGCCGCGATCGCGTACTTGGTGCTGCTGGACGAAACGCTGGGCGACCCGTGGCTGTCGCCCGACCTGTTCCGCATCGGCGCGAGCGCGCTGCTCGACGACCTGCTGATGCAGCGCCAGAAGCTCGCGACCGGGCGGTACGGGTCCCTGGACTACATCGCCAAGGATTGAGGGGTCATTCCGCGCGCGG
>JAXDMA010000308.1:0-5472 GCA_034666305.1 Vulcanimicrobiota bacterium
GCAGCGTGGCGACGTAGCCCAGGCCGAGCCCGATGCGCGTGTACTCTTCGATGCGGTAGTAGCCGTAGTAGTAGTCGCTCGGGGAGAAGCCGAGGCGCGCTTTGACCCAGAAGCCTTCGGCCTGCGAGTAGCCGACGATCGGCAAGAAGCCGGGATTGCGGCGCGAGCCGGGCTCGTCGTGGTGCAGCGAGATCACGACGATCGGCAAATAGAAGATCGCCAGCGCACCCAGGAACAGCACCGCCGAACGCGCGACGGCCTTGTCGCCGGGATACACGTCGAGTGTCTTGGACTCGAGATGGTAGCCGCCGCGCGGGTTCTCGCACGTCGTGATGTTCGCGCGCTCGACGTGCGTCGTGCCGGCGCGGTCGGTCACCATCGTCGTGCCGGAGAAATGCAGCTTTCCTTGCTCGACGCCTTGCGTCGACTCGCCGCGCCCGCGGATCAGCGTTGCCTTCTGCGTGAACTCGTCGAAGCGCACCGACTCCGCGTACAGGATCGTGTCGCCGGTGCGGTTCTTCACGAACGTGTTGCCCGTGATGTCGATGTAGCGCTTGCCGTCGTAGTGCGCGTGATCGCCGCCAAGCACGCCGTCTTGGTAGAAGATGTTGACGTTCTTGTCGAGATCGAACTCGCCGGTGGCCTTGTTCTCGCCGGAGAGGTGCTCGCCCAAGATCGCGTACGTGTTCGGCTCGAGAATTTCGCCCGGCGCGGGCGACGGCGACCCCGCCGCTTCGGGCGACGGCAGGCCGACGGGTCCGGCGCTCACGTGCGGCGCCGGGATGGGGCTGCTCGACGGCGGCACGGTTTGCGGCGTGATGATCACCGGCGCCGGCGAGCCGCTGGGCGCGGGGGACGCGCTCGGCACGGGCGGCGGCGTGACCGCGCCGGGCGAGGGTGACGGCGGCGGCGGGACGAGAATCTGCGGCCCCTGGGGCGCTACGGGCGGCCCGACGTACGGCGGCGTCGTCGGTGAGGCCGAGGCGGTCGGCGTGGGCGCCGGCGTCGTCGCTTGTGCCACCTCGAACGCCGATGCGGCCGGCGTGCCGCAGCCTTTTGCGAGCAGCGCGAGCGCGCGGGCGGTGTCGTCGCCCTCCTGAGCCCAAGCGGGCACGGGGACGGAGCAAATGGCAAACGAGAGCGCGACGGCGATCGCGCTCGCTCGACGCGCTACCCGGTTCACCGGTCCTCGCGCCAGACGAGATAGCCGCCGGCGACGGTTGCGATCACGTTCGGCAACCATGCGGCGACGTACGGATCGAGCGCGCCGTTCTTGCCGAACGCGCCGGCAAGCGCGACCATGCCGTAATAGATGAACAGCACGATGATCGACAGCACGATGCCCAGCGTGCGGCCTTTCTTCCCGAACTTGACCGCCAGCGGCAGCGCAACGATCACCGCGATGAACGACGCGACCGGATAGGCGTACTTCTGACCCAGCGTGAGCTCTTGCGCCGAGAGGTCCGTACCGCCCTGACCGGTTTGCTTGCGGAACTTGATCTGCTGCGCGAGCCGCTCGGTGTTCATGGTGTACGTATCATTGAACGACGCGCTGAGAAAATTCTGGCCGTTGTCGCCCATCGGCAGTGACAGGCGTAACTCTTTTGCCAGCACGTCGACCGCGCCGATCTGCCCGTCCGACTTGATCTGCGTGCGCACCGCGTGGTCGAGCACGATCGTCGTGCCTTCGATCCGCGCTTTCTTGGCGGTGAGAACTTGCACGTAGGGCGTGGTGCGGTCCGGCTGGTAGATCATGACGTTGTTCATCGACTTGCCGTCGGGCGCGACGGACTGGATGTAGAACGTGTTGCCGGTCGACGGATCCGAGCGGAAGATGTTCGGTTCGATCGGCAGCGTCTGCGACTTGTACAGGATCTGGTAGAAGCTGCGCGTCGAGAGGTCCGTCGCCACGGGCGCGATCCGCTCGTTGACCTGGAACGCGCCGTACGCCACCAGCACGCCCGCGATCAGCGGCAGGCGGATGATGCGGAAGAACGATACGCCCGACGTGCGCAGCGCGCTGATCTCGTTGTCCGCGGCGAGGCGTCCCATACCTAGCAGCGTGCCGAACAAGCACGCGAACGGAAACGCCATCGGCGTCGCCTGCGGCATGCGGAACACGAGGAACCGCAGCACCAAAAAGATCGGCGCGCCTTTGTTCACGATGTAGTCCGCGGCGAGCACGAAGATGTTGGCGAACCAGAACAGGAAGAACGCGGCGAGCGCGAAGCCGAACGGCGCGGCGACTTCTTTGAGGACGTACGAATCGAGGATGCGCAGCAGCCGCGGCGTACGAGGCGGTGCCGCGCGCGCTAGCATGGGCGTACGCACGCCCGGGAAGGTCGCCATCCCGCTAGCGGATGCCGGCGACGACGCGGTCGACGTACGCGCGCGTCTCGGCGTACGGCGGAACGCCGTGGGCCGCATCGACCGCGCCGGGTCCCGCATTGTACGCGGCGACCGCGAGTCGAACGTTTCCTTTATACCGGCGCAGCAGGTCGCGGAGATAACGCGTCCCGCCGTCCACGTTCATGTTCGGATCGAACGGGTTGGCGACGCCGTACATCGAGGCGGTTCCGGGCATCAGCTGCATCAGTCCCTGGGCGCCGACGCGCGAGACGGCGCTCGGGTCGCCGTGAGACTCCGCGTCGATGACGGAGGCAACGAGCTTGGGGTCCACGGAGTTCGCCGACGCGTAGGTCCGCACGATCGCGTCCAGCTTGGCCGAGCCGAGCGAGTGGGGCCCGCCGGGCACGAAGCCGCCGCCGCTGCAGCCTGAGAGGCCGGCGAACACGAGGACGACGGATAGCAAAAGGGCGCGCGCGGACACGTTACTCCATATTTCGGCCGAAACCGGGCCCCGGCCTTGTACGAGCGTACCACGACGCCCGCCCCGAACGGAATCTGGACGTTTCGCCATCGGGCAATCCCACCACGCCGGCCTTGGACTCGCTTGGCGCGACCCTGGCAGATCGCCGGGTCTTTGCTACCGGCTCGGCCCGGCGGAGACCCTCCCGCTTACGCCGGAGGGTCCCCCAGGCGGCGACCTACGTTAGAACTGGAACTTCAGGCCGCCGGAGAGGCCTTGGATCCGTCCGCCCGTGTAGCAGCGCGGTCCGACTCCGCTCACCGGCGGGTTCACCGTCGGATCGAAGGCCGTGATCGACGAACCGTCGTGACAGTCCGTCGTGAGGCCGCGGCCGCCCGCGCCCAAGTCGTAGTGCGCGTCCGGGTGATTGAGCGTCAACGCGTAGTCGACGTACCACGAGAAGTGGCGGTCGAGGTTGTGCTTGTACGCGAACGTGTACATGTTGGCCGAGTTGTCGGGGTTGATGCCCGCGAGCGGCGTGTTGTGCTGCGGGAGATCCCCCACCGACGCGTTCGCGTGCGCCCAGCCGAAGTTCATGTTGCTGTTCTTGTCGAGCTGTTGCGTCAGTGCGAGCCAGTAGCCGGTACGCTGGCGTTCGTTTTGGAACTGCAGCGCCTGCGCGATGCTGCGGCTGAGCTCTTCGTAGATCGCGTTCACGGTGGTGTGCTGGCTGAGCGCCCACTGGAAGCCGACCTTCCACGCCTGCTCGTCGCCGATGTCGCGCGGATCGCCGGCGAGGTCGCCCATGCGGTTCACGCTCTTGTGCATTTCGTACGCGCTGGTGAGGTAGAAGTTCTTGCGCGGATTCGTCCACGAACCCATCACGCTGTACGCCGAACCGAACGAACCGTCGTTGCACAGCGGTGCGCCCGCGCCACTGCCCGGTGCGTTGCCGCCCGCGCAGCCCACTTCACCCGACGCCGTGATGCCGTTGTCGGAGGAGCGGTTCTGCCCCGGCGACACCAGCAGGCTGAGCGCGAGGCCGCCCCAGTTCGACGGTGAGTCCCACCATAGCGAGTGGTCGAGCCGCGTGCCGAACTCCACGCGGTTGTCGCCGCCGGAGTTCCCCATGATCACGGCATAATCGCCGAGCTGGCCGTTGAACGGGTTCATGCGCGCGGTCGAGTTCTTGTACGGCGCATCGGTCTTGCCGAAGCGGAACGTGCCGATCGGCGTCGACACGCCCAAGAAGCTATTGCGCGACGTCAGCGCGCCTTTGACGACGTTGTCGTTGTTCGAGTTCGAGTACACCGTGCCGGCCGTCGACGAAATGTCGAGCTGCGTCTCGAGCTGGTACACGACGTTGCTTCGCTTGCCGATTTTGTGCAGGCCGCGCACGCCGATGTACGACAGGTTCGTCGAGACCGCGCTCTGCCAGCTCACGTTGCCGGTCGGTGAGTCGCCCGACGACGGATAGAAATTCTTCAGACCCTTGGTCGTGTGATCGAGCGAGAGGTCGAGGTTGCCGTACAGCGTCACCTCGTCGGCGCCGCCGTTGGTGAACGTCAGCGCGTCGCCGGGCTTCTTATAGATGCCCCCGGGCGGCGGGGCCGCGCGAGCCTCGGGCGCGCGAGGCGGCGCGGCTCTCTGCGCTTTGAGGATCTCCAGCTGGGTCTTGAAGTAGTCCATCTGGGCCTGGAGCGCCTGGATCTTCGCATCGGTGGCGTCGTCCGCAAGGGCAGCCCTCGTCGTGGCGAGGACGGCGGCGAACGCGAAAGCAAGCAGCTTCTTCATAAGAGCGACACCCTACGGTTGCGGCATTTGGGACTTGGGATGTGGGGAATTTGGTATACTGGACGGTTCGATTTGAGTAAAGAACCTTTTTTCCCCTCCAAACCTGAACGGAATTTCATGCCGCGTCACGGCCGGGGGCCGGCATCCGCGCGCGGAGCCTGCGGGTACGGTTCCGGCGCGGCGGTCAAGAAAGCCGCGAAGGCCGCGCGGTATCGCAGCGCGGTGGGCAGCGCGAGGGCGATCAGGACGAACGGCGCCCACAGCGAGCTCGGCGCCATCGTCGCATGGAAGGCGAAGCTGTTGTAGACGAACGCGCCGAGCATGATGAGCGCGACCGGGACGAAACGGTTCAGCAGCAACAACACCCCGATCGCCAACTGCACCGCGCCCACGAAGAGCGCGTAGTGCGACGCGAAGAACACGGTGTTGAAATCGCCGGCGAGCCCGGGCAGCGGCGGCGGATGGCTGATAAAGTACATGGTGCCGCCGGCGAAAACGAGGCCGGCTCCGAGCAGCAGGCGGGTAGCAGTCGTTACGATCTTCACGAGGTTCTCCATTCGGTGCGGGGCTTTGTTTGCGCTCCTCACCGGTACGTCGAACGGTGCCGCTCAGAATCGACAGGCTGCCGCGCGTTCGAGCAAATAATGCCGGTCGCGCGCGTTGTGCGCGAGCGATGCGGCGCGTTCGAACTCGGCGCGCGCTTCGGTGCGGCGGTCGAGCTTGAACAGCAGATCGCCGCGCACGCTCGGCAGCAGATGGTACGCCCGCAGCGTAGGCTCGTCGCGCAGTCCATCGACGAGCTCGAGCGCCTCCTGCGGGCCGTACGCCATGCCGATCGCGACGGCGCGGTTCAAGCGCACGACCGGCGT
>JAXDMA010000309.1:0-5673 GCA_034666305.1 Vulcanimicrobiota bacterium
AGGGTCCGAAGCATGCACCCCCATCTCCGTACGAGCCTTGCACCATCAGGCCGTCGATCGACGAGGCCGGCGCGCCCGACACGCTGCCGGATACGACGGCGCCGCCCGCCGGTGCGACGTTCGGGAACAGCGTCGCACCCGTAATGAGCTTCATGCTGACGCTGTTGCCTGGTGTGAGCTTGATGCGCGGCGACGAACCGGGCGTCGCGCTCGTGAGGTCTTGCGGCGAACGCGGGCCGTTGAAACGGAGGTTCCACGTAGCGCCGCCGGGGATGGCCATCGTCGTCAAACCATCGAGCAGGACGTTCGAACCGAACTTGAACCGCGCGTCGCTCGACTGCGTGTTGCGCGCGGCGAGCGCGCCCGCGAATTCGCTGTAGACCTGCGCGAACGACTCACCGTTGGCTTCGGTTTGGATCGGCGAGACGTTCGCGCTGTTCGAGGGCCCCGGCGTCAGATCGGTGTAAACGCGATGCAGCGCCGCGTCGCCGCCGAAGCGATCATACAGGTACCGCGCGAAGAGATACGCGCCGCCGTAGTTCCCCGCGGTCGAGCGGAAGAATCCATACGACGTCCCGCTGCCGAGCGGATCAACGTCGTAACCCGCAAACGCCGTCAGCGAGTAGTTGCCTGGGGTGAACATATACTCGAAGCCGAGCAGACGCGAGTCTGGCGACTGCGGCGGGTTCGCGCCTGCACCAAGGACCAGGTCCTCGGCGAGCATCGAATCGCCCTCATCGACGAAAGCGTCATCGAAGACACCTCGCGGTCCCGACGAATTGACGAGGTCCGGTACGAGCACTTTGTTGAGCGCGTGGAGATAGTGCTGGAACTCATGCGGAACCGAGCGCACCATGTCTTGGGTACGCCAGTAGTTCTCGTCCGTGACCGTACCGCCGCCGCTAGTCGGGTACTTGTCGGCGCCGATTACAAACATCGGAAGGTTGTTGCTGGGCACGTGCGGATGAGCGATGCAGTTCAGCTCCTGGTCGTTCAGGTCGTTGCTGAAGTCGAAGTAGCCGCCCTCACCGGTGTTCTCGAGCGCGTTGGTGACGAGAATGCTGATGTGCGGGTCGGCGCCGCTGAGATCTGGTGTCGCCTGGTACGGTGGCACGGACTGGGCGAGCGTCCCACCATTCGAGTCGCATTGCAGATAAGTGTTGCCGCCGGCATTCGTGCCCGTGAACGGCGCGAGGCCGGCGTTGAACGCCGGTGCGAACGCCGCTGTCTCGCGCGCGTAGTCCGCATCGAACGTGGTCTGAGTCGCGTTCCAGTCGGTCTGCGTCAGGTTGTAGCTCGCATTGATGTTATTGTCGACCCAAACATACGAGTTCGTGCCTACGGCCTTGAGCGTCGCAACGTCATCGATATAGCAGCCCGTCCCGACTGTGATCTGCGGCGGCGTGCATGTGCCGCCGACGCCGGTGATCGTCCCCTGCTGAATGTGGAACGTCCGCGTCGTGCCGACGCTAAGCGTGTTGACGTGGCGCACGCTTTGCGCGCTGCGACCACCACCTTGTATGACCGACATCGTCGACCGGCCGCGGAACAGCTGAGACGCGCCCGTACGCGGATCGAGACGCGAACGGAACGGCAGAACCGCGTTCGTGCCTTCTCGTCCCACCGTGCTCGCGATTCGCGCCTTGGAGGTCGACGACGTCACGCCGGCCGCACTTTCGCTCGCGGTGACGTTGTATTCGGTCAGGGTGAAGCTGCTGCCGCTAGGCCGGCCGGGCGTGTCCGTGCTTTGAATGACGAACGTGCCGTCGGTCGACGCGCCGAGCATCGACGACGAAAACGAATTCGACGCGAATGTGCCGAGCGGAACGACGCCTGCAGCGCCTTTGGTGAAGTTCACTGCCGGCGGTGTCGCAGTCGGCACTGCCGTTGGTACCGGCGTTGCACCGCCGCCGCCACCGCCGCCGCCCGGAACGGCACCGCCTCCGCCGCCGCCACCACCGCATGCCGCTAGGATCGCGGCAGCAAAAACGGCGACCGCCAGAGCCGGCCGCACCGCATACAACTTCATCCGGCCACAGTACGCCCGAGGCAGGACCTTCACCCGTCGCGCTCAGGCATAAGCGCGTGCGGTACCGCGCAAATAGAGGACCAAGAATGTCGGCACGCCGACGAAAGCAAGCAATACTCCCAGCGGAATCTCAGCCGGCGCCGCGACCGTGCGCGCGAGCGCGTCGGCGAGCACGACGAGCGACGCGCCGGTCAAGATGCTCGCCGGAACGAGCACGCGCAAATCCGCGCCGACGACGCGGCGCGCGAGATGCGGCACGATCAGACCGACGAATCCGAGCAACCCCGCGAGCGCGACGGCCGACGCCGTGAGCAGCGTCGCAGCGATCAAAAGTGACCACTGTAAGCGCGTCACGTCGACGCCCAGCGCTGCGGCGCGGCCTTCGCCGAGGCGCAGCACGTTGAGCGCCGGTATCGTCGCCGCGCCGATCGCGACGCCGAGCAGCGCTTCGGGCGCGGCGGCCGCGAGATCGTTCCAGCCGCGTCCCGCGAGCGAGCCTGCAAGCCACGCGAGTATCGCTTCGCTCGCGGTGCCGCGCGCGAGCCGTTCGATCGCGATCGTGATGAACGCCGACAACAATGCGGACAACGACACGCCGGCGAGCACGAGCCGTTCGGGGTCGAGCCGCGGTCCGCGCCGCGCGAGCACGGCGACTAGTACCGACGTCGCGAGTCCCGACACGAAGCCCATCGGCGTGATGAGCGCGGGCGCGACGCCGAGCGTCGTCGCGATCGCGATCGACGCGCCGGCGCCGCTCGACACGCCGGTGAGATACGGATCGACGAGCGGATTGCGCAGCAGCGCCTGCAGCAGCGCGCCCGCGAGCGCGAGTGACGCGCCGACCACCGCGGCTATCGCGACGCGCGGCACGCGCAGTTGCCACACGATCGTGCTCGCGTCGCCGCCCGCCGACGGGTGCAGCAGCGCCTGCATCAGCGCGTCGGGTGCGAGCGCCGCACCGCCGAACGCGACGCCGATCAGCATCGCGATCGGCACCAGTACGGCCAGCGCGCCCAGCGCGACGATGCGCGGCACCCGCACGCTCGTCAGCGCGTCGACAGCTCGAGCGCGAACGAACGGCCCGGCATCGGGAAGCCGCCGCTCTCTTCGTAGCGCTCCCCACCGAGGTCGTACACGCGCAGCGACAGCAGCGCACGCGGCGCGATGCGCAAGCGCGCGTACGCATCGACGCGTGTGAACGGCTGCGCGCTGCCGAACGGATCTGCGCTCAGCCCGACGGAATGCGCGACGACTCCCGCCGCCGCGAGCAGCGTGCGCGGCGCGCCCGCGTACGCGAGCTCCACGTTCGACACGATCACCGGCCGCCGCGGCAGCCGCCGCTCGCCCGAGGTGAGGTCTTGCGCGCGAAACACATCGGTCAGGTTGATGCGCGCGGTGACGCCGTGCAGCGGGCGCGTGCGCACGTCGAGCGTCAGCCCGCCGATCACGGCTTTCTGCACGTTCAGCGGCCCCGCTGCGGCCACGACGATCAGATCGTTCCCGGCCGTCACGAAATATCCGATGCTCGCGCCGCCGAGAACGCGCGCCGCCTCGAGGGTGACGTCGAGGCTCTTCGTGCGTTCCGGATGCAAGTTGGGGTTCGAGAAACCGGGATAGTACAAATCCAGCGCGGTCGGCGCCCGGAACGCGGTGGATGCGTTCGCGCGCAATGCCAACCCGTCGCCGAAGCTCCACGTCCCGCCCAGCGACGGCGCGAGCGCGCCGCCCAGTGCGCCGTCGCGCTCCGCGCGCAGCCCCGCGTACGCGCGCACGGCGCTCGACAGCCGGAACTGGTCTTGCGCGTACACCGCAGTCTGCGCGAAGGCGTGCGTAGGGGGATTACCGTCGCCTGCGTCGATGCGGTCGACGCCGCGAGCGAGATCGACGCCGTACACCAGCGCGCCGCCGTCGTTCTGCACGACGTTGCGCAGCGACGCCTGCGCGCGCGCCTCGACGTTGAGGTACGAGAACGGCAATCCCGTGAAACTCTCCGCGGCGACCGGATCGCGATACACGATCGACTCGCGCGTGCCGGTGAGATCCAGCGTCGTCACGGCGCGTGTCGTCGTACGCGACAGCGATGCGCGCGCGTCGGCGTTCACGTCGTCCTGGCGCGCGTTCGGCGTGGTGAACGATGCCGGTCCGGGGACGCCCAGGTGGCGCGCGACGATGCCGGCGTCGAGCGCGAGGCCGAGCGCGCCTAGCCGCGCCGCGGTCCGCCCGCGAAACGCCGTGGAGGCAAGGTCGACGTCGTCGCGCACGCCGGCGGGATCGCCGCCAAACGCGGGATAGCTGAAGTCGTTGCGCGCGATGCGGCGCTCGAACGTGAAATTGGGCGCGTCGACCACGAACGCGCGCTCGCCGAAGGTCGCCGTCGACAAGGTCGCGATGGTGTCGCGGCGATTACGCGGCGACGTGACGATGTTGATCACGCCGCCGATCGCGCCCGTGCCGTACAGCGTCGCGCCGCCGCCTTCGACCACTTCGATGCGCTCGACGCCCGCCGTCGGCAGCGCGCCGAGGTCGAGCGCGCCGAGCTGCGCGCCCGCGAGTGGACGTCCGTCCAGCAGGACGAGGGTTTGGTTCGAGCCCGTGCCGCGAATCGTGACGCTCGCCGACGACCCGATGGGTCCGGTGCGGGTGATTGCGACGCCGGGAACGCCTTCGAGCGCGGCGGCGACGTTGGTGAAGCCGCGCCGGACGATGTCGGCTTTTGTGACGACGTACGTCGTCTTGCTGGTGGCCCCGGCCGGCTCGTCGCGCCGGTCGCTGGTGCTGACCCGGCCGATCTCTTCGAGCGGTGCGGGTGTCGCGCCGGCTTGCGGCTGTGGCGTCTCCTGCGCGAGTGCCGGTGCGGCGCAGAGCGTGGTCAGGGCGGCGCAGAGCGCCGCGAACGTGCGGATCGTCATCAGAGTCCTTCCCTTCAAGCGAGGGATCAGAGGAAACGTCCGCGCGCCGGTATCCTGACTCTGCGGATCGGCACCTAATGCTGCGGCCTTCCAGTTCTTGCGAACCGTGACCGCAGCGGCTCCCCGCTGACAGTGGCGCGACCGTGCCGGATTCTCACCGGCTTCCCGCGCACGCGAACTCGAGGCCGTTCTGTTCGGGGGAGGACGCCGTAGTCCCCGCGGCGATCCTCGCCGGATGCGGCTGACATTGCTCGCGGCGGTCGTTGCGCTCGCCGCGTGCACGCACTCCGCAACGTTGATCGCCGGTGATCCGGCCACCGCGACACAACCGCGGCGGATCGTGTCGCTCGTGCCGTCGATGACCGAGGATCTGTTCGCGGTCGGCGCGGGCGACCGCGTCGTGGGCGTTTCGTCGTACACCGACTATCCGCCGCGCGCGAAGCGCCTGCCGGTCGTCGCGACGTTCGCCTCGATTGCGACGGAGCGGATCGTCGCGCTGCACGCCGACCTTGCGATCGGCATCGATGCGCAAGACCGTCTCGCTGGCGATCTGCGCCGCGCGAACATCCCGGTGATGCTGCTGCACGACGACCGCTACGAGGACATCTTCCGCAACCTCGTCACGCTCGGTTCGACGACGGGCCATCACGCCGAAGCGGTCGCGCTCGTGAACCGGCTTCACATGCGCACGAGCGCGCTGGTGCGCAGCGTCAAGCCGCGCGCTCGCAAACCGGC
>JAXDMA010000310.1:0-3915 GCA_034666305.1 Vulcanimicrobiota bacterium
GTGAACTCCAGCACGTCGCCGTTCTCGGCCACGAACACGTTGTCGCCCGCGACGCCTGTCTGCTGCGCGAGCCGGCCGTGCGTGACGAGCATGCGGTACTCGCCGTGGATCGGGATGAAATACTTCGGCCGCACGAGGTTGAGCATCAGCAGCAGCTCTTCTTGCGACGCGTGCCCGGACACGTGCGCGTTGCCGGAGCTGCCGTGGATCACGTTCGCACCGAGCCGGTACAAGTTGTTGATCGTCTTCGAGACCGACTTCTCGTTGCCGGGAATGGGCGTCGCGGAGATCACGACCGTGTCGCCGGGGACGATCTTGAACTGCTTGTGATCGCGCACCGACAGCCGCGTGAGCGCGGACATCGGTTCGCCCTGCGAGCCCGTCGTCATCACGCACACCTGCTCGGGCGGATGCTGGTCGACGTCCTCGAGCCGGATCACGAGCTGTTCGGGGATGTCGAGGTAGCCGAGCTGACGCGCGAACTGCACGACGTTCTGCAGCGAGCGGCCCAGAAACGCGAGCTTGCGGCCGTAGCGCTTACACTGGTCGACCACTTGCTGGATGCGCGGCACGTTCGACGCGAACGAGGTCACGATCAGCCGGCCGTTGGCGCGCGCGAAGATGTTGGAGAACGCCTCGCCCACGATGCGCTCGGAGAGCGTGTGGCCGGGCCGCTCGGCGTTGGTCGAGTCGGACAGCATCACCATGACGCCTTCGTCGCCGACGCGCGCGATCGAAGCGAAGTCGGCGGGATCGCCGTCGATCGGTGTCTGGTCGAACTTGAAGTCGCCGGTGTGGAACACGATGCCCACCGGCGTGCGGATCGCGAGCGCGCAGGCACCGGCCAGCGAGTGGTTGATGTGGATGAACTGCGCCTCGATCGCCCCGTACGCGACCTTGTCGCCCGGTTCGACCTCGCGCGCGTTCCATTCACCCGGCTTGTGCTCTTTGAGCTTCGCCTTGATCAGCGCGATCGAGAGCGGCGTGCCGACCACCGGAACCTTCGGAAACTCGCGCAGCAGGTACGGGATGCCGCCGATGTGATCTTCGTGCCCGTGCGTCACGAGCAGCGCGCGGAACTTGTCCTGGCGCTCGCGCAGGTACGTGAAATCGTTGATGACGATGTCGACCCCGAACATCTCTTCGTCGGGAAACATCAGGCCGCAGTCGACGACGACGATGTCGTCGTTGGTCTCGATGACCGTCATGTTGCGGCCGATCTCACCGCAGCCGCCGAGCGGGACGATGCGCAGGTAGGGCTCGCTTGGCGGAGCCGGGACGACGAAGGTGTCGGGATTCAAGGAGGGTCCTAGTCGGAGGCTGGCGCGGTGGGAACGATGAGCGTGAGACACGCGATCTTCACCTGCGCCGGGCTGGTGCTCTTCTGTTCGACGCCCGCGACCCCGGCACAGGCGTCCACGGTTCCACTTCCGGCCGCAAGCCCAAAACCGAGGCCGTCACAGCGACCGCTCGCCGCGAGCGCGCTGTACTCCCGGCGCTCCATCCGCCTCGTGCGCTCCTACCTGCGGCTCAAGCTGCTGGAGATGCGCGAAGCCGATTTGGAGCGCGCGCGCAAGGTTGTGGAGCGAAAACTCGGGATTCGCAGCCTCCTCGGCGAAACACCGCCTCCGAACGCCCGGTAAGTCTGGGTGTCTATCGCTCGTTTCACGGGAGAGAGCTTTGAGCACGTCCCAGCCACCTGTCGAACGCCGCAGCGGCCTCGCCAACGTCGTCGACATCATCATCGCGCCCAACGCCGCATTCGATCGGATCCGGCAGGTACCGGTTTGGGGCTGGGCGTTTCTCGTCGCGGCCTTGCTCGGAGTCGCCGGGACGCTGCTCGTCGGGCCGGCCGTCGTTCACGCGATGGAAACCAGTCTGCCGGCGCAGTTCGCGGCGAACGAAACGATCGCGAAGCTCCCGGCCGATCAGCAGCAAAAACAGATCGCGATGATGATGAGCTTCTCCACGCTCATCGCGAAGTTCTCGTGGGCCTTCATCCCGCCCGGAATCCTCGTGGTCGGCCTCCTTCAGGCGCTGCTCATGCTGATCGCAAATGCGGCGACGCGCGGTGACGGCACGTTCAAGAAATTCTACGCGCTCAGCATCACGGTCTCCGTGGTGGGCACCGGGCTCGCCTCGCTCGTGCTCGGCGCGATCGTGGCGCTGCGCGGCACCGACTCGTTCGAGACGACCAGCGCCGTGCAGCGCGCGCTGCCGAGCTTGGCGCTGCTCGTGCCCGGCGCGAAAGGCGCTCTCGGCGGTTTCCTGGGCGCGCTCAACGTCTTCGTCATCTGGGCGACGGCGCTGATCGCCCTGGGAATGAACCGCGTCGGCCGGGTCCCCGGCGGCGCGGCATGGGCGACAGCCATCATCATGCTGCTGCTGACGGCCTGTTTCGCGGCCTACGGCGCAAAAACGAACGGCTGACGGTGCGCCTTTTCGCCTCGGGCGCCGCGTTTGTCGCGTTCGCCGCCTTCGCCGTGCCTACCGCCGCTCCGGCCGCCGCCGCGCCGCTGGATCTGCGTGCCGCGGTCCGGTTCGCGCTCGACCACGATCCGGCGGTGCTCAACCGGCGCGCGACGTTGGCGTCGAACGAGTCGACCTACGCGCGCGAGCATGCGGCGGAGTTTCCGACGCTCGCGGGCACGCTGCAGAACCAGGTGTCGAAAAGCCACAACGCGAGCGGCGGATCGCTGAGCCAATTCGGGCTGCAGCCGCCGCAAGTGTTCTCGCAAAACGTCGCGCAGATCGGCACGACGTTCAACCTCTACAACGGATCGCTCGCGCAGATTCAAGCACAATCGGCCAAACGCCAAGTCGAGTCTTCGCGCGAAGACCTGCGGCGCGCGGAACAGCAGCTTGCCACCGACGTCGCGGCGGCGTTCTACGGTGCCGTGCAGCAGCGCGAAGCGGCACGGCTCGCCGAGAGCGACGAGGCGTACCAGCAGCAGCTTCTCGCCGTCGCGCGCGCGCAGGAACGGGTGGGCCGCGCCGCCGGCGTCGACGTGCTCCGCGCCCAAGTCAACGAGCTGCGCAGCGTCGCGAACCTCACGTCGGCGCGCGCGAGCCAGGTCAATGCGGTCGAATCGCTCGCGCAACGCATCGGTGCGCCGCCCGACACGGCCTTCGCGCTGCCCGACACGCTGCCGGAGCCGCCGCTCCCGCGCGCGCCGGTCGAAACGCTCGTCGCCGCGGCGCTGGCCGCGCGCGCGGACGTCGCCAGCGCGCGCTCGCTGATCGCCGTCGCACGGCTGGCGGACGCCGCGATCGAAACGGATCGCCGGCCACAGCTCCAGCTCAGCGGCGCGTTCGGCAACACCGAGAGCCCGGCGTCGGCGTTCGCCGCAGGTCCGCCGCAGCGGCCCGGCTTCTGGCAAATCGGCGCCACCGAGACGCTCACGATCCCGTTCATCGAATACGGTGCGCGCCGCGCCGCGCACCGCGCCGCGCGCGCGCAGCTCATCGCCGCCGAAGGGACGCTCGCATCGGTCGAGTCCGGCGTCGCGACCGACGTGCGCCAGGCGCTGCGCGCGGTCCAAACCGCGAGCGCCAACCTCGCGACCCAGCGCGAAGCGCAGCGCTACGGCGCCGAGTCGGCGCGCATCGCGCAGCTGCAGTATCGCAACGGCTTGATCTCGCTCACCGACGCCACCGCCGCGGAGCAGAGCGCGCTCTCGGCCGCGAACGACCTCGTCGCCGCACGCGTCAACTATCTCAACGCGCTCGCGCGCTTGCGCGCATCGGTCGGCGTCGCCGACCCGCTCGCCATCGTCGATTCGGGGGCCCCGTGAACCGTCGTCGCAACATCATCATCATCGTCGTCGTTCTCGCGGCGGTCATAGGCCTGGGAGCCGTCGCCACCCGGCCGCACAGCGACGCGCTCACCGCGCGCGTCGTCAAGGTCGCGTACAC